>NZ_BKNN01000007.1 GCF_008993995.1 Acinetobacter brisouii
TAAGATATTGTTTTTATTATTAAAATTAAATAAAAAACATCTATTTCATTTAATTATCATCTAAAATCATTATATACTCTTAGCTATTGTTCATTTTCCATGGTTTACCATTCCAGTTTCAAGTGAGTGCACAACCATATTCTTTGTAAAGTGATTTGTTATGAGCACCCTAATTCTCGTCACCGCTCCTCCACACTCCGTGTTGGCTTGGCATGCGCTAGGAATAGCACAAGCATTACAAGCAGCTCAACAAGAGTTTCGGGTATTTTTCTATCAAGATGCGGTTATGGTCGCAAATACCCTCAACTGGTGCCCTGATGATCAACGTCAACTCTCTCAGGAATGGCAAAAACTGGGTATTCGGTTACCTGTCTGTGTAAGTGCGGCATTGGCTCGTGGCATTACAGACCAAGACAATGCTGAGCGCCATCAACTCTCACAATTTAATCTAGCATCGGGCTTTGAGTTGGTTGGTCTAGGGGAGTTTGCCGATGCCGTTCAAAATACCACGCGTTTAGTTCAATTTTAGAGCCTTTACACATGTGCTTTGTTGTTTTTAAAAGGTAGTTCTGTGAAAACTGTTCTTGTTATTTTAACCCAAGCCAATCTTATGCATACACAGAGCAATGAAAGTCTGTCTGCAACTATGGTACTTGCTACATTTGGCTGTCAGGTCAAAGTGCTACTGAAAGATGCCGCTTTAAGCTTACTCAAAAATGATGTCGCTTTTGATGCCTTAAATCATCCTTTTAAACTCGCGTCAAATATGGTTGATAGTTTTGAGTTTTATGACCTTAGCCCTATTTATATTGAACGCCATCAACAGCAACATGCTTTTGTTTTGCAAACACAGCACGAACTTGAATTTGTAGAATTAAATTCTGAATTTTTAAGAAATTTTGAACACGTGCTTTACTGGTAAATCAATATGTCAAATTCGACTCTTTTTTTAATGCAAGCTGAGTACAGCAAATCTGCTTATTTACTCGAACAATTGCAGCATATGGCAGATCCCTCTACCGATCAGATTGTGCTAATGGCAGAATCCGCACTTCTTTACAATGATCCAAGTTTAAACAATTATCACTGCTATATATTGAAAAATGATGCGGATATATTGCCTGAAAGCATAGGTTCCCGCATTCAAATCATTGACTATAGCCAATTCAGTCAAATTCTTTTACAGCATACACGTTGTATCAGTTTAAAATAGTTGAAAATTATGACTTTAGAACTCGATCAAGATGGTCACTTAGTTGACTATCAAATCTGGAATGAACAAGTGGCTCAAGAACTCGCAAATAGTCTTGAAATTGAGCTTAGCGCATGGCATTTCGAAATTTTACATGCTGTTCGACAATTTTATCAGCAGTTTGGTCACTCACCTGCAACACGACCACTGATTAAGTACCTGATGAAAACTGTAAGTCCTGAAATTAATAATGCCGTATTACAACAACAATTTAATACAGGACTGGTTGCACGTCATTTAAGCCGCTTGGCAGGTATTCCCAAACCTGCCAACTGCTTATAAAAAAAAGCGCCGAAGCGCTTTTTTTTATTTATTTAATTTTTGCTTTTGATTTCAGATATTCAACATAATCTGCAAGCTCCTGCTCACTACGACTTTGTTGATACCAGTTTTGTAATTGTTGCATTTGTTCAGCACTAATTGCTTTCGGATCCATGGGCTCAACTTTAGATACCGCAATCACCACCATTTCATTTGGTAAAGTTGTTGTCCCAACTGACCACATTCCTGCTTTTGGTGTTGGCAAAGTAAATGCGATATTAGACACTTCTTTTTTCAAGCCCTGACGCGGGAATACTCCAGCTTTTTCAAACTTAATGCTTGATTGTGCTAAAACTTGCTCAGCAGGTTTCGATTTAAAGCCATTGAATGTTGTGGCTAGACGTTGCTTCGCAATCACTTCAGCTTTTTGATCCAATACTTTATTACGAATCGCTGCTGTTGCTTGAGCAAGTGTTTGTGTACCTGCCGCGCGGTAATTACGAACTTTTACCCAGATCACATCACCATTGGCCAATTGTACGCTGCTTGATGCATTACGATCACCCGTTTTAACATCATCACTAAATAGCTTTGCTTTCACTGATGCATCAGCTAAATATGGGTCTTTTGTCCAAACAGTCACTGCTTTAGCAGATTGGACTTTCGCTGTTTTTACCTGTTGAGTAACTACATCCAAAGCATCGTTACTAATGACACTATCGTTCAGCTTATTGACAATATTACTGAGTGCATTGGCTTTTTGGTTTTTCTGCAAATCTGCAATTAGCTGTGGTTTTACTGCATCAAGTGATGCAATTTTTTGTGCAGGTGTTTGTACTTCAATGATGTGATAACCAAACTGTGTTTTTACAGGTTGTGAAATTTGCTGATCTTTTAGACCAACCACAGCATTATCAAATTCTTTTGAACCTAACAAACCTGCTTTATAACCTTGTATTAAACCGCCATTTTCTTTTGAAGTTGGATCTTCAGAGAATTGTTTTGCTGCTTCTACAAATGACAATCCTGCTTTGATTTTGGCTTCAACATCTTGAGCAAGTTTCAATGCTGCTGCATCACCACGACTATCTTTCGTGATTAAAATATGATGCACTTCTTTTGCAACATTTTTCTTCTGTGCCTCAACATAACTTGCATATGCTTGTTGAATTTCTGCAGCAGTTGGTGCTGTAGTTGTGACATTAATCATTGCTGGAGTCACGACCACATAATCGACATCAACATTGGCATTTTGTTTAAAGCTAGCCTTGTGCTGATTATAGTAATTGGCAATTTCTTGTGGGCTAACAGTTAAACCTTTTTTATATTCATCAAGTTTTACACTTGCCAAATAGATTTCACGTTGCTCAGTTTGAATATTTGCCAAACGCTGAATGTCCGCCTTATCCAGTAAGGTATAATTAGAAATCGTTCCTGAAAGCATTTTTAATGCCTGATCTTTACGCAAGTTTTCGATCAGCATTTCCTTGGTCATATTATTGCTACGCAAGTAATTACCAAAAGCTTGATCGCTGAATTTTCCATTGACTTGAAATTCAGGGACTTGTGATAGCATTGTCACAAATTGCGCATCACTTAAAGTCAAGCCCAGTTTCTGTGCTTGTTGAAGTAATAATTGACGCGCAATTAGGGTATCTAGTGCATTATTACGAATTGCATCCATATTAAGTAAAGATGCATCACCTTGAACATATTGCAAATATTGCTGCTGATAAGCCTTCACTAAATCATCAAGATCTTTATTTGCGATATCTTGACCATTCACAGTTTTTGCTACATCGGTTTTTTTCGAGCCACTAAAATATCCTTCAATACCTACTAACGCTAAAGGAGCTAGGAACAACACCAGCAATGCGATGCCTAACCAACCTTTGATCAGTTTACGAAACGATTCCATAAGTATTCCAATATTTTATTTGTGTGCGATTTTAACTGAAATCAAAAGGCGAATGAACGCATTTGCCTTGTTTATTTCGCCAATTCAATAAAAAACGCGCCTTGAGGCGCGCTTAAGTTGCTGTTTTGTCTTACGCTACAGCATCTTTCAAGCCTTTGCCCGCTTTAAAACTTGGGACTTTGCTTGCTTCAATTTGTAATTCTGCACCAGTTTTCGGATTACGACCTGTACGTGCGCTGCGCTCTTTCACGCTGAATGTACCAAAACCAACTAAAGTTACAGTATCGCCTGCTTTTAACGCTTCAGTAATTGAAGCAATTGTCGCATCCAACGCTTTTCCTGCATCAGTTTTAGACAAACCCCCTTTTGTTGCAATCGCATCAATTAATTCTGATTTATTCATGAAGATGACGTCCTCTTAATTTGGTTGTTTAAGATCCAAGGCTTTCGTATATAACCATACCGCCTTTATAGCAATGCTTGAGGTCAAAAGGCAATACTCCGCAAATGCTTTTATGAGGATTTCATGACAAAAACCTATGAAAATGCACAATTATTGAGAGCTTTGTGACAACTTTTGGCGCAGGGTCTGATTTTCTTCAATCAACTGATCGACTTTGGTATGTAACGATAAAATCAACTGTTCCAAATATTGCACATCTTTGCTGGTTGCCAGACCAAGACGATTTAAAGAAGTATTTACTCCCTGATCGAGAATTTTTTCGACTTTGTCTTTGGTTTCAACCACCGATTCACGTGCTTTATCTGTAACCTTGGTTACGGTCTGATCAGCAAAACCCAGGGTCTTAGATTCTAGCTCTTCACCAACTTTGACTAACGAGTCAAAGAGTTTTGTGCCTTCTTCTTCAGCACGTGAAAATGCACCTAATCCCGCCAACCAGATTTGCTGAGTATACTTACGAAAATCTAAAGCAGTTTTTTGATTCTGCTTATTTTTTTTATCTTGTGAGGCTTGTGTCATATCATCGACTTCATTTTGCTGATTTATTATCCTTTTACTCATAGTTGTAACCTCTTCTATATATGACAACAACGGTCTTTGCACATAATCACGTTATAATAACAAAGATATGACTTGAACATTTTCCTAAACTGTTCTACAAAACTACTTCATTTTTGCGACCATTTTCATCGTTCGAGGACAATCAATGGAATCTTCGATTTTCATTGAGGAATTTTAACTTTATGAGTGAATCTCAACAGACACAAGAACAGCCCAAGCTATTGTTAAATTTGGGTATGATTGCATTGGAAACTTTTTATAGTTTCATTTTTAAACACGATGATGTGGTTCAATTACATGCAAAAGAATTTTTGGAGCAACAATTAACAGTTAAGGTAAATTGCTATGTTCCTTATATAGACTTTTACGTCCGCTTTACCCGAAAAGGCATTTTATTTGACTTACAAGCTCCCGATAGTCCTATTGATTTAGAAATTAGCAGTACCGTTTTTGGCTATGTTCAAACTTTAGTCTTAGGCAATAAAAAAAGTGTGCGTGGAATTCGCATGTATGGACACGATCAACTCAAAGATCCATTTCGTGATTTGTTAACTCAACTCGCATTGCCTAAACTTGCTGCTGACTGGAAAAAATGGCTATTCCGCTCTGAATCAGAGCATGATGTTGTCGCATCCAAAAAACGAATCGCGCCACTTTTAGAAAAAATTGAATATCAACGCTCAAAAATCAATAGCTTACAAGTCGAGGTTAAGCAGTACAAAAATCGTTTAAGACATGTTCAAAAAAAACAACAGCGTTTAAATGGCTTTTTTATTACGGTAATCGTCATACTTTTATGTATTTTGTTATATAATAGTTGGACTGTTTAAAATAAAAATAAGCAAACCGTGAATTAGGTCCGCTTTTTTATCATCAAAAAACTTGACTATTTTAGTCAGGATTCTTAAAATTTAAACATCTAGTCTAAACATGTGTATCGAATTATGCGTCTAACCACTCGCGGTCGCTACGCAGTGACTGCTCTACTCGACTTAGCCTTGCAGCCATCTGAACAAACGATCACGCTTGCAGAAATTGCAGCACGCCAAACAATATCAGTCGCCTATCTTGAGCAGTTATTTGCGAAGCTTAAACGTCATGGTTTAGTTTCTAGCGTTCGCGGAGCAAATGGTGGTTACCATTTAGCAAGAAGCGCAAATGAAATTACTGTTTTAGAAATTATTGAAGCTGTCAATGAAACAGTGGATGCAACCCGTTGTGACCACAAAGGTAACTGCCAAAATGGTGCAATGTGTTTAACTCACGACCTATGGCAAGATCTTTCTCACCATATCGCCGATTATCTCGCAAAAATTTCCTTATCTGACCTCATTTCTCGTGACAATGTACAAACTGTTGCGATTCGCCAAAATTCAGCACCTTATGAGTCAGACCTATTATCGGGTACAGGTATTTAACATGAAACGTCCTATTTATCTTGACTATGCAGCAACAACTCCAGTTGACCCTCAGGTTGCTGAACGCATGATGGAATGCTTAACCTTTGATGGTACTTTTGGTAATGCGGCTTCGCGTTCTCATGCTTACGGTTGGCAAGCAGAAGAAAAAGTGGAGTATGCACGCGAGCAAGTTGCGAATCTAGTTAAAGCCGATCCGCGTGAAATTGTTTGGACTTCTGGTGCAACTGAATCTGACAACCTCGCACTTAAAGGTGTTGCTCAGTTTTATGCATCGAAAGGCAAACACATCATTACCAGTAAAATTGAACACAAAGCAATTTTAGATACTTGCCGTGAGCTTGAAGCTGAAGGCTTTGAAATTACCTATATCGAGCCACAACCACAAACTGGTTTGATTACACCTGAAATGGTAGCGGCTGAGCTTCGTCCAGACACCATTTTAGTGTCACTAATGATGGTCAACAACGAAATCGGTACTGTGACTGATGTTGCTGCAATCGGTGAATTGACTCGTGCCAATAAAACATTCTTCCATGTCGATGCTGCTCAAGCTGCTGGAAAAATTGAAATTGACCTCAGTCAAATCAAAGTCGACCTCATGAGTTTCTCTGGTCATAAAATCTATGGCCCTAAAGGTATTGGCGCACTATTTGTACGCCGTAGCCCACGTGTTCGCCTAAAAGCACAAATTCACGGTGGTGGTCATGAACGTGGTATGCGTTCAGGAACCCTTGCAACGCATCAAATCGTCGGTATGGGTGAAGCATTTGAACTTGGAGGTAAAAATCTTCAAGCAGAACAAACCCGTTTACGTGCACTTCGTGACAAATTATGGAATGGCTTGCAAAGTTTAGAGCAAGTTTTCCTAAATGGTCACCCTACACAAAACGTTGCCAACTACCTAAATGTCAGCTTCAACTTTGTTGAAGGTGAGTCTTTAATGATGGCGCTTAAAGACGTTGCTGTTTCAAGTGGCTCTGCTTGTACATCTGCAACCTTAGAACCATCTTACGTATTACGTGCGCTTGGCTTGTCTGATGAACTTGCACACAGCTCAATCCGTTTCAGCTTTGGTAAATACACCACTGAAGAAGATATTGACCACGTAATCAGCATTACTCAATCTGCTGTCGAAAAACTCCGTGAGCTTTCACCGCTTTGGGATATGTATAAAGAAGGCATCGACCTTTCAACAGTTGAATGGGCTGAACATTAATCCTTGAAATTGATGTTTTTACCCCCATATTAAATTAAGAAAACTCAGGCTAACCCCCTAGGTTCGGAGAAAGACCATGGCATATAGCGAAAAAGTCATTGACCATTATGAAAACCCACGTAACGTTGGTGTGCTTGACAAAAATGCAGAAAATGTGGGTACAGGCATGGTGGGTGCACCTGCATGTGGCGATGTAATGCGTTTACAAATTCAAGTTAACAACGACGGGATCATTGAAGAAGCACGCTTTAAAACTTACGGTTGCGGCTCAGCAATTGCCTCTAGCTCTTTAGTAACTGAATGGTTAAAAGGCAAAACACTTGATGAAGCTCAAGCCATCAAAAACATTGATATTGCAACTGAACTTGCTTTACCGCCAGTGAAAGTTCACTGTTCAGTATTGGCAGAAGATGCAATTAAAGCTGCGATTGAAGATTATCGCAGCAAAAAATCAAATGTATAATTGTTTGGCAAGATAAATTCACGGAGTTTTCATGATCCATTTAACTGAAAATGCAGCCACTCATATCAGCAATTACCTAAAAAATCGCGGTAAGGGTGAAGGCATTCGCGTTGGGGTGAAAACTTCAGGCTGTTCAGGTTTAGCGTATGTACTTGAGTTTGTCGATGAAGTCGATACTCATGATCAAATCTTTGAGCAGTTTGGTGTAAAAGTTTTTGTTGATCCAAAGAGCTTAGTTTACCTCGAAGGATTGGAAATGGACTATGTTAAAAATGGTCTAAATGAAGGCTTTGAATTTAATAACCCAAACAAAAAAGGTGAATGTGGTTGCGGTGAGTCTTTCACTGTTTAATTCTCCCATTCATCTTCACTATCAATAAAACAGTGTATAATTCACTGTTTTATTGACATTTACCTCGTGGAAATCATCCCCCATGAATCATTTTGAGTTGTTCGGATTACCTATTGCTCTCGATATTGATTTAGCAGCTTTAAAAAATAGCTTTTTGAAATTGCAACAACAATATCATCCTGATAAAGCACAAGATAAAGATCAAGCACTCATCAAATCGAGTGAAATTAACCAAGCTTATAAGGTGTTATCACATGTTGATAGCCGTGCAGGTTATTTGCTATCACTGCAAAAACAAGATCATGGTCTAGACCAATCTATTCACGACTTTGAATTTTTACAGTCAGCACTCGAAATTCGTGAGCAACTCGATGAAGCCCAAGATCCAGAACAACTTCACACTTTAAAAGATGAAGTGAATCAATGGATTGCTGGTTTAGTGCGCGAGTTCAAAATCGACTATGACGATAAAGACTGGGGCGAAGCACGTGATACTGTTCGCAAGTTACGCTTTTTCCAACGTGTCATGAATGACATTGACAAAGCTGAAGATCGCTTACTAGATGATGAACAGTACGATTTGGATGATGATTTTTAATTTTTATATTCAAGGATTTTAACAGATGGCTCTCTTGCAAATTGCTGAACCAGGTCAGTCAAGTGCGCCGCACGAACATCGTGTTGCGATTGGGATTGATTTAGGTACGACGCACTCTTTGGTTGCCACTGTACGCTCAGGTCAAGCTAAAGTTTTAGAAGATGAACATGGCCGAGTGTTATTACCATCGATTGTGCATTATGCCAAGCAGCAAAATGCGTATGGTGAAGAAGCAAAACCATTCATTACCCGTGATCCGAAAAATACCATTGTTTCGGTTAAACGTTTCATGGGACGTTCAAAAGCGGATATTAAATTTCAGCATCCCTATGAACTGGTTGGTGCAGATAATCAAATGCCTGCATTCCAAACCAATGCTGGGCCAAAAACACCTGTTGAAATTTCTGCTGATATTTTAAAACAACTCAAACTTCGCGCTGAAGACAGTATTCAACAGCCACTCACTGGTGCTGTGATTACTGTTCCTGCTTATTTTGATGAAGCCCAGCGTCAAGCAACCCGTGATGCTGCTCAGCTTGCAGGTTTAAATGTATTACGTTTATTGAATGAGCCTACCGCTGCGGCTGTTGCTTATGGCTTAGATCAAGAAACCAATTTATCGACTGACCGCAACTATGTCATTTACGACTTGGGTGGCGGTACATTTGACGTGTCGATTTTACGTTTCTCGCAAGGCGTGTTTGAAGTGCTTGCTACGGGTGGACACACTGCCCTTGGTGGTGATGACCTTGACCGTCTTATTGTAAAATGGGCAAAAAAACAGCTTAATCTTGATGAACTCGATGATGCTGAATATGCTCACTTTATGGTGACTGCACGTAAAGCCAAAGAACAGCTTTCTGAGCAGCAAAACGTTCAATTGCACTTGCTTAACCAAGTAGTTACCTTAGATCGACCAACATTTGAATCAATTATTCAAGTGGCACTTGACCGCACCATTACCGTCTGCAAACGTGTTTTACGTGATGCCAAACTTGAACTGAGCGACATTCAAAATGTCGTATTAGTCGGTGGTTCAACACGCTCGTATGCAGTTCAAAAAGTCGTCGCGGATGTTTTTCAACAAGAGCCTCTATGTACCATCAACCCAGATGAAGTGGTTGCAATTGGTGCAGCGATTACTGCAAACCAGTTGGTTGGTAACAGCCAAGATGGTTCATTATTGCTTGATGTAACACCACTGTCTTTAGGTTTAGAGACTATGGGTGGGCTTGTTGAACGTCTAATTTCACGTAACACCGCCATTCCTGTAGCACGTCGCCAAGAGTTCACGACCTATCAAGATGGTCAATCTGCCATGCTGATTCATGTGGTACAAGGTGAGCGAGATCTGGTTGAACATTGCCGTTCTTTGGGACGCTTTGTGTTGCGTGGTATTCCACCAATGACCGCAGGTCAGGCACGGATTGAAGTCACTTTCCAAGTCGATGCCGATGGTCTTTTAGCAGTTTCTGCACGTGAAACAACTTCAGGTGTTGAAGCGCATATCGACATTAAACCCTCTTATGGTTTATCTGATACCGACATGGAGCGCTTACTGCTTGAAGGCTTCCAATATGCCGAAGAAGACAAACAACTTCGCCATTTGCAAGAAACCAAAGTTGAAGCACAACGTGAACTTGAAGCCCTAACACAAGCACTGAAAGCTGATGCAGGTTTGCTCAGTGAGTCGCAGTTAAGTGCTTTACAGCAAGCACAACAGCAGCTTGATACTCAATTGCAAGGTCAAGATATTCAAGCCATTGAACACGCTGTTCATCAGCTTAAAGTACACAGTGATGCTTTTGCTGCATTGCGCATGAATCGCCATATTGACCATGCGCTCAAAGGTACCAAATTAGACGACTGGTCAAACTCAACTTCTGAATAGGTAAAGACTATGCCACGTATTAAAGTTCTTCCACATCCCCAAATTTGCCCTGAAGGTGCAGAGTTTGAAGTGGAAAACAACACCAACTTATGTGAAAGCCTACTCAAAAATGGCATTAAAATTGAACATGCATGTGACATGTCTTGTGCATGTACCACTTGTCATGTGATTGTACGTCGTGGTTTTGACAGCTTAGACGAAATGAATGATGTCGAAGCTGATTTGCTTGACCGTGCATGGGGCTTAGAGCCAGATTCGCGTTTGTCGTGTCAGGTGAATGTTGAAAATGAAGATTTGGAAGTCGAAATTCCAAAATACACCATCAACCACGCTTCAGAAAATCACTAAATCCTGACTTTATCGGACTCAAAGTCTTTGAGCTTTGCGTCCGAATCAGGAACTTCATCCCGCTCATCTAAACGCGCAATTCCCTGTTCTGTTGTCAAATCCTGCTGTGTTTGAATACGCTGTTTCATTTGCTCCAATACATCAAGCAATTGTTGATATTCATAATGCTGAGCTTCATCTAAATTTAACAATAAATGAAAGCCTTTATATTCATAATCAAACCATTGCTGTAGATCTGAACGAATACCTGTATATTTATCAATAATTTGCCAAGTTTGAATCGGCTCACTCAAACCTTTTAGCTGCATCGGCTCTTTGGGCACACAAACAAATTCATCTTTAATCAAACGATAAGTTTCATCTGCAATCAGAATTTCATCGGGATGCGCCGCAGCCTGTAAGCGTGCTGCCAAATTTACATCATGACCAATCAGTGTATAAGACATCCGATAATCTGAACCATAGTTCCCAACGTGACAGTAACCTGTACTGATGCCCATGCGAATATGTAGCTCAGGGAAGCCCATTTTTAACCAGCGCTCACGCAAAACATGCATTTGCTGACGCATGGTAATTGCCATCTCTACGCAGCGTTTTGCATCTGCTTCAGCGCCCTGTGATTGCGGATCACCAAAGAAAATCAGCATACCATCGCCAATAAACTTGTCTAATGTACCTTCATAACGTTTGGCGATTTCTGCCATATGACTTAAATAATCATTTAAAACAAAGGCGAGATCATCAGGAATCAATCGTTCTGCGAGTTGGGTAAAACCGATGACATCGGAGAAAAATACCGTCATCTTTTTACGTTTATAGTCAATTTTCGCCTGCGTATCACCACGCATAATCGATTGCCATAACTGTAACGGCGCATAACGACTGAGCTGATTTGAAAATTGAATATAGCGGTTCATCTGTTCTTGATAATAATCTTTGGTTGCAATCAAGTTTTGCAGCTCTTTTCGATTAAAATAATTGGTCACACCAAAACAGGCGCAAAAACAGATAAAACTATAAACTGTCAGATAAATGCTGGTATCTTCAAAATAATTTTCGAAACCAAAAAATAAGAATGAATTGACATAAAATGTCATGACTGCACATAAAAAGCCCAGACTATAGCCTACAAAGGATACTTTATTAAATGTTGTTGAAAAGTACCAAAATGAAGCTAAAGTCAGACTACTAAAAACAAAAGATAAATGTACCGCAGACAAAACTGCCGCCATCACAGATAAATCTAGAACAAAAATAATTTGCTTGATTTGGCGGCGGGTAAATTTATGTTTCGCAAGAAAAAATATACAAAGTGTCGCAATAAAAACGCAAGCCGAAAAAATGGCAACCACATAATGTTGAAACTGTAGAGGCGTTGGAAAATAGTAAAGTAATACACCAAACGAAAGCATGATATAGGAAACTCCCCTATACACACTTTGTAGCACAAACTTATTTTTTCGCTCAAATGGCACGTTCGCCTCACCTAGACAACAGAATGTGGGTCAATAAATTAGTCCATTCTCCAGTCAAATGGCATTTCACCTTGACCACGCAGTGCCAACATTAGGGTTTGACGCATATGTGCCAAAACATCATTACTATAAGGAACTGCGGGCAAACCCCATACAGGTTTTGGCCAAGCAACGTCATTTTGGTAACGAACGATATGGTGAAAATGTAATTGCGGTACCATATTTCCAAGCGCTGCGACATTCATCTTATCAGCACGGAATACGCGTGATAATTGGCTAGATAACCAGCTTGATTCACGCAGGAATTGTTCCTGATCAGCTTGGCTCAATTCATATAATTCGGTAATTCCTGGAACTCGTGGAACCAAGATTAACCAAGGGAATTGCATATCATTCATTAAACGGCATGTTGATAATGGAAAATCACCAACGAGAAACGTATCTTGCGCAAGTTGCGGATGTAAACTAAACATATCTTTATAAGTGGTAAAAATAACGAAAAGTGGTTCAATACTACCATATCCATGTTGCCATGAATATCAACTGATTGTGCTTTATCGCTCGAATTATAAGGTTTACAGAGCATCTCCTCGCACTCGAGCGATATTGTCCAGTTTAGTTTGTTGGTAGCTCTCGAATCAGTCCTGCCAAAAGCTCTTTCATAAAACTAATACGTTTTTCATAGTCTTCAAGCATCACCATAATTTTCAGGCGTTGCCCGCCTTCCATACGGAAATACGTCGGCTGACGCTGCATCATTTGAATAATACTAATCGCTTGTACAGGCGTGTCTGGCGCAAACTCAATATAACCACCATTGCTGTTAATATCGATTTTAACTATACCGAGCTGCTCTGCCTGTATCCGAATTTCATGCACACTAAACAGTTGCTTCACAGCGACTGGTAAAATTCCAAAACGGTCAATCAACTCCATACGGATATTGTTGAGTTTTTCTTGAGCATTGGTATTACTAATGCGTTTGTAGAACAACAAGCGCTGATGTACATCACCCAAATATTCATCTGGAATCAAGGCAGGCATGTGTAAATTGATTTCCGCAGTCAAACTGAGCGGCGCATCAAAGTTCGGTGTTCGACCCAGTTGAATCGCTTTGGTCGCTTTTTCGAGCATTTCCATATACAGACTAAAACCGATTGCCTGCATTGAACCACTTTGTTTTTCACCCAGCAACTCACCTGCTCCGCGAATTTCCAAGTCTTCAGTAGCAAGCATAAAGCCTGCACCTAAAGTAGATGCTCGTTGAATGGCATCTAGGCGTTTTTCTGCATCGCCTTTCAGACCTTTGAGTGAAGGCACCATGAGGTAAGCATAAGCCTGATGGTGTGAACGTCCAACGCGACCACGTAGCTGATGCAACTGAGCCAGTCCCAGTTTATCCGCACGTTCAATAATCATGGTATTGGCATTCGGGACATCAATCCCTGTTTCCACAATAGTTGAACAGACTAAAACGTTGTATTCCTTGTGATAGAACTGCTGCATGACTTGTTCGAGTTCACGTTCACGCATTTGTCCGTGTGCGACTGCGACCCGTGCTTCTGGTACAAGTGCACGAATATTTTCTGCAGCACGTTCAATGGTATCGACTTCATTATGTAGAAAATACACCTGACCGCCACGCAGCAACTCCCGCAAAATCGCTTCTTTAATGGTGGCATCGGTGTGTTCTTGCACAAAGGTTTTTACAGCTAAACGGCGTGCAGGTGGCGTGGCAATAATCGAAAGATCACGCATACCACTGAACGACATATTCAAAGTTCGCGGAATAGGTGTCGCAGTTAGCGTCAGCATATCGACATCGGCACGCAAGGCTTTAATTCGCTCTTTATCGCGTACACCGAAACGATGCTCTTCATCGACAATCATCAAGCCCAATTCTTTGAACTGGATGTTTTCCTGCAAGATTTTGTGCGTACCAATCACAATATCGACCTTGCCTTGTGCCAAATCTTCAATGACTTTTTGATGCGTCTTACTTGAACCAAAGCGTGATAATACCTCAACCCGAATTGGCCAGTCAGCAAAACGGTCTTTGAACGATTCATAATGCTGCTGTGCCAAAAGTGTCGTAGGTACGAGCACTGCAACCTGTTTTGAGTTTTGCACAGCGACAAATGCGGCACGCATCGCCACTTCGGTTTTACCAAAACCAACATCACCACAGACCAAACGATCCATCGGTTTGGCTTGTTGCATATCATGCAAAGTTGCTTCAATCGCATTGGCTTGATCGAGGGTTTCCTCATAAGCAAAACCACTGGCAAATTGCATATACAAGCTTTGATCTAGTTCAAAACCATAACCCGGTTTAGACTGACGACGTGCCTGAATATGTAAAAGCTCAGCAGCAACATCATGGATTTGCTCTAAGGCTTTGCGTTTGGCTTTATTCCATGCGTCATTCCCCAGTTTATGCAAAGGCGCTAGGTCAGGATCGCCACCACTATATCGGCTGATCAAATTCAGATTTGATACAGGGACATAGATTTTTGCAGCATCGGCATAATCAAGCTGCAAAAACTCATGTTCCTGATCATCAATGGTTAAATTGACCAAGCCCGCATAACGCCCCACCCCGTGATCAATATGCACTACAGGCGCACCAATGCTCAGCTCGGTTAAACTCCGAACCAGAAATTCTTCAGAAATTTCCTGCTGACGCTTACGGCGACGCTGTACTACCCGATGCTCATACAACTGATTTTCAGAAATCACAGCGAGTTGATCATGAATCACCAAACCACGATCAAGTGGTGCATTGGTAATCGCAATTGAATATTGCTGTTTTAAAAACTGCTGAAAAGACTCAACCTGTGGAATATCACCAAAGCTTGGGCGCAAGGCATCTTTTAAAGTCTCACGTCGACCTGCACTTTCCGCAACCAACAACACAGGATGACTCATGGCATCGACATACTGCTTGACGTGGCTGAATGGTCGCTCTAACTTGGCATCCACAGGCAGTTTAGGCGGTGCATCAGTACCAAGATTAATCGCACCTGCTTTTTCAGCAATCGGTTCAACGGATACCACGATACGACGAAATTGATTGACCTGTTCTAGCACCTGCTGTGGTTTTAAAAATAATTCTTCAGGTGCTAATAAAGGCTGATCAACATTGTGACGACGGTCTTCATAACGTCGATACACATCTTGCCAGAACTGAGTTAACCCCTCATCAAGATCATCGGTATTGATGACAATGGTATGTTCAGGAAAATAACTGCTGAGCATACTTTCCTGTTGCATCGCCGTTTTTTCAAAGAACAACGGGAGATAAAACTCCAAACCCGAAGATGCGATTCCTTCTAATGCATCTTGATAAATCGGGTTTTTCTTTGGATTTGCCGTTGGGAAACTTTCGGCATAACGCTCACGGAATAATGCTCGTGCTTCTTTGAGTGGAAATTCTTTAGCAGGTAAAATTCGAAATTGCTGAATGGTCTGCGTGGTGCGCTGGGTTTCAGGATCAAAATATTTGAGCGTATCAATTTCATCATCAAACAAATCAATACGAATCGGTGCTTCCTGACCCGATGCATACACATCAACAATACTACCACGTACCGCAAATTCACCATGATCATATACGGTGTCAACCAGTTGGTAGCCTGCCTGAATCAGACGTTTTTTCTGTTGTTCTAAGTCAAATTTTTGCCCGACCTTTAAGTCGAAATGCGCCCCAAGCACCCAAGACACAGGCGCAACACGCTGAGCAAAGGTCGAAGCTGAAACCAGTAAAATACCCTGCTGAGGCATATTGGCTAAAATCGCCAAACGCTCGGAAACAATATCCTGATGCGGTGATAAACGGTCGTAAGGTAAAATTTCCCAGTCTGGAAAAATGGTCGGCTTTATGCCATAAAATTCCAGTTCACTTTCCAACTGCGCCAAATGCTGGTTATTGCGTGCGATCAGCACAAATAACTGAGGGAACTGCTCAGCAATTTCTTTAAATAAAAGCGCACCTGCCGAACCGAGTAAACCACCAATCCAGCGTTTTTCATGTTGTTTAAACTGATTGAGTTTTAATGCAGAAATTTCTTTGGTAAAAATAGACATGGAATCAAGTTTTAGCCCGTTTTTCATAGGCCAAATACTACCATGTCTATTCTAGGCTGGTCAGAATAATCCGTTAAAATTTAGATTCATTTTAAAATTCAGCAGATTAGATTAAAGATCAACCAACTTTTCTTCTGAAATAAGAATCCCGTTGTTATCTGCATACAGATAAGACTCAGGAATAATTGTCACCCCACCAATATGCAAGGCAACATCAACAACGCCCACACCTTGACGGTTACTTTTTTGCGGAATGGCAGCCAAAGCATGTATCCCTAAATCAAGTTCTGCCAAGGCGTCGACATCACGCACGCAACCATAGATCACCACGCCATTCCAGTGATTACGTACCGCAGATTCTGCAATCAGATCGCCCATGAGCGCACAGCGCATTGATGCGCCACCATCGACCACCAAGACTTTACCTGTGCCATCACTCGCCAGTAATTCTTTAACACGAGAGTTATCTTCATAGCATTTGACTGTCACGATTTGCCCACCAAAGGTTTTGCGACCACCATAACTTTTAAAGAATTTATTGTCTAAACTTGGTCCAAGTACCTGAATATTATGTTCAGGATGATCATCTAATAAATCACACGTTACAAATGCTGTCATTTTGTACTCCATATTATGTTCTGTATGTCTAAGTTATTATAAATTCGAATGTGTTCCGTTTGTAGTATCGCAGCCGAGACCATAGTCTTAGCCACTTGTGCAACAGTAACAGGTTTATACCGATATTTTTTAGGTAAAAAAGGTTCGGTACAATAAAACAGTTTTTGTCCCAAACCTTCAAAAAAACGCTGTTGGTTACGCTCACCAATCAATAATGAAGGACGCAAAATAGAAATGGTGTCGAGGTTAAATGCCTGTACATCACGCTCTAGTTCTCCTTTGACTCGATTATAGAAAATGCGAGAACTTGCAGATGCCCCTGCTGCACTGATCAGTAAATAATGTATATGTTTATCTTGTAGCAGTTCAGCAAAGTGCATATTGATCCCATAATCAATATTATAGAATGCTTGACGTGAACCTGCCTGTTTTAGTGTCGTTCCCAAGCAGCTAAAAGCATGGGTATGCTGACTGACATCTTCCTCATTCAGAAGCAAAAAATCATCCAGTACCAATTGTTGAACTTGATTGTAATTCTGGTATTGGGGTTGTTGACGTCGTACAACCAAGGTAATTTTTTCACATTCAGGCAGTTGTAGTAATAGTTGTACGAGGGATTGACCGACTAAACCTGTTGCTCCAATCACGATTGCACTTTGTATTTTTACTTTTTGCATAGAGATATTCTTCTAGAGCGATAATTATGTTTAAATTTTATACTGTTTTTGGTCGCAAAAGTCGATCAAACCCTGATAATACTTGACTTCATAACGCTGATTCATCAAAATATTGCACTTGTTTACGGGCTGGTGAAAGCGATCTGAGTAGTTTCAGTATTGTTTCAGCCCGCCCAGACCAATCTATTTGAAGGAGTGCAAGAGTGGCAAACTCTGCTCAGGCAAAAAAACGTGCGCGTCAAAACGTTGTAGCGCGCAAACACAACGCAAGCTTGCGTTCTATGGTTCGTACTTACATCAAACGTACTTTAAGTGCAATTGCAGCTGGTGATTATGCTGTTGCTACAGAAGCTTACAAAAAAGCTGTTCCTGTAATCGACCGTATGGCTGATAAAGGCATCATCCATAAAAACAAAGCTGCTCGTCATAAGAGCCGTTTGAATGCACAAGTTAAAGCGTTAGCTAACTAATTTTGCATTATAAAAAAGCCCCAAATTTGGGGCTTTTTTTATTGCTTATGAATTATCTTTTTGCTGAACAAATTCACGAATGGATAACTGGTAAATCTTGCCACGCCAAATCCATTTCAAAACACTGTCTGTGAAATTATCACCTTCAAACCAGACAAATACACCTTCCATCATTTCAGGCCAGTCGCTTTTCTCAAGCTGCATCTGATTTCGCATGACCGCAAGCATCGCAGCAATAATCGTATCATGACTCACTGCAAGCGTTAGACCACCACTGTTTTGTGGATGCGCGTTATACAGCAGCTCAAGCACATCCGCGACACCCGTAATCGGATGCTTCATGCCAGGTAAGGCATTATTCACAAAACTATTAATAAAGCCTAGAGCACCTTGCTTTCTAAAATATGGTGCAGCCTGTTGAATATCGAGGACAAAACTTCCTGGTTCAACCAGTAAACCCTGCTCAACAATTTCAATATTATGGGTGTTTGGACGCTGGGTGACCTGATCTGCCCCTTGAATCATCAATGCAGCCGTATCGACACAGCGCTGAATCGGGCTCGACATACACTGTTCAATGACTCGCCCTGTATTTTCAATCAGGTAGCGACCCCATGCTTGTGCAAGCTCACGTCCTTCATCTGTCAGTTGCAGGTCATATCCAGCAAGTCCCTGCCCAGCGACCATTTCACGCACCGAATGTCGCGTAAATAAAGTCACAGGCGTGATGCGATCAGGGAGTAACTCGATTGCCTGATACATACTTTGAGGTAATAACTGTAATGACATTCTTCTAGATTCAAGTGGTTACTTGTGCACTATATCATGCTGCTTTTCGACTGCAATGTCATTTCGTCATTCGGCGAAGTGCATTCAACGCAATTTCCTGATATGCAGGCTGAGCGAAAGCAATGAAACCATCATTGAGTAAACGGTGACGCTGATTATAAATGAAAGGTTCTCCTGCCAAGCTCACCAATCCACCGCCCACACTTTCGAGCAAACCTTGCCCTGCACTGGTATCCCATTCTGAGGTCGGATGAAAACGTGGATAGATGTCAATTTTACCTTCCAACATCATGCAAAATTTATAAGCACTGCCTGCCTGAGAGGTTTCAATCGTATGACTTTGCTGCAAAATTTCGATAAATTCTTGATACTCTGGCTGTTTACTACGATGACTCAGCCCAACTTGAATCGGCTCAATCTGCTGCACTTCAGGCGCTTGGTAAACATACCACTGCTGTTGCTCGGCATCGTACTTATAAGGATGCTGATCCAAATAACCGATATAAATCAATTGCTGTGCGGGAATGGCTATTGCAGAAAATAAGGTTTTACCATTTTCGATCTGGCTGAGATTAATGGTAAATTCTGGGCGCTGATGCAAAAACTCTTTTGTGCCATCTAAAGGGTCAAGTACCCAACAACGTGACCAAGTATGCCGTTCCTGATGTTCATTTTCTTCCGATAAAAGTGGCAGCGCTGGCGTGAGCTTTTGTAATGCGGTTTCAATAAACTGATTGGCTTTTAAATCGGCTTGCGTAACAGGCGAATCATCGTGCTTGGTCTGCACATGAAATTTCTCACCCTGACAGAATGTCAGGTATTCCTGCCGAATAATCTCACTGGCTTGCTGCAAAATCTGCACAACAGCCTGCATTAATTCATCCTTTGGTTGAAGAGTAGGTACAAACATCATTGCTTCTCATTTTCATAATGAGTTCATCATAGCGCCTCATTTTTTGAAATACAGCTCAATTCATTAGATTTTTTGAGATTACTGAAAATCTCGGCACAGTCCTTGCTTTATTCCCCATAAGAAAAAATATTGCACAATAATATGATGCTCTACTCCTAATGAGATATCTCACAAAAGTTTCCTGTCAGGAAAAAATAATTCAAAAAGTGCTAGACGGCGTGGTTAAATTTTTATATAAATTACCTTGAAGAAAATATTTTTCCCATGAAGAATTTTAAAGGGGAATTTTCCTAAAGACCACACGGCGAGGAAGCACCACCATGGAACACAAGCAAGTTGAGCAATATGTATTAAAAATTAGTTGTCCTGCGGCATCTGGAATTGTTGCAGCGGTTTCAGGGTATTTAGCAAGTAATGCTTGCTATATCAGTGAGATGGCACAATTCGATGATGAAACTACAGGGCATTTCTTTATGCGTGCTGTGTTCCGTTTCAATGCTGGGGTCGATGGAGATTTTGAGCAACTCAAAGCCAATTTCAAGGAGATTGGTGAAAGCTTTAACATGCAAGCCACTTTTTATGATCAAAGTAAGCCTGTTAAGGTCTTGATTATGGTCAGTAAATTTGACCACTGTTTATTGAATTTATTGTATCGCTATCACAAAGGCGAACTTGATTTTGAAATCACCGCGATTGTATCGAACCACCTCGATTTACGTTCAGTTGCAGAGCGTGAAGGCATTCGCTTCATTTACTTACCTGTGACCAAAGACAATAAGTCTCAGCAAGAACAAGAGCTGATCAAAATTGTGGATGAAACGGGCACTGAATTGGTGATTCTTGCGCGTTATATGCAGATTCTTTCCAATAACTTGTGCAAACAGTTATCGGGTCGTGCCATCAACATTCACCATTCATTCCTTCCAGGTTTTAAAGGTGCAAAACCGTATCACCAAGCGTTTGATCGTGGTGTGAAACTGATTGGTGCAACAGCGCACTTTGTCACCAGTGATTTAGATGAAGGCCCAATTATTGAGCAGGCGGTTCAACGTGTAGACCATGCCTATATGCCAGAAAATCTGGTGTCTTTAGGTCGTGACACTGAAACCATCGCGCTGTCTAAAGCGGTGAAATACTTTGTCGAACACCGTGTATTCCTCAACGACAATCGTACGGTGGTGTTCAAATGAGTCTACTCAGCCAATTTACTGCGTCTGAAACTACCGTGATTGATGGTAAAGCCACTGCTGCACAAGTCCTCGAAGAAGTGAAACATGATGTCATCGCATTACAGCAGCAAGGCATTAGTCCTTGCCTCGCTGTGGTGTTGGTCGGCGAAGACCCTGCAAGTCAGGTCTATGTCCGCAACAAAGTCGAAAAAGCCCTGATGGTTGGCATCCGTTCACTGGAATTTCGCTTCCCTGCTGAACTGAGCCAAACTGAACTGCTTGCCAAGATTGATGAACTCAATGCTGATCAAAGCGTACACGGCATTTTGGTACAGCTACCATTGCCAAAACATATCGACGAAATCGCTGTTCTTGAACGCATTGATCCGAAAAAAGATGTCGATGGTTTCCACAGTGAAAATGTTGGTGGTTTAAGTCAGGGACGTGATGTGCTCACCCCGTGTACGCCAACAGGTTGTATTCGCCTGCTGAAAGACACTTTGGGTGATTTATCTGGGCTACACGCAGTTGTGGTTGGACGTTCCAATATTGTCGGGAAACCGATGGCGGCTTTGCTGCTCAAGGAAAACTGCACTGTGACTGTGGTGCATTCCAAAAGTCAGGATTTAGCACAGCTTTGTCAGTTGGGTGACATTGTCGTGGCGGCAGTCGGACGCCCACGCATGATCAATGCCTCTTATTTAAAAGCAGATACAGTCGTGATTGATGTTGGTATTAACCGCATTCAGGAAAATGGCAAAAACCGTCTGGTCGGCGATGTGGACTATGACGATGTCCTGCCGATGGTCAGTGCCATTACCCCTGTGCCTGGTGGTGTTGGCCCAATGACCATTGCCTACCTCATGCAAAATACCGTCCATGCCGCACAGTTGCAGCATGCACAAACCCATTCAACTTCCGTTTAAGTCAATGCCGAGCGCTGTGGAGGACTCATGCCATTTAGTCTACTGAAATATGGATTAAGTTCTGAATATCCTGTCGAAGTGGATTTACCTCCACCGACGGCTCTGAAACCGCATTATGATGTGGTGATTATTGGCGGTGGTGGGCATGGTCTTGCGACAGCCTACTACCTGTCTAAATATCATGGTATTACCAATATTGCGGTTTTAGAAAAAGCCTATTTGGGTGGGGGTAATACTGCACGTAATACTGCCGTGATTCGCTCTAATTACCTGACCTCCGAAGGCGTCGAGTTTTATGCTGAATCGGTCAAATTATTTAAAAATCTCTCCAATGAGTTCGATTTCAACATTATGTACTCTGAGCGTGGACAACTCACGCTGGCACACACCGACTCGACTGTCCGTGCCTTCCGCCAACGTGCCGAAGTCAACAAGCACTTTGGTGGTCGTACCGAAATGCTGGATCGTCAACAGATTAAAGAACTTGTGCCTTGCTTAAATCTCGATCCTGCACATTTGCCTGTCTTAGCTGGGCTTTGGCATATCGATGGGGCAACTGCACGTCATGATGCTGTAGCTTGGGGTTATGCCAAAGAAGCGGCAAAACGTGGTGTTGAAATTCATCAGCTGACCGAAGTACAGGATTTGGTGATTGAGAACAACAAAATCAAAGCCATTAAAACCAATCGTGGCACAGTGCAATGTGGCTGTGCAGTACAGGCGATTGCGGGGGCATCTTCAATTTTGATGGCAAAAGCCAAGATCCGTGCACCAATTCAGACCTTTCCGTTACAGGCCATGGTGTCTCAGCCATTTAAACCCTTCCTGACACCTTTGGTCAGTTCATCGGCTTTGCACTGTTATGTGCAACAAACCAGCCGCGGCGAAATTGTATTTGGTGGTGGTTCCGACCCATACCCACTATATAACACCCGTTCAACGTTGGACTTGAAAGAAAGTTTGCTGGCACATGCCATTGAAATGTTCCCGTTCATGGCAAATGTCAAACTGATGCGCCAATGGGCAGGGATTACCGACATGACCCCTGACTATAGCCCGATTATGGGGAAATCTCCTGTAGACAATTACTACCTCGATGCTGGCTGGGGCACATGGGGCTTTAAAGCCACGCCAATCTGCGGCAAGACTATGGCGGAACTGGTGGCAACAGGCAAAACCCCTCGCCTGATTGAACCTTTTGCACTGGAACGTTTCAGCACCTTCCAGCAAGTCAACGAAATGGGCGCAACAGCAGCAAGCCACTAAGGAGAATCTGATGAAAATTATGCCTTGTCCACTCAATGGTCCACGCAATATCAGTGAATTTGTCTATGGTGGCGAACTCAAAGACATGCCTGACCAGAACCACTGTAGCGATTTAGAGTGGGCAGATTATGTCTTTAACTGCGACAACCTTGCGGGTGTGGTACGTGAATGGTGGATGCATGCGCCAAGTAGTTACTGGTTTATTGCTGAACGCAACACCATCACCGATGAAATTTTAAAAACCTATGACCCCAAAGTGCTGTTTCAGCAACGGGTCGAATTTAGTGACAGCAGCCCATCTTCAGTTCACAAGGAGTCTTTGACATGAACCGATTACCTCTCCCTTATGGGCTGTTAATCAATCGCCAACAGCCTGTCGAATTTGAATTTGACCACAGCCGTTTCCAAGGCTTTGCAGGTGACAGTATTGCCAGTGCACTTGTCGCCAACCAACGCTGGATCATGTCACGCTCATTTAAATATCACCGTCCACGCGCACCGCTGACCATGGCAGGACAAGATGCCAATACCTTGGTACAACTGCCTGAAGAAGCCAATGTGCTTGCCGATACCACAGTGATCAAACCAAATATGCAGGTCACTGGACAAAACTTTTCGGGCTCACTCTTAAAAGACTCCGATGCCTTTTTGGGTAAATTCTCCAAATTTATGCCTGTCGGGTTTTACTATCGCTCTTTCTATAAACCGAAAGGCGCTTGGAAACTGTGGGAACCCCTGATTCGTAAAAAGGCAGGCTTGGGTATTCTTGATCTGAACTTTCAGCCTGAATATTACGACAAAGCCTATTTGTTTACCGATGTTGCGATTATTGGTGCAGGCCCTGCGGGTTTACAAGCTGCGCTGACCGCAGCAGAGTTAGGTGCAAAAGTTTTACTGGTTGAACAAGAGAAAATCTTGGGCGGCAGTCTGAACTATGCACGTCTGGATGCTTCAGGCAAGAAAGCCGCTGAAATCAAACAACGTTTGGTGAGTGCGATTGAACGCCATCCACAGATTACTGTACTCACTGAAGCCACCTGTAATGCATGGTTTACCGACCATTATTTACCCATTATTCAAGGCAAACGTATGTACAAAGTTCGCGCAGCGCAATGTATTGTGGCGAGCGGCAGCTTCGATCAACCTGTGATTTTCCGTAACAACGACTTGCCTGGTGTCATTCTATCGAGCGCAGCACAGCGCCTGATGAAACTCTATGCCGTGAAACCTGCGCAAACAGTGGTGGTGCTCACTGGGCATGATGATGGTTATTTGACTGCACTGGATTTGGCTGAAGCAGGCGTGACCGTCAAAGCTGTGGTGGATATGCGCCCCGTGGCATCGGATACCAGCTTGTTAAGTGCGGTCAAAGCCAAAGGCATTGCTTGTCATTTAAGTAGTACTGTCTATGAAGCCTTACACAGCAGTGGCATGCAGCAGCTGACAGGTGTCGATGTGCGCCGTATTGTGGCTGAAGGTCAAGTCGATGCTCACGCGCAGAAAATTGACTGCGATGTCCTGTGCATGTCAGCAGGTTACATGCCTGTATATCAGTTACTCTGTCAGGCAGGTGGCAAACTCAGTTATGACGACCAACAAGCAGCATTTAAAATTTCAGGTTTGCCAAAAGGCTTGTTGATTACAGGTTCGGTCAATGGCATTCACCAGATTGAGCACGTTTTACAAGATGCCAGCTACATTGCCCAAGTTGCGGTGGCTGCTTTACGTGGTGAAGATGCAAGTCAAATTGCTGCGCCAAACTTTAAAGAAAGCTCAATGAATTTTCCTTGGCCGATCTTTGAACATCCTAAAGGTAAGGAATTTGTCGATTTCGATGAAGACCTACAAATTCGCGACATTGTGAATGCGACCAAAAGTGGTTATCGCGATGTGCAACTGGTTAAACGCTTTTCGACTGTGGGTATGGGACCGTCTCAAGGACGTCACTCTGCATTGCCAACCGCACGTTTGGTGGCAAAATCCACCCAGCGTAGTGTTAGCGAAACAGGTGTGACGACAGCGCGTCCTCCGTTTACGGTCGAGAAACTGGCACATGTTGCGGGGCGCGGCTTCGACCCATTTCGCCAAACCCCAATGCATGCTCGCCACCTTGCTGCGGGTGCAAAAATGATGCCTGCGGGCAACTGGCAACGTCCTGCATTTTATGGCAACCCTGAACAACGCCTGCAACACATTGCTCGTGAAGTGCTCAACGTGCATCAGAATGTCGGCATGATTGATGTGTCTACCCTCGGTGGTTTGGATGTCCGTGGGCCAGACAGCGCCGAGTTCTTAAATCGTCTCTATACCTTTGGTTTTGCGAAACTTGCGGTTGGAAAAACCCGTTATGCAGTCATGGCGAATGAACATGGCGTGGTCATTGACGATGGTGTAGCAGCACGCCTAAGCGAGAACCATTTTTATGTGACTGCAACCACCAGTGGTGTCGATCGAATTTATCAGCAAATGCTGAAATGGAATGCCCAATGGCGTCTCAGTGTCGATATTGCCAATGTCACTACTGCCCTTGCTGCACTCAATATTGCAGGCCCGAACTCACGCCAAGTCATGCAGAAAGTCTGTCAGGACGTGGACTTGTCCAATGCAGCATTCCCTTATTTGGGTGTACGCACTGGCACAATTCATGGCATTCCTGTACGGATTTTACGGGTCGGCTTTGTTGGTGAACTGGGTTATGAAATCCATTTCCCTGCACGTTTTGGCGAGTATATGTGGGACACCCTCATGCAGGCAGGTCAGCTATTTAACATGCAGCCATTTGGGGTGGAAAGCCAGCGTTTACTACGTCTTGAAAAAGGTCACATTATCATTAGCCAAGACACCGATGGCATGACCCATCCACAAGAAGTGGATTTGGGCTGGGCGGTGGCACGCAAAAAACCGTGGTTTGTCGGCAAACGCTCGATTGCAATTTTGGAAGCTCAGCCGTTGAAACGCAAACTGGTCGCCTTTGAGCTAGACAAACATCAGGCTCAACCGCTTGAAGGACACATTGTCCTCAATGGTGACAAAATCACAGGCAACATTACCTCGTGTGAATACTCACCGACCCTCGACAAAATTATCGGTTTGGCCTATGTCGGCATTGAACAAAGTGAAATCGGACAAAATTTCCCGATTCGGGTAGAACACGGTGCAATGGTGCATGCCAAAGTCGTCAAAGCGCCATTTTATGATCCAGACAATCAACGACAGGAGGTTTGATGATGCAAACTCTAGCAACGGAACGCAGCCCGATTGCACAACAACCTTACAATGCTTTTGGGCGGAGCAAACGCGAATTTTTAAGTGAAGCGACTTCACAGGCAGAACGTAAAATTCAGCACTGTGCAGTGGTGGATCTGACCAATTTGTCCCATGTCGGTTTTCGTGGCGTAGACAGCGCAGCCTACTTACACCAGTTTGGTTTTAGTCTGCCTGAACGTCCAAACCATGCACTTGCACAGGTTGATGGTAGCTGGATTGCCCGCCTGTCGATGACTGAATATTTAGTTTTAGGCAGCCTGCATGATTTTGGTGATCGGGTTGCCCAACTCGAAAATGACTGGCAGTACGATGAACAATATGCCAATTATTTGCTACCTCGTCAGGACAGCCATGCATGGATTCAACTCACAGGTCAGTTCAATACCGAAATCATGGCAAAACTCTGTGCGGTTGATTTATCGCCTGAAGCCTTTGCCGTCGGTAAAGTGGCACAAACCTCGGTTGGACGGGTCAATGCCATTGTGATGAATGTCGGCGATCAGCAAACCCAAAAACTGAATATCTTATGTGACCGTGCCGCAGCACTTTATTTGTGGCAAGTTCTGCAAGATGCTATTTCGGAATTTGGCGGTGAGATAAGCGGGATTGAAGGGCTAATTTAAATCATAACAATCAACCAGACATCTGAAATTTTCAGGTGTCTTTTTTCTTTTAGGGGATAGAACAATGAAACTCATTACTGCAATTATAAAACCATTCAAACTTGATGATGTCCGTGAAGCACTGGCAGCACTTGGAGTACAAGGCATCACCGTGACCGAAGTCAAAGGTGCAGGTCGACAAAAAGGACACACCGAAATGTACCGCGGTGCAGAATATGTGGTGGATTTTCTGCCAAAAGTCAAAATTGAAATTGCGATCAACAGCGCAACACTTGATCAGGCGATTGAAGCAATTAGCCAAGCAGCCTCTACAGGAAAAATTGGCGATGGGAAAATTTTTGTTTCCAATCTGGAGCAAGTGATTCGGATTCGTACAGGTGAAACTGGGGTCGATGCCTTATAGGTTGAGTCTTGCATTCGTCTGTCAGACTTGTTTAACGCTTTGGGTTGCTTTTCATTAGACTTCTTTGATTCATATTGATTTGTATTTTTCTCATTCGAATATGAAATACGGCACCATAGAAAGAAGTCTATTCATCTCCTGATTTCTATTTTTTAGATTCTGACTTTATCGAGTATAAACACAATGAACTGGTTAGCTGCTGCACCGATCCTTGAACATGGCAACATTCGTCTTGAACCGTTAAGCACCGAACACACCCAAGGTTTAGTCGATGCCACACAAGATGGCGAACTGTGGAATATCCGCGTCACATCAGCACCCCATCCCGATCAGGTTATCGCGTATATTGAACAAGCCTTGCAGCAACGTGAACAGCAACAACGCCAAGCCTTTGCCGTGATTAACACGCAAACAGGCAAGGTACTTGGAACCACCAGTTATCATGATATTGTGCCGAACATTCAGCGACTTGAAATTGGCTATACATGGTATGCGGCTTCAGTACAACGTACACATGTGAATACCACTTGTAAATTCCTGCTGTTAAGCCATGCCTTTGAAGATCTAAACGCAGAGCTTGTAGGCTTTCGCACAGATAATTTTAATTACCGCAGTCAACGTGCGATTGAGCGTTTAGGTGCAAAAAAAGATGGCGTTTTGCGTCATCATCAACCTCGTAAAGATGGCACAGTACGCGATACTGTCATGTACAGTATTCGCGCTGGGGAATGGGCAGAGATCAAAGCACATTTGCAGGATTTATTGCAGAAAGCGTATTAAGTTTTTGAGATAAAGAAACCTGCTGATACAGGTTTCTTGAATTTTAGTGCTCAAGCATCATCTTGCGGATTAAACGGTGTTTGCAAAATCAACTGATAAAAATCGACATCTAACCAACGCCCAAACTTAAAACCCACCTGTGGAAATGTACCTGAGTGCTCAAAACCTAAACGGCGATGCAAGGCAATACTCGCTTGATTGCTCGCATCAATACAGCCGATCAGTACATGCACCTGCCCATCTTGTTTAGCACGCTCAATCAAGGCTTGCAGTAGCAACTTTCCTAAACCACGCCCACGCTGTTCATGCTGAATATAAATGCTGTGCTCAACCGTATATTTATAGGCAGGAAATGCACGGAAGCTGCCCCAACTGGCAAAGCCGAGTAGATTGCCTTTGGCATCCACAGCACCAATCACTGGAAAACCATGTTCACGTTTATGGGCAAACCATGCCTGAATTTTTTCCAGCGTGCGTGGTTTGTAGTCATAGAGTGCTGTCGAGTTTAAAATCGCTTCATTAAAAATATCCAAAATTGCTTGGGCATGTTCAGCTTCATTACATTCAATCAGTTCGATATTTTGACTTTCGTCCATAGTATGTATTCCTGTTGTCATTACACTTCACACACCGCAACCAAGTAGCGGGCTTCATCTGTGGTGGAATTTTGAAAAATGATGGGTTGATTCAACTGAATAGACAAGCAATCACCTTGCTGCAAGGTATAGCTCTGCTCCCCCAAGTGAATCTGCATTTGCCCATGCAGCAACCAGATTTGCTGGTAAACCTTGACCTCACGCGGCACGAAATCATAGGCAACCTGCGTATGTGCAGGGAAAGTCACTTCCACCAGTTGCATGGGCGATGCCACACTCACAGAAGACAAATTACGCCGCAAATAACCCGATGCAGGATCGCGCCACTGGCTTTGCTGCTCATAACGCAATAATGGTTTCGGTTGATTCGCTGAAGTGTCAAAGACAAATAAACTGGCTAAGGAAACATCCAACGCTGCGGCAAGCTTCTCTAAAATCACTGCGGTAGGACTGGTTGCAGCACGTTCGATCAGGGAAATACTGGAACGACTGACCCCGCTTCGTGCCGCCAACTGATCAAGTGAATACCCTTTGGCAAGGCGTAGTTCACGAATATGCTGGGCGATGTGCTGATTGATATCAGGTTGCTGATCGCTCATAACACCCCTTTCATTTTTAATATAATAGAATTTATATCCAATATACTAGAATATAAAAAGCAGATGCAAGTGAATTTTAGATGGTTTTTTTATTCATTGAATGTCTTGAAATGCTTAGGCTATTTAAATCACGAATCAACATCCATCAAAAAATCCTGCTTGATGCAGGATTTTGATGAGCTGTGTAGCATTAACCTTTCGCGGTTCTTTTCAGCTTTTGCGGATCATCAAACGGTAAGGTATGCGTGATCGCATTCACCTCTAAACTGCCTTTGACCTGAATTTCACATCCCTGTACTGCATAAGGGACATCAACACGAGCTAAAGCCACTGACTTCTTGCTGATGGGCGAATACATACCACAAGTGATGACACCAATTTGGGTGTCGCCATCCCATAAGGTGTCGCCCATTTGTGCAACCTGCTCCCCTTCAAGCATCACCCCAAAAATCTTGATGCGCTCTTTACCTTGCAAGCGTTTATGCTCATAGCCACCACGAAATTCGCCTTTACTTGGTGAAACGGTAAAGTCGAGTCCAAGCTCCCATAATGTATCGCCTGACTTGTCATTTTTAAATGGAAAATATTCCGAGTTATCATACGGATAAAACAGCAAATAACTTTCCACTCGCAACCAGTCCAAAGTGACAAATGAGCATGGGACAATGCCAAATTTCGCACCTTTGTCTAAAATCGTATCCCAAATCAATGGTGCATCCATCGCCTTACAGAAAATTTCATAACCACGCTCGCCTGTATAGCCTGTGCGTGAAATCATCACAGGGCAACCAAACAGTTTGGTCTGAATATGATGGAAATACGGCAAGTTGCGAATATCAGGAATATATTCCGCCAGAAAATCGACCGCCAAAGGCCCTTGAAGCGATAAATCATGCAGGTCATCATCAAACAGTACCGCGACTTGGCGTCCTGTTGCCGAACGGGTCAGCATTTCCAAGCCAATCCCTGTACCATGCACCACCATAAAGGTATTCGGCCCTGTACGGTAAATCACGCAGTCATCCACAAATTTGCCTTCTTCATTGAGCATGGTTGCATACACTGACTTGCCAGGGTAAAGCTTGGAAATATCGCGTGAGGTGGCATATTCAAGCAGGCTTTCTGCATGTGGCCCCACATAATGCACTTTTTTCAAGCCTGAAACGTCCATCAAACCTGCTTTGGTTCGAATCGCCAAATAATGCTCAGCCGTATCACTGGCATAGCTCCATGCCGTCCCCATGCCATTCCAGTCTTCCAAGTTTGAGCCAAGCTGACGGTGACGTTCTGCCAGTGCTGAAATACGCCATAAATTTGCCATACATCTATTCCTTTATTGTGTCTCTATATCAGTAAAATAAGTTGCTCAATCCACATCATTCTGGGTCAAACTGGCTGAGCCATTGCACCAACGGTTCACGGTAATGGCTGATGCCTTTGTAATCGGCAATTGGCTCAGGTAAGTCACGAATTACCCGATGCAGACGTTTTGCCCATTCAGGATTGGTCACTAAATCATTCAGGCTAATCAGATAAGTACGGATGCTAAATAACAGCGCGTTGCTACGAGCCAGACGTGGCATCATTTGCAGTTCAACGCGTAAATGCACCAACTCGCCTGCATTGTCTTTGGTGACTAAACCGCGCTCATGTCCCCACAGATGGAACGTTTCTGAAGAGGTGTCCATCCGTGGGTTGATGGTCATCGTCCAATTCAAACGGCGGTACGGATGCCCGACCTGAATGTTGAGTAAAAATTTCAGCGCACGTTCAAACACCCCTGCATCGTGTGCCAGTTTCGGAACAGGCGCATGCCACTGTTTAAAGCTCATGCCTGCATCGAAGTTCAGAGACCAGTCCGCAGGACCAGTAATCATGCCTGCATCCATAAACAGATCACCTTCACGCTGATCCAGCAAGGCAATATCGCCTTGTACTTGACGTGAGATAAACTCAAACGGTGGTAACGGCAGAGTCGCATCATCCCCAAACTGGAAATGCACATCGATATTCATCGGGCGATTGATCCAGTGCCACGCCTTCCCTTGCCGTTCTAGTTGAAAATGTTCAGGATAATCTGCCGACAAATGCAGCATTGCCATTTCCAGAAAGTCCCACGCAGCCTGTTGCATGTGCGGCAACACAATGCAGCGTTTCGGGTCGCTCGCGAGCGTTAAGGCACGCTCATTCATTTCAGTCAGATAATGCTCGTCAATATCGAACCAGTACTCAAAAATCGTGTCAGGCTTAGACAATGCAGGCTCAATATTCACCGAATACATGTAGCTGTCTTCAGGAAATGGAAATGGAAAACGCGCAATGGCTTTGGCACTGTTGTGATAATGAAACTGATCACGCATATTTTCCGCAGGGTTAAATTGTACGGTCATGGCGACTCTCCTATAGCTCAAGCTCAATACGACAGCCCTGTTTGCCTCGTGACACGCACGGCATCAGCTGTTCCTGACGTTCCTGTGAATTTAAATAATGATCATGGTGTTCCACTTCGCCCTTGTACTTGGTGGCACACTGCCCGCACACGCCACCCCGACATAAACTGGTCACTGGAATGTCGTGTTTTTCCAAGGCTTCAAGTAGGCTGTAATCGCTCGGAACTTCGATTTCCTGTTGGCTTTGAGTGAGATAGGCTGTAAATGCTGCCCCTGCTGGAGGTGCTGCAAAAGCTTCGGCATGAACGCGCTGCTTTGACCAGCCCAACGTTTGCGCTGCATCTTGTACTGCCTGAGTCAGACGTTCTGGGCCGCAGACATAAACATGGCTATTTAAACTTTGCTGTTGAAGCAGTTGCATCACATCCAAACGGCGTGCGGTTTTTTCAGAATAAATGTGTACCTGTTCAGGAAATAACTCGGTCAGTAATGTTTCATAGGCATTGCTAATTTGATCGCGGCAAGCATAGTGCAGCTCAAAGGCTTGACCTGTATGCATCAGTTCACGGATATGTGATAAAAATGGGGTGATGCCGATGCCACCCGCAATAAACACATGCTTTTGTGCTTGTGAATGCAGGGCAAATAAATTCAGTGGTGCAGAGATATTCAGTACATCGCCAATCATCACCTGTTCATGTAAAAATCGAGAACCACCACGCGAGTCATCCTGCAAACGCACTGCGATTTTGTAGTGATCATCATGGGCAGGATCATTGGTCAGTGAATAGGCATTGCGTAACATACGATCAGGCAAAGGCAACTGCACCACCACATGACTACCCGATGAAAATGCAGGTAAAGGCTGATCGAGTGCTTCAAAGGTAAACTCACGAATCAGCGCTGTGATTTGTTGAATATTGCGTACTCGCACAGGAATTAATGTAGACATACGCCCTCCGCTTGCATCGGTTAGTCTGGGTTGGCACAGACGCCCATATACGCGCCTAGACGTTGGGAAAAATGGCTACGAATCAGCAAATACACGCCACAATGTTCGCAACTACAAAACTCTTCGGCTGTTGTGGTTTGAGTTTCACCACAATGTACGCAATAGACTTTTTTAAGTTCAGGCTGGATCTGTACCAGTTCGATTTCATCTTGCATCAATCCTTGAGCAACCAAGTTTTGTGCCATCTGCCACAAAAAAATTTCATCACCACACACCACGGCATGTAACCCTGCATGTGCCTGTTGTAACTGGTCTTTGAGCTCATCTGAAAAAGTGCCTGAACTGGCCAGCAATATTGAACATGCTGCAAACTGGTCAGCTAGATGCTGCGCTTCTGGGGAATGGTCATGCTGTAAAATCAGCAGGTATTGCCCGTGTACAGGTTGAAGTTCCTGTATCTGCCGATAGCTCGGAGTGCTAAGCATTGCGTCTTGCATGGCAGTTACTCCAATGAATAAATTAATATAATCAAATATTTAAATTATTTTATTTTTTCGATCAATTCCCTTTAAAACATACCTCCAAGGGGGTAATGCAAGTTCGTGGAGTTTTAAAAAGCAAAAAGCCAGTCAAGTTGATGACTGGTTTTTAAAGTGTTTAATACTTTTAATGCTCTTATAAATAAAGCTTAGTCAAAGACTGCTCATAGCGGAGTCTTACCTTTTATAATCCTATGATTGGAGCTCATCCGTTCTTTTGTTTTGGCAAAAGAACCAAAACCATTTGTCATCCACAAAACCTGTTCAACGTCAGCATCTATTTAATTACATTGCAAAAACAATATATTGTATAAACCACGCAGGTTGTGGATGACGTTCTGCACAAGCAAATACCAACGAAGATGACAAAGAAAGAATCTGATTTTAAGACATTATTCTTTCCCACTTTCCACCACACCTACCCCACTTTTTTCTGTGGCACTTCAGGCATATCCGTCAAGTAAGCTTCAAGCGAATCATCCAGTGCATCCAACCACGGCGTATGATGCGGTGCTGCCAACGTGCCTGTAATCGCTGAACGATAAATATGATCGCGGAAAGTCATGATGTTTTCTTTTTTATGCTTTTTCCATTCAAGGAAAATCAGACGCATCGCTTCAATATCAAAGGTTGGATAATCCGTCGCCTCGATCAACTCTAAAATATAATCGCCCTGAAATTTATACATTTGCCCCGCTTCCGTCAGAGTTTTCTCCTCTTCATGCCATGCCAATGTATGTGCCTGCATCTCTGGCAAACTTGGCAATGTCATACGATTTAAAATAATGTCACGCACATACCATGCCTGTGCATCGAACATATTGAAGGTGTACCACTGATCTTGCATGCCCAAATAAAACAGTTTCGGATTTTTCTCCCAAACCACACCTTTATACAAACCAAGCGGATACAAACGGTTATCGGTTTTTAAGCGAATCGACTCTGCCATAAATGGGAAATGGTGCAAATAGCCTGTACATAGAATAATGGCATCAACTTCGGCACTGCTGCCATCGGCAAAGTAAGCATGCGTCTGATCGACTCGCAATAACTTCTGACGTTCTGACCAGTTTTCTGGCCATTTGTAGCCCATCGGGCTGTTTCGGTAGCAGCTAATGATCTGTTTTGCGCCATATTTATAGCATTGTGAACCGATATCTTCCGCAGAATAACTACTACCCACCACAAGGACAGTTTTATCTTTAAACTCAAGTGCATCTCTAAAATCATGCGCATGTAAAATGCGCCCACCAAAGGTTTTAAAGCCATCATATTCAGGCACTTTAGGGGTCGAGAAATGCCCACTCGCCACCATAACATAATCAAAAATTTCGGTATAAACGACATCTTGGTTATGGTCATGTACACTGACTGAAAACTGCTGCGTTTTTTCATTAAATTCAATATGACGCACAGCACTATTGAAACGGACATAACGACGCACATTGGCTTTTTCGACTCGCCCTTTAATATAGTCCCAAAGCACAGCACGTGGAGGATACGAGCCAATCGCTTTGCCAAAGTGTTCATCGAAACTATAGTCCGCAAACTCAAGCGCCTCTTTCGGCCCATTTGACCATAAGTAACGATACATGCTGCCATGTACAGGTTCACCATGTTCATCAATCCCTGTACGCCATGTGTAATTCCATAAACCACCCCAGTCCGCCTGTTTTTCAAAACAGACGATTTCTGGAATATCTGCACCTTTTGCCTGTGCTGATTGAAACGCTCGTAACTGTGCCATCCCACTTGGACCCGCACCGATGATTGCAACTCGTGTCATGGCTGTATCCCCATGTAATTTATTTTAAAAAGTGACAGTGCTTAGCACCATGCAATTAACATAGGACGAAGTTGCCGGTCGTGAAATTCCTAAGATGGGGTATTACAAATGAGATACTGCGCATCACAAATTCTGAAAACAAAAAAAACCTGCCATAAAATTCACGTCTTACACCAAAATCACAATTCTTTGATGCATATTTCTAAAGTATGCTCTATGCGATTCAACACTATAGAATTGTACTTTCTATGATCTACCATGTTTTCCATCAGATAAAAAAACTTGATAAATCCATAAATGTTGATTAGTATTGCGAACATCACAAGTAGTTGATAACACATCATTTCACTTGTTAAAGGGCCTATAGCTCAGTTGGTTAGAGCAGCGGACTCATAATTCTAAAATCTTATATAATTTTAACAATATATCGCAATATCTCACACTATAAAATCTTATCAAGTCCATTAAATTCAATCATATATGCGATATTTAGCAATATATCTCAATACTCAACAGTATATTGCAATAGTTTTTCGGTCTACTATGCGTCTACTTGAGTAGACTCATAAAATATGGATATAAGATGAGAAACTGGATCTATTTTTATATTGAGCACACGATCAAGAATGGACAGCCTTTTTATAAAGAGTATGGCTGGGCATTGGGTTTGAAAAGTCAGTATGTGGTTTTGAGTGATGTGCAAAGCTAGTTTAGTTGACAGATTTGAGTTTTAGCCATAATCAACAAAGTATAAAAAATATTCTGATTAGTGCTTGACATTGTTCCCGTTCGGGAACATAATAAATTATCAAGACGAGAAAAGCTCTCTTGAAAAATTAACTTAAATCGGTGTTGACCGATTGGAGAATTAAAATGTTAAAAATCGAAAATATCCAAACTGTATATTTAAATGGGAAACCAGCTACTACATTTCATGTGTATGAATTGCGTGGTAATACATGGGTTCTTGATTATACAACTTCGGTGGCTGGCCATTGGAAAAAAGCTAAAACTATTGCTACTAAGCACTGTCAAGAAAATGGTCGAAATATCAATCTCAATGATTGGGAATTTTAAGATTCAATAGCCCGCTTCGGTGGGCTTCCTTTTTTCTGGAAATCAATATGAATAATCTTCAATTAAAAGCAATCCGCCAAGGCTTAGGATTGGAAGTTTCTGAAGCTGCTGAATTGGCAGGTGTGCAAAAACGATCATTTAATTATTGGGAGCAAGGCGAACGCCAAGTTCCTAGTGATGTGGATTTTCTGTTTGATTTTATGGCATCACACTATGCAATGGTACTTGAGCGAATGATTAAAGATGTTGAGCGCATAACGATCTATAACAAAGATGATGATACAAAGCCATCACGGGTCAGCCCAACTTTGCCATTTTTTAGAACTTTTGAGTCATTTCAAATGAAAACTGAATGTTCAAAAGTCGCTTACTGGCGCATTTATCAATCTGTAATTAGTCAATTAATTTTGCTCGGAAAGATTGTTAGATTAGATGATTCAAAGCCTATTCCCGATGATTTTTGGATCTGGTCTTGGTTGCATGGAGCATTTGAAGATGAGCTACATTGATGGACCAGCATGCAAAATCCAATTTTGTGCTTATTGCGGAAAAATCGTTGATAAGTCAGTTCGCGGAAAAAAACTGACTTGTAATGATGAATGTGCAGCCCTTTACCAGCGTAAAGTTTGGAATATTCAGTACGCTGAGAAAATGGCAAAAGACCCTGATTTTGCTAAAAATCAGTCAGCAAAGCAGTATGCTCGCATTAAATCTGATCCTGAAAAATTGGAAGCACATCGGCAGGCACAAAAAGAACGTAGGAAAATGCCAAATTATCAGGAAGCTGAGAAAAAAGGCTTGAAGAAATATCGAAGCAATCCTGAGAATAAACCAAAATTTGCTCAAAGAATGCGGAAATATCGTGATGAGAACCCAGAAATTATTGCAGAAATCGAAGCTCGTAGAAATGAGAAAGACTTACTAGAACGTGAACGCTTAAAGCTTGAAGAACCTGATAAGTATCAGCAGCTAAGAGAAAAAGAGCGTGAATACTTGCGTAATTTAAGAGCTGAAAAACGTCTGGCAGAACTTCAAAAAGACTTACAAAAATTGGTGAATAACGATGAATGAAATAACTTTATTTAATGCAAATCAAATCCAAAGTGCATCTATTGATGAATTAAAACAAGAGTTGTCACGAACACTTAAAGTGACCAGTGAATATCTTGTCTATATGTCATTAATCTGGTCTGAACTCAATAAGCGCGGTGTTGATTTATCTGCTCTGCGAAGTGGATTGTTTGAATATGTACCATTGATTGCAACAAATCAGCTTAATCCAGATCTTGTCATTGAGTTTGCAGGAAATAAAACCTTAATTTCTGCATTATCACGCATTCCGCTTGAACAACAGAATTGGATTGCAAAAACAAAACAAGTGCCTTTTGTTGAAATTGGTGAAAATCAGGAACGTATTGAAAAATCGTTAGATTTGACTAAAGCAAAAGCCCAGCAGATTTACCAAGTTTTTGGCGGTGAAACTGGTTTTCGTGATGTAAATCAGCAATATGTTTTGCTTGTGAATAAAGAAACAGCAAAGCAGAAGCGCAAAACAACTGGTCGAACCGCTTATCGAACAGTCGGATTTTCACAGAATCGTGAATATATGCTATTCGGTGATGATGCAAAAATAAAGTTGGACACAGTGATTGATCGACTTGGTGAATTATACAATGTTGATTTACATGAGATTCTAAGTCGATATTCCAATGAACTAAAAAATAAGAAATGAAAACAAGCCCTCACTTAGAGGGCTTCACCCCACTTGCGACTACATTTAATTGTTCCTCTAATTTTTCTGCATCAATTTCGTGCCCATCAGCTGCTTTTGCGATTTCTCCACCTCTAGTTGCCAAGTTTTCGAGTACGAGATTGCAGGTTTTGGTGTACTCCGCGATGTCTTCACTATTGGCGTTGGACAAACGTTGGTTTGCAATATTGATTTTCTCTGACAGCCCGCGATTAGCCAGATCAAGATCACGAGCGGCAACAACCGCATTTTGTATTTTTTGACTCGCATTTTGTTCTACCTTTAAGAGTTGTTCGGCCCATGTTTTTTCTTGGGTGATTGCATTAGTTTTAGCTTTTTCGTTGGCTTCTTTTTGGTCTGCTTTATACTGATTTAATTCAGCTTTGACTTGGTTCACTTGGGTTGTGCATTTGGCATCTGCACTATTCAAGTCATTTGCCAAGCTGTTAGCTTGCCAAGTCTGGAATACGCCATAAAGCACCAGGACAATGATTAATGACCACCGCTTATGTGCCAGTACCCACCAGAAACAGGCACAAAAAAAGCGCCAAATGGCACTCAGGATTGCGAGGGCTGAAATCATAAGTTTGCTCCCATACATTTTGTATATCGCTCAAGCTGTCTGGTATATACGCCATAGCAACCATTGGAATGAATTGAGCAATCACGTCCAGCAGCATACTTGTATTTCAGCAATGATTTGCATGCCTGTGTGTACTGCCCTGCTTTGAGATTTTTCAACATAGATGACTTCGCCCACGTGCTTTGCCCGAACTGATATGAGAAATCGGCATAGAGATCATATTCATCTTGCGAGAGTTTGATACCTTGCAAAGACTTGTTAAATACTGGCGCATCTTTGGCATAGTGTGCCTTGAGGTATTCAAGCCCCTGCTTTTTCGAGACTGGCGGATCAGTCATTTTGACTTTGCGACCGTCAGGGTGAACCGTGTTGCCAAATGCCACTGTGGGAACACCACCAACGTCTTTGTATGGTACCGAACGAAAGCCCTCTTTCGAGCCTGTGTATGCCACACCCGTATCACTGACACCCTGAATAAAAAAACCGCCAATTGCGGCGGCTAGAGTTCCAATCACGTAGTATTTAGTCTTGCTCGACATTACATTGTTCCTTATGTTCTAAAGATTTGAGATATGCCTTATGTTCAATAACATCACGCTTGTCTTTTTTACGTGCGAAATACCAGTTCATCGCCAAGCCACCTACACCGATCAGCACACTGATCCAGAAACCCAAATCCAGTGAAGCTAGCCACGATGACAATGCACCAATACTCCCGCCATACATGGCCGTTTTACTGGCAAGTAGCGTTGAAGCAGTGTTATCTAATGCCTGATCTGCCATGGTCCCCCCCAATTTTTGGCAATAAAAAAGCACCCTTTCGGGTGCTCATTTCTTAGAAAAAAGTTAAGTATTAAAAATTGGTCACGTCTACAGCCATCACAGTTGCACTACATGCCTTTTCATAATGAATCGCAGTTTCTCCTTCATGAGTTGTCCCCACATATCTGCCCTGATAGACTAGATTTAAAGTTGATGCTGTATAGTCGATATAGGCACTGGCTTCAACAATACGCATATCAGCACTACTGCCCATTGTAAATGCATCACATGAGCTACCAAATGTAGCGATAGCAATGGATCTATTTTGTGCACTAATACTTAAACGAGAATTGTAATTTTCAGGCCCAACATGCAATCGCGTAAAATTTGACATGTTACCGACAATAAAGCCAACCACTCGCATTGATGGGGTCAGTGCATCATAGACCAATTCAGTGTTGTCATTATAAATCTGCAATCCAAATGTCGAGGATGCTGTAATGTATTTATAGACATCAAATTCATATACCCAACAACCACCCGACACATCAGAACCAGTCGAATTAAACAATGAGATAAAGTAGGATCTGTTTGCGTCAACAGCAATGTTATGTGCAATCTCAGATTTCACACGTAATGCTGGATTATCAGGTAATACAGCGATAATTCGCGTAGGACTTTGAGTTGTATATTGTGTTCGATACCTTGCCTGTATATATGTCTTACGAATAAAACATAGATTTAGATTCGCTCCATCTGAATCAATTTGTACAACCGTTGCATCATCTGCATTTCTTGCTATAAATCCTGCTGTCATCAGTAAACACCATACATTAAAAGCTGCGTGGGAATTGATGCCCCCCACACACGCAAATTGATAGTCAGAACATTATCGTTGAGTGTTAATCCATAAAAAGATGATGCTGACGATGTAATTTTTTGATACCCATAATTAATGGTGTACCACTGCACAGAAACTGTTGTCGCATTTTGGAAAGGAATGATAAAGGGTGTACCCTCCCGAAACTTGTCATCTGTAATGGTTAAAGTGTAGAACCCATTACCCCGTGAGGTTAACTGATAGAAACCCAAAACACGCGAGCATCTATCAGTCACATCCTGTACCAGGGCTCCTGATGCATTAAATACCTGCAATCCTTGCATAACCTACCCCTTACCAAAAGCCACAACGAACACGAAGTACATTGTTGTCGTCATACACTTGGAATAATCCCCCAGTAATAACCATACGAGTACCTGTAGGGTTATTAATGTCTTTGTACGTGGTAATAGTTCCGAAATTAGCACTAAGCGCACTCAAGCTCTCAGCATTGATCTTATTCGCATTGATTGATCCAATTACTGCATCAGACAAATATAGACCTGCTGGAACAACTGTACCGTTGGCTAAGGTTTGCGATGTTGACTGGTATACAAATGCATACTTACCTGCGTCACCATTTCCTGAAGGCGGTGCAATCGCAAACTTATTCGCACGAATAATCATGTCAACAGATGAACCGCTGTTTGCAAGCCCAATACCACCCACCAAGCCATTACTGTCTAGTTTCAATGTGTATTGAAGATTCAGGCCATTGATACTTGTTTGCTGAGTTTGAATGCTTGCTGTGTTGCTGTTTACTGTGGTTTGAATCGTGCTGATCTGCGATGCTGTCGAGCTTTGAGCGTCAGACAAAGTTTTAATATTGCTTTGAACAGTCGCTAAATTTGCATCAAAAGTTGATTGAACAGTATCAATACGTGAACCTAAAGCGCTGTCTGCATTTACTCTCGCTGTCGTCTCAGACTGTATCAATGCTGAATTGTCTGAAACACTCGCTGTCACAGTATCAATTCGCTGTCCAAGTGCTGAATCGGCATCTGTAAATGCAGACTGGATCGTCCAACTCGTTGCCGTGTTGCTTGAGCTGTCTGCTGTCAGTGCTGAGCTATCAGCAGTAACAGGTGTAACCTGGGCGTAAACACCGTCGAGCTTGGCCGCTTGGGATGATTGCTCTGTTGCAAGTGTATTGATTGACGTCTGAACAGCAGCAAAAGAAGAATCAGTGCTTGTTTTATATGTATTAACAACATTTAAAACATTCGTATCTCCATCTTTTCTGTTTTGAATCTCTGTTGTTAATCCATCACTCACATTTTTTACAGCATTAATTAAGTTACTAACATCACCATCAACACTATCAATTTTATCTACCTTTTCACGTAATGATTGATCAAGCTGTGATTCAGTAATTTGACCGTCCAATGCGTCTAAAATTTCATCTGCATTGGCTGTGCTTGTGCCACTTACCCAGCTTGACCATTCGCCAACATTACCAATCTTATCAACTAAGCGACCACTGTAATAAAGTGTGACCTTAGCTGCTAACCCTTGTTGCTGTAAATCGCTTGTTGGGTATGCGTACAAACCTAGTTGAGTAGCGTCTGACTTGTCTGATTTTGTTGCATATCGTATTTCAGTGTAAGCCGTATCTGATGCCCCTGTTGCAGGAAATTTCCACTCAACCCTCATGCCGAACATCGTGCCAGTAGCAACAATGTTTGCCAATTTTGGCGGTGTACCTGTTTTCCCAGACAAATAAGTGAGTATTGATGATGTTGGCAATGATGAAATATCAAATGCAGAAATCGCAGTCACACGTGCTTGATAGTTGCCCGAATAAATCCCCGCTACTTCTACAGAAGTATTGCCCGTGACAGGCATTTTTATCCATGTACCGTCATCTTTGCGCCATTCAACAAGGTACTTCACTGCAAAGTCAGCTTTATCCCAGGCAATAACCATCGTCGCAATATTGATACCCTGCTGCACCTGGTCATAAGTCGATAGCACAACATTTTTAACTTGATCTTGCGATTTTGGGTTGATGATTGAAACAGGTGTTGTCACTGTTGCAGCGCCGCTGTCCACCTCATCAAATTTACTTGAATTGTATTCAAGCGCAGTGATGCTGAACTGATGTGCTTCATCTTGCTTAACCGTCATCACGCGAAATTTACGTGTCGCTAAATCACTAGAATCAATCGTCCATGCATTTTGCGCAGCAACTGAATCTGCTGCAAAAGCTTCAGTTACAGTCACAGCACGACTAGATACACTTTGAATGATCCGCGTAATTGCTGCACCCGATTCACTATTTACATAGATTTTATCACCTGCGCTCGCGGTCACATCACGATCCAAAGTGAGCGTTGTTCTGTCTGAAGAAACTTTACTGATACGTCCACCAATGAAGCGACCTGCATAGTTGTTATCTGCAACAGAAATGACTTTACCAGGAACAGGAATGTTCCCATCTAAGCCGACTTTAAAACTCACCGTTTGTGTGTCTTTCTGCTCTGAACGAATCGCCCAATGCCCTGCACGTTGCGCCTGTCCTCGACTGGTACACCCCCAAGCTGACACTTCAACAACTTTCACACCGTGCTTTGCAATCGCTTCTTGATCACGTACAAATTCATATTCTGTTTTAAAACGATTTTCAGGATTATCCCACGCTACTTTCGCAACTGTATGTCGATCACGCGCACGTGTGCCTGAATATTCAAAAGCACCATCAATCACGTTTGCATTTGTATAGTTAAAATATACATCTTGCGGCATGTCAGCATCACAAATAATGCTGTCACCATCCCAATATGAAATAGCCCGAAACACACCCGCAAGTTTGCTTAAAATCGTGTACGCATCTTCGGTTGATTGAATATAGACATTGCATGTAAAACGCGGTTCTTGACCGCCTGCGCCATCACTGACTAAGCCATCACAATATTGGCCAAGTTTATAAAGACTCGCTTTATCGAGCATCGCATCCGTGATACGACTGCCTAAGCCGTAGCGTTTTGCTGTGCAAATATCGTAATAAATCCATGCCGGATTATTTGAGTAAGCGCGTTTAAAAGAGCCATCCCAAATGCCCGTATATTTTCGTGTCACAGGATCATAATTGCTCGGAACACGAATTTTAATGCCCTTTGCCATGACCGCAACTTTTGCAACACTGGAGAAATTTTCTGCGTCATATTGCAAACCAAGCAATGCCGTATTTGGATAACGAAACTTTGCATCGATCACTTCTGCATACGATGCAACATACATTGAATCAGTCACATAATCCGACTGTGCAGGTGGAGTTAAACGTCTGACACGAACATTCCAGCCGCTTTCAGCTTTTGGCAAATCAATACGATGTGAACGTTCATAGTTTGCAGAAGTTTTATCGCTAATTTGGGTATTTAAAACTTCAGCATAAGCCCCTCCATCTGTTGAGATGTCGATTGCATATTTAATCGTTACCCCTGTTACATCACCGTTACTTGCATTTGTCGTCCGTAATGCCCCCCATTTGAGACGAACTCGAACTGCATTAATGTCAGTGTTGGTGAGCGAGCGAACCCATGCCGATGTTTTTAACTCGACATTGACATCAGTATCGTTAGAAACTTCGGGAAAACCTTCAATGTAAGTTTGATCATTTGTACCCGCGCGAAAATCCCATGTGACATCATCAAAGTTTGAATCACTGTTGCTGCTCAAAATAGGCGTATCATCAAGATAAACACCCTTGCCACCATCAACAATACCTTCGATCTCGCCTTCGCTCAAACCATACAAAATTTTAATGTAAGTTTTTGATTGTGCTGAATCTGTTGCAACAACAGGTGTACGTGATGATGAGCTTGATTTTTTTGCGCCTTTTACAATGCGATAGTCGGCATCCATCGGATGCGAATAGCCGTTACGATGTTTTTTCATGCCAAATTCCAAGCAATAAAAAAGGCGCATAACGCGCCTAAAGGTTTATATTTTTTAAAGTTGATCTTCAGGATATTGCCCTGCTGAAACAATGAATCCGCCGATTTCACGTTCACCGTACAAAATCGGCACTGGATTGCCTTGAGCCACCGTTGTAACAGCCGAACCAAAACCATAGTTAGCTTTATTCCCATCACTGTTTGAGTCATCAGTTTTGGCTTTTGGCATTAACATCTGTGCAACACCACCAAGCATCATTCCAACACCTGCGCCAATTAAACCTTGGGCTACAACTGCACCAACACCAGTCCAGCCCGCCACTACACCTACAACAACACCCACAACGACCATCACAGCACCGAGAACAGTCTGTAAAACACCGTTGTTCCCGCCCGCTCCTTCAACAACTGGCATGATCCGTACCAATTCTGCATCTGAGTTCATTTCAATTTCTTGTTCAGATACATTGTGCTTATCATGAAAGACCGCAAAGCGTAATCCTTTCTTGTGAGCATTCAGCATGAATTGTTCAAAGCCGTCTAACTGGACTGCTAAAAGTCGCATGGCTTCTTTGGTTGAGCTTACGTAAAGCCGATATTCTTTGCCAAATTTTTCACGCAAAATTCCATGAAAACGAATTGTTTTATACTTCATGCTTGTAATCCTTGTGGCGTAGAATTTTCACTGTACGTTCAGACCAATTTAACCCATAAATTTCACGCTTAGATGCTTGATTGTATGGATGATGCAAAACTAAAGTTGAACCAATACACTGCTCTGTTTTTTCGCTTTTAAGCTGCCAATTTTTGCCCAGCCAAATCAATGCATGGTTTGGATGTTCTGTCCGTCCAACTTTGCAAATGAGAACATCACCATACTGCATTGAACTCACTTCATAAAATCCTGTCTTTGCATAGTTCTCAAGATACAGTGAAGCATTGCTTTTAGATTCCCACCATGCATCATCTCGCTCAAAATCTAGTAGCTCAATAGCCAATTCACGCTCATAAAAATCACGAATCAATGAATAGCAGTCCTGCCAACCGTGATAATAATTGCGACCTATTAATGGTGCTTTATATCCACATGGCTCAAATACTTGGATATCAAGATCAGGATAAGCACAAATTACCCACGGTTTTCCATGCAATTCAATTTGATGTTTATCTAAAGCAGATGCAATAGCTGTACCATCAGGATGACTATGCACATATGCCATAATCTCGCCCCGATCTTCAGCATAGGCCAAGGCTTTAGGATCAATTTCAAAATAGTTTTTTGGATTATCAGAAGAATTTTCAAGTCGAATAAATTCGCCATCGACGACTACACCACACATTTCATCTGGATAAGCTTCACTGGCAGCAGTGACAATTTGTTTTTTAAGTTTTGCACTCAATTTCATAAATCACCCGAATAAGTTAGATGCAGCAAACCCACCAAAGTTGGCTTCATTGTTACGTGATTTACATGCAGCAAAACGCCCAGAGCATTTATCTAAACTCGGATCATCAGTTGCAATGTCTTTGTCTGTGAAGTATTGCAATCCCGTGTATTGACATTCTTCACCGCGATAATCACCATTGATGCACCATGTGCAATAGCCCGTGATATTACGCACAGGGATTTGTTGCCCTTCAAAATCAACAGGATTTGAAAGTTCGAAAGAAACTTGCTGTGCGTTTTCAGACGTTTTTTGCTCGATGTACCAAATTTGGGTTTTAGACTCATTTACATCGGCAGTAGTATTACCATCTGCAAAGTTTTCTGCGTCCAAATATTTGGCTAAAGTGCGAATGACTTTAAGTTTTGCGCCTGCAAAATCTTCAAATTGCAGACAATAAGCAGAAACAGCACACTGCACACCGCCAATGTTATTTGACATCGTAAGGGTTGGACTTGATGCCTTTCCAGTTGCGTTCATCTCCAAACCATCGACTTGCAGTGCCATTGGCTCAAAAACTTCACCATTCCAAACAATATTTCTCATCCACAATTTTTCAGTGCCAATATCATAGGTTTTATCGGCAGTCATCATGGTATTATCAGCAGTCGGTAATAACTTATCTACAGATTGATAAATTCTCTGCCAATCCTGATAAGAAATATGTCCATGAAAACGTAAAATGCCAGCACCTAATTTGCTGGCATCTAATTCAAATAATGTGATGAGTCCATCAACATAGAGCTTTTGAAAATCACTTTGTAAAGTCATCTTTAATCACCATGCTTTCCAAAGTTTTCACAGATTTTTCAATTTCTTGTAAGCGTAAGTCAATCCAACGGTTTTCTTGAACATCTAACGCGGTGTTATAATCAGCAACAATGCGCCCTTTTTTATCAAGCATGTAATCAAATGTCTTGATTTCAATGTCGCCCCCTTCAAGCGTTGTATATTCAACAACGTGATATAGATTTCCGTTTGCGTCACGTGGTTGCTCGACTGTCCAACCTTCTTTTGCAAGGCCTGAACTACCTTTAATCAGATAATGCCCAACATCTACTTTTTCAAAAGTAATATTTTGCTCAGATGCTTCGTCATTGAGTTCGATTTTATCTGCAAAAAGTTTGACAATTGGTGATGCTGCTTTAATAAAGCCATTTGCATCAACGGTTGTATTTTTATCAGTTCTAAATCTAACAACGGTAGGACTACTGAAGTTATCAACCCAACTTAATATTGTCGGATTACCTGTATCATATTTAACACTCAAGATAAACTGAGTATCTGCTGTTTTGACATAAAGACTTGGACTATATGTATCAATTTGTTCGTATGAGCCATCATTTCGGAAAAATTGTGTTTTAGTGTTAAGAGCTGCTTTCAACTCAGAAAAATTATTAGCAAATATACTGCCCCCGGACGCACCAAGACCAAAACTGCCAACGCCTAAAATATCGCCTAGATCCAAACCAATATTTGCAAATGCACTTGAGCCTAACCTGTTTAAAGTAATTCCATCACCCAAATAATCATACAGTTCTTTAAAATTCTGATTCGCTTTAGTAAAAGCGGTTCGTGCTGGATCACCTGTACCATCATTTGCAGCATTACCAACATTTATCGTTTGCTTAGTCATAATTTATCTCATAAAAAAAGCACCCTTTCGGGTGCTCATGGTATTCATTGATTAAGGATAGAAAACTTGTGTGAATGTCGTTGAAATAATCCAAACATCTGCACCCTGCTTGACTTTACTATAAGAACTATCAGCTTTTACTCTGACTTGATCGCCATCGTAATTCGACCACAAAAAACTATCTGCGCCTTTGTGTTGATCAAAAAAATTGGCAATTGCATCAATTTCAGATTTTTTTGCAGTACGCTGATAGTTCCATGTTCCTTTTCGGTTATTTATACCAACACTGGTATTTTGTTCATAACCATCGCCGAAGGAACTGTTTAAAATCGAAAACTTTTGGGACTCAGAGTTATTATTAAGATCACACTTCCAGCTAAAAACTAAATCACTCATCTTTTTGCTAATAACCCCCCTTGTCGTTGTTCTTGCATAATGACTGTTCTGACAGCATTACCAATCATTGTACCAAGCTGCTTTTGCTCATTAGTGCCTGCACCTGTTGTTGATGCACCAGAACTATCAACACTTACATAAATCTTAATAGGGCTATTAGATTCCGATGTAGTTGCAGCCATGTCGCTCACATCAGAAATATATTTCTTCTGCGTAACACTACTACTTGAACTACCAACTGAACCACCTTCAGCTCTAAAAATTGGAAGTTTTCCAGTTTCATTAATGTAATCAAGCGTATCAACACCTAGGCTTCGTACAGTACTGGCTTTAAATACATATTCATTATTTGAAAGCCATGCTGGAATTGAGTCGCTTGTCTCTGTACCTGCACCACGTACATGACCACCTGTTGCAAATGCAGCAATTGCCTGGGCTTCAATTAAACCCACATTTGCCATTCCAAGACCGAGTGCAATCGGCGCTAATGTCATATTTAAAGGATATGGTGCATTAGCAAGCACATTAGAATATGCAAGAAATGCATTAATTGTTGCCTGAGCTGCTGCAATCTGTTGCTGACCAAAGTACATCACTTTATATGCTGTACTTGATTCGCCAGCCGAATCCTTGACTAGATCAGTCATGGAACTCCAAACCGTTGATGCCTGAGATAAAATATTAGAATATGTGTTCAAAACAGTATCTTGCTGACTCTGTGCCAGCTCTTTTACTTTTTCGTCATATTCCTCGTCTAAAGCCTGTTTAGATTGTAAATACTGCTCATGCGCTGCGAGAAGTGATTGCTCAATTTGCTGCTGATCCATTAATGGATCATTTTGAATACCTGATTGTTGATTTGCATAAGCACTATTTAGACCCGACAAAGCTGAGCCATATTGATTCTGCAAATCATATGCTGCATAAGAAGCTGAATCCTTCTTTTGCAATAAATATTCCCTAGCACTTATTTCATACTGCCCGACATTATTATCAGCTTGATTCCGTATTGAGAATATGCCCATCGCATTTGCCTGAAGCAGTTTTTCTCTGGTCTCCTTAGTCAACTGATAATTTTTCTGAATTTCATCACGCTCTACAGCATATCGCCTAACAACAATCTCTGTTTCATTCAAATAAGCTTCAAAGGCAGATTGAACTTGCTGTTCTTCCTCACGCTTAACAGCATCAATTTCAGCCTGCATTTGGCGACCAAGAGCTGCTTTTGCATCTTCACGCTGAGCCTTGCTCTTTGTTAAATCAGCATCCATAAGCTGCTGCTTAACTGCATAGCTATCCTTGATCTGTTGGATGCGATCAGTTTCAAATGCATGTAACTGGTTGTATTCCTCCTTCTCTTGAGCATGTAAGGTGGTGAGTTGGCTTTTGTATAACGCAGCCTGTTTTGCCAAAGCATTGGTTTGATCTGAACCTGTCAAGGTTGAGTTAATCGCTTCAATGGCATCTTTGTTATCTTGGGCAAGCTGCTGTTCTTGGGTGTAGTACTTCTTACGAAGTTCAAGTTCCTTATCTTGTCGAATCTTTGTTGCTTCCGCGGCTGCTTTCTGCTGTGCCAGTAAGTCGCCCTGAGTTGGCATCAAGATAGACTGATCAACTTCTGTCTTATTATTCGCGGCAGCTACCCACTTATTTGCATTTTTAACGTAACCTCTAGTTCTTGGTCCAATATTTGTGCCACGCTCAACATTACCTTCACCTGCATGGTATGCAGCAATCGCACTATCCCAATCTCCAAATCGTTTATATAGATACTGCAAGTATTTAGCTGCACCTGCCGCACTTGACTCGACACTTGCCACATCCACGTTAAATCTTTTTGCAGTCGCAGGTAAAAACTGGAATGAACCCTGAGCGCCACTTTCTGATGTTAAAAGTTTGCCGTTGCGGTATGTATCACCTCGACTTTCATTCATCATAATTGCTGAAAGCAGACCAGATGGAAGCCCATATAAGCTTTCTTTATCTGCAAAATTATACTTTGCAGCATTTGCCTGAACTTTAGAAAATGATGCAAGCTCAGTTTTCGAAAGTGTATAGTTTTTAGCATCCCAGCTCTTGATCGTTGCTTGTCGAACAGCAGCAGGCATCACATCATTTTTGGAGCCCGAAAAACCCAACCCTGCTGCTTCTCGCGAATCCGCAAAGTGATTTGCCATTTCAACTGACATGCCATTATTGTTAACCTGATTTTCAATATATTTTTGGCGTGCTAGAGTTTTCTCAACGCCTCGAACATATTCCATCTGCTTTTGAGTTAAGTTTACATATGCTGCTGCTGTATTATTTGTAGCATCGGCATGCTGTTTTTGTTTCTTGGCAGCCTCATCATTTTTTTGATTCAACTGATTTAAAACATCTTTCTGCTGCTGATAAGCCGACTTTGCCCCGTCACTAGCAGAAACTAAGTCACGCATCTTAGTTGCCTGCTCACCGCTTACGCCATTGATCGACTTCACTGCCTCATAAAACTGAACAGCCGACATTTCACCCTGTGAATACTTCGCATACTGATCCTGAATCTGCTTAGCAACATTTTCAGAAACACGTCCCGAGTCTTCCATGTATCCGATATAAGCACTTAAATCTGAGGATGCTGTGACATATTTGACACGTAATTCTTCAACCTGTTTTGTCAACTCATGAATCACAGTATCTTTTTGAATAGAATTAAGTTTTTCATACTTCTTACACAACTCATCAACAGACTGACCTTGAGTGTCCAGAATATTTGCTGTGTCTTTTGTATTATCTTTCAGCATGACATAAGATGCTGCAACTGCTGCAACAGTCAGACCTAAACCCACTGGTCCACCAAGAAGACCAAGCAAGCTCACTCCAGTTCTAACGCTTGCAGCCTGCGCCACATTGTTGGCACTGGTGGCAACCGTCAAACGCTCAGTTGCAGCCGTTTGTGCGGTACGGGCAGCCACATATTCGGCAGATCCTGCAACTGTTGTTGCTGCTAAACGCTGTTCAAGTACAGTGAGTTCGGCAGTCATGCTGGCTTGAACTCGCTGTAATTCCGCCATTCGTGTCAATGTTGCATTTCGACCTTGATCTGTAATTTGGCTGCGTAAACGCTGTGCTTCTAACGCTTTTTCAGCATTGGTTTGTGCAATGCTCGATTCAATCCGTTGAATCTCTGAAGCAATCACCTGACGATCTGCTGCGACTTTCGCCTCAGCATTGGCAACTGCTGCGCGTGCAGCAGACATTTCTGCATTTGCCGCATTGAGTTCTGCAGTTGCTTTACGCTGTGCGGTTAAAATCGCCGCTTCTTCCGCCTGAATATCCGCAACAATGGCGGTGATTTTGCTATAAATCCCTGCAACATATTTCGCTGCTGACGCAGTTCCAGCACCAACCAGATATGCGCCCAGTACGGTTGCCACAGCTTTGACCTCATCCATGTGGGTCACGACTTCTTTCAATGCAGGCACTGCAACATTGACCAGTTCCGCTTCAAAGCCCTGCCACTGTAAATCTAGAATTTGCAGATTTTGTTTTGCCAAAGCCAAGTCTTTGACCATGCTGTCAGATAATATTGAACCTGCTTGTTGGGCGGCATCCCCCCATTGTTTGAATCCTTTGCCACCATTTTCAAGCAATGGAATCAACAATGAAGAATCAGAAATGATAGATTCCATATAGAATTTCATGTCATTGGTTGAAGCCCCTGCTTTTTCCAATGAATCATAAAAAAGCTGCAATGCTTCAGGACCTGATAGCTTTTGGAACTGGTCAATCGTCACCCCGACACGCGGAGCAATATCATTAAAGAAGTCGGCAAGTGGCCCACCACCTGTACGCTGAAAGTCGCCAATACGATCCTGCATGTCTTTCATTTTGTCGGCAAAGGATTCCATCGAAATGCCTGCCGTATCTGCACCGACTGCGTAATATTGGAATTGCTGAATTGAGGCATTGGAGAGCTTGGCAAATTTCTGAATGTCATTGCCTGCATCGACAAACTTTTCTGCAAATGCCATGACACTAGCAACAGATAGACCTGCTGCTACAGCGCCAAGGGCTTTGACAGCCAAAGATGCAGCATCAAAAGATTTAGCAATTTTTTTTGTAGAATCTTCTGCCTGACGTTCCGCACGTTCTAGAGGCTCGGTAAATGAGCTAATGCGGGTCACAAGATCAAGTGTTAAACGACCGAGGGATGCAGCCATATTTACTTTCCTCTAGATAATAAAAAACCCCGCTTAGCGGGGTTATCGTTAATTAGAAATCTATAACTTATTTAATTCATCAGCCTCTCTAGCTGAATAATAAATACTTGTTTTACCAATCATATAAGAAACTTTTACTGTAGTTTTATCAGGCGTAATCCAAATCTTTTCTTCGCCTATACTCATATCCACGGTATTAGCCTCCTTTCCATATTTCAGGCGAAAAGCTTCTAGCATCTTTAAATAAACGACCATTTGGTTTTGATTAGGATCAGCATTCAAAGTTACTTGTATTAATTTTTTATCTTTGAAATAAAAAGAAGGATTAAATGTAAATCCATTTATACGATAATTTTGAATCGCTAGTAAACGCAAAGCGCCATCGCCGAGTGTAGTTCCTTCAGTTGGAATAACATCTTTTGCTTCTGGAAAAACTGTTTTAACTTGATTAACGGTCATACCTTTAGCTGCTTTTTGCCAAATAATTTGACTAAACACAGTTGATGAAAATGCAGTACCTAAAATAAGGCATGTTATTTGTATAATTTTTTTCATTTTTTAATCTCTTACTGACAAGAGACTAGAATATACTCAATTTACTTGAAGTGATGCAAACTCAAGATTAAGTCGTTTGCATCAAATAAGCAGTTAAAGCGTCATCATCAAATTCCGACTCGTCATTTGCAGCCCGTTTTTCAGTTCCCTCATGTAGCATAAGATCAACAAGCTCAACATTTTTAACGCCCTTCGATACTAAAAATGAATGATGTAATCGCGCCAACTCTTGCTCTATTCTTCGGCCAATGTTGAGGCTTCCGTATTTTCCGACATAGGCTGCCCAGATTTTAATTTCTGCGTATGTAAGGTTTTGGACTTCTTCGATGCTTTTACCCGTCGCGACTGCGATTTCACAGATGAGTTCAGTTTCGGGTTCGAGTTCTGCGTCTTTCCCAATGAGTTTACTTCTACAATTTTAAACCAAAGTGCGTCCGTTAAATCTTGGCTGAAATTCCGACGAACTTGAGCTTCTGTAAACTGAAGATTGCCTTCTGCATCACAAATGGAAGCAGCCAAAATACCTGCCAATGCCTCTTTATTTTCACCAAAAGCACGAAGTTTTGCCACGGCGGTATCATAAGAGTACGGTTTGATAAAAGTATCAAACTCAGCATCTTCACCATTGTATTTAATTTGAACTGTGACTGCCTGCGGCTTAGTAATCAATACGCCTGCGTTAATTTCTGTAATATCAATCTTTTTCATTGTTTTATCCTAAAAAAGAAAGCCCCAATCAAGGGGCTAAAGGTTTGATCTTAGGTTGCAGGAATAAATGTGGTTGCACTTGAGCGCTGCATAGTCACGGTACAGTTGACCAAAGTATCTGCATCAAATTTCCACACTGGAGTAGTCAACGAGGCTTCAAATCGCCACCATGTACGGTCGGTTGGAAGTGCATTAAGCACACTACCTGTAGCGGTTGGAATGGATTGTGAATCAGTCGCACCCTGAATAATGGTTAATGCTTTTTTCTCAGTCGCCCACTGAACAATCTTTAAGTGACTTGGATTTGAAGTGTCAATGTCAAAACCTAATGAACCATCGCCCGGATCAGAAAGACCAGGAATATAAGTTTTGGTTTCGTCTTCATCTAAGCAAGTTGTTTCAATCTTGCCCGCAGAATCAGAACCGGGATCAAATGTTTTTAAGCAAGTAAGCTGAATTAATTCAGTACCATCAAATGCCCACCAACGAGAACCTTGTACACGTAACTTTGCCATGAGTAATTGCTCCTTTCAGGCATAAAAAAAGCGCCCATTCGGACGCATAACTAAAAAATTTAAACTATCGATTTACATGCCAGCTCACATCAAAACTGTAGTGCGGCATACCTGTCACTGGGTCTCGATCCTGATTGCCATAGCGAGTGACATAACACTCTGTCTCAATCGCATTCCGCACCGCTTTGGCAACATCACTGACCACATCATCATCCGTGGCATACACATCAATCTGAACATCAACACGGTCACAACTTGGAGCAGTATCTAGTTCGTTGTATGGGTCACCACCCACAATTTGCCAAGTCACATACGGTGGTTGGGGATTGTCAGGAGCAAGCCCAAAACTATACGCACGTAAAATACCATTGCTTTCAAGCAAGTCAGTCACGGCGGCATTGGCTTTGAGTATCGGGAAAATCGGCAAATCAATCATGATCAGCCTCCTAAAATGATATTAATTTCTGCAGAGAATACAGACACAAACTTGTCGGTAATCTGCCCCACATTTTTTGACAATGCAGGACGCATAAACGGCTGTGCTGCGATTTCACTGGTCCCAAACTCGATATAACGCCAGTAGGTGGTAATGCCACCTGGTAAACCTGATAAAGCAGTTTTATCCGTATATTTATTCTGTGCAGCCCCACCACGCACACCGACTCGCATACGGATTTCATTGGAATTACTGGTTTTACCTGTCTGAGTGACAATGTTCTTCCAGATTTTCTCTTTGGTAATTGGATCATCCAGCGCTTTGGCATTTGCTCGAGCAGCATCACGGGCAATATTCATGGCTTGCCGTGCCGACTTTCGTGTAATGCGTTTAATGGTACTTTTCTTGCCAATCGCTCTCAGTTTTTGCCGTACCTGATCTAAACCTTGGATACGTGCCATAAGCACCTCACGGATTCCACGCTTTTTCCCCTGTTGCAAGGTTCAAGGTCAAATATTCACGTCGACTGTCAGGATCTGCCATCGGGTTACCATCGATGCGGTAGTAATAGCCATCAAACTTCACCCGCATCGAGGAGGTAATTTGCTTAGTCATTTGGCTATAACGAATTTTTGCCCGTGCCTGAATGGTACTTTGCACCGCCTTTGCTGCAATCTGGTCTTTGGTTGATAGGTCTGTAACCTCTGCCCAAACAGTCGCAAGGTCTGTCCACTGGCTGATTTGCTTGCCTGTTTTCGGGTCTTGCCCTGTCACGTTTTCTTTTTGAATGGTGATGCGGTGTTTTAAGTTCGATGCTTTCATCAATCACCTCATACCACTGTCGGACTGCGAAATGGAAAAAGTAAAGCCCGAACGGGTGGCGGCAAGTAATTGCCATCACTGGGCATATCCCCTTCAATGTTGCGGTACTGGTCGTAATAACCACACAACAGCAAAACGGCTTGTGTCAATTGCGCGGGATAGCTCACAACACCCGCAGCATCTGCTTCAAACGTATCTGTCACATACGAAAAAACCGCAGATTCTGCGGCTTGTCGGTAGGCATCCAAAAGGTCATTTTGATCATCCGAATCATAACGCAAATGCTGTTTGACCAGTTCCAAGGTAGTAATTGCCATTATTTTGCCCCTTTTACGCACAACTTAAATGATTCATGGCTGAATTCACCCTGATGATCTTTTTCACAGTGCCAAAGTGAACCTTTAAACGTCACAAAACTGCCTTTTTTATAGGTTTTTTCATCTGAAAATACGCCCTGATACAAACTTTCAAAGGACTTATTGGCATCAGACTGTGGTGCTGGCGTATTGGATGACCCTGTACTAAATGGATCATCTTTGGCATCACGCTTTGCCAATGCTTCCAGTGAGAAATTTTGCTGTTGAATCAGTGGAGAATCACCACCTTTAACGGGCAAATAACCTAATTTTTGCCGCGCTTCATTGGGTGAAAAAATCCCTGCGCCAATTCCTTCCTTGTAATAAGCAATCTTGCTCGATGAGTCCATGCGAATCAGCACATCTAAATCAAGAAAGGCTTCGACACCCAAATCAACCAAGCCCAAACCATCATCTAGCAGGTTTTCACGGGCCTCGATGTAAGACTGCAAACAATCTGAATAATAGATCTCGTTCAGATCAGAAACTTTGGTTGCGCCCTGCACATCGGTAATGCCAATTTTAAAAGGTGGGACATTGAAAGCGGTACAGACAATCCGAGCTGACATATTCAACTGCTCAACCAGTTGGCTATCTGTGGCTTTCATCCCAATACTGGTGTATTTCGCCCCATCAGACAGTAGCCCAGTTTTACCTACATTGGCACCACCATAGTTTGTGTCCCATTTGGTTTTAATATCTTGGGCTTTATCTTTATCGACTGCACCAGGTACTTCAATCACGCCACCAGGTCTTGAGCCATTCAGAAAGAAATTTTTAGAATTGCGTAAAATCGAGATGCCCTGCTCCGAAGCCAAAGCACATGCCATGATCGGGGTTAAACCAATCAATGGGTGATACAGTGCATTAATACGGTCATGGATCATTTCGGAGGCAGGGATAATCACATTTTCAGTTTGTGTCAGCCGATCAGTGCTCAACTGGTAAAACACATTACCCTGATCATCCACCAAGGTGGTGACCAAATCAGGGTTGAGAATTACAAGGCGATAAATTTCACCAAAGGCATCTTTCACCTTGAATACATAAGTATTACCACGTAAAAGTAAGCTTTGCGTCCATTGTTCATTGAATTGCTGCCAATTCTGGTAATGATTTGGCTTTTTAAAGACACGAACAAGCTGTTTTGGAGTCAATGCATCCACCAAAACGCCCTGCTGTTTCTTCTTGAGTAGAATCGGCATCTTGCCAATGTCTTTAGAAATTAGACCGACACAAGCAAATACAGCATAAAATGCGGTCATGTCTTCACGGGTAATTTCCTTATTTTGTTGCCAAGCGCCTGAAAATGGCTCTTGCACAAAAAAACTGTTCCAAGTTCCTGCATTTCGGGCAGTTTGGTAGCTTTTTCGTTTGAATAACTTCTCAAAAATACCCATGTCTACCGCCTTTATTCGCTTGGAACTTGTTCTTTTTCCACTTCAGAAGATGCCTTTTTAGGTTCATCACATGCCTTTGCAACCCCTGTTTTAATCAAAACATTGGCAGCAAAATCCTCAACCTCTTTAACATCGCCCACGTTGGCATCATGCATCGTCTTTAAATACTCAATTTTCATCGCTGCTCCCATAGCTCAACAATCAATTTTCATTGCTCAGATATGAAAACAGCCCCAAATCAGGAGCTGTTATTCATTCATTTACACGGCTTAGTACTGAATATAAGCACTGGCAATGGCACGGCGTTTTGCCCATGTAATGAACTTTTCAACACGAATGGCAAACTCATTGTTCTGCCATAGATTGTAAGTCGTTGTGCCATCCACTAAGGTTGCTTGGTCACTGTAGGACACATCCACACCACCATCTTGAGCCACCAAGATTTCACTCATTTTCACAAGCTCAATTTTAGAACCCACTGCTTGAGAAGTAATCACAGGAATTCCCAACAAGCTACGGGCTGCACCTGCAAACGACATTCCAGTAAAGTAGGTATTTCCTAAAGCATCACGCAGCAAAGCCAATTGCATGGCGCGGGTTTCAGACATCAGGAAATAGGCATTGTCTGTTGATAGGTTGGCTTCCACAAAAGTTGTGATTAGAGTCATTAAGTCCTTTTCATAATCTGCTGCCGTTGTGCCTGAACTTGGTACAGCAGTCACGCCATTTAAAATGCCCGCAGGAACGACATCACTCCCTGCAGCTGTACCCAAGAATGTGGTATCAATCAATTCAGCCGATGCTGCAATCAAATCATCCAAAACCAGTTTATCAATTGCAGGGTCTGCACGGCGCAATAGCTCTTGGGTATAGACCGTAATCGCAGCAAGCTTATGCTCTTTGATTTCCACACTATCAAAAGTTGGGTTGGTCAGTGGTTTAGGCTGAGATTCACCTACCCATGCAGCCGTACCGCCTGTTTTCTGACCTTTAATTTTTACGTTAAAAGGCACTGAACGATAGCCCTTCAATTTGTCAAACACAGTGGCATTGCGTAGCAGTTCGATAAAGTCGCCTGTATAAGTACTGGTTTCAACCAATGGCGCACCAAAGCCTGTATCGGTCGTGGTTCCTAGTGTTGCCTTTTCCACAAACTGAATCACACTTTCCCCATAACCCAAATTTTTAGCTGCTTGTACAGCGGTCACTGCGTTACCTTTCTTCGCTTCATGGGCTGACAACATTTTTGCACGGACAAACTGAGCAAAACCAATACCTTTCGGTAAGGTTTCAATCACTGTTGCAGGTGCAGCAGGGTTTGGATTGCCTTCAGCAGATTTTTTGGCTTGCTGAGGATTTTCACCTGCAACAGGTGTTGCTGTTTGGGCTGCTTTTTCAATTTCAGCAATCTGCGTTTGTACGCGGGCAATATTCTTCTGAATTGCATCAATTTCAGCTTCAAGCTGCTTAATTTCTGCCTCAGTTGCTTCATCAGGTGTCGTCCCTGCTTCTGCTGACTTTGATAATGCTGCCTGCATTGCTTGGTTCTTTTCTGACAATGCTTTCAGCAACTTTGCTAAATATTCTTTCATAGTTTCACTCCGCCCTTCGTTGGGCTTGCTAATTTGACAACAACATGTTTTTGTTCAGATGCATCGCCATCTGGAACGTTCTGAGGTTTTTTGCCCAACGCGGCTTGATGTTCCTCAAATGCTTTAGAGAAATCTGTTTCTGATTCGCGGTTACACGGAATCGTAACGAGGGATAATTCGTAAAATTCCCAATCGTTAAACTGAATACCACCGCCTTTAATCATTTCAGCATCATCCCAATTCGGGATAAATCCAACCGACAAGCCTTTAATCAAGCCGTGTTTTAAGGACTGATACGCCTCATCAATGCGAGCTTTCAGTGCACCTTCTTCATCAATTTTTGGTAGATAAATCTCTACCTCAATGCCTTTGCTTGTTACCTTGGCGCTGGTGACTTGCCCAATAGGAGACTTAGGGTCATGGTGAAAAAGTAATGGCATAGGCAAAGTGAACTTAGCTCCTTTAGGCACCATGATGTCTTTGGCTCGGTCTTGATTCGGTGTGCTTGCAATGCCTGTAAATGTGCGCTTTTCATCATCGGCACTTTTAATTTCAAATGCGCCAAATGTTTTCTGTAGAGCAGTCATGGCTTCTCCAAAAATGAAAAAGCCCGCATATAGCGAGCTAAAAAATGAGATAAATTTAAAAAAAGTAAACGTTGTAGTCTTTCTTGACAGGTTCAGGGTTCATGCTCATCAGTGCTGTGGCATTCAATGAAGCGATCAGCGGGTCAATCTTGGCAACACCACTTTCCTGCTTACTGACCATAATGCCGTTGCCTTTCATCACAATTCTGGCATTGCCTGCCACCCAAGCCATCAATCCCAAACCTTGGTGCCAAAGTTCACGCCCTGCCAATTTTCGCTCTAAAGTCTGCAAATAACCTGCAAGCTTATAACCTTGATGAATGCCAATGATTTGCTCCTGAGGAATACCCACATCAAGCAAACCATCCAATAAGCCACCGAGCATTAGCGGATCTAGTCCAACTTTATCGAGCTTTCCACTGTCATAAACTTGCTTGGCAATTGTGGCTAACTTGCTAATGTCATCTCCGACATTTTCATAAACGGTCAGGCTTCCTTCTTTGACAAAATCAAGCAGCTTGGGCGCTTCTGATTTACGGCGCTCAAGTACAATCTGATGACACCAGGCATGATTGTAGAGCAGCCACTCCCGTGTCTCTTTATGCCGACCTAGAACAGCAAAGCCAAGTAAGTCATCCAAGCCGCCACCATCCCCACCAATTTCAAGCACATCTGATTGTTCAATGATGTCATCCAGTGAAAGCTTTCGTGCTTGTTGTAACCAAAACTCTGCGCCCGCCCAACGATTGGCACGTAGGTTCAGCCCAATTTCAATGTTTAAATGCTTGGCCAGAAAATCTCGAAGCGACTCCTCACCTGCATCTTTGACCTTATTGAACTCTGAAATCAGATATTCAAGATCAACCGATGCACCCAAATTTGGGTTTGTGATGTAGAAATTTTCAGGTTTTAAATGCTCACCATCTTCAATGAGCTGTTTTGGAAATTCATAGATCAGTGGTAGAAATGCCTTGTCCTCTTTAATGCCATCCCTGACATCACGGGCATAGTCCAAAAGCTGCTTGAATACCCCACATGGCATTTCATCTGACATGGTAGATAGATAAATCACACAGCCTTCAGGACGTGAAGCCAAACCACCTTTGGCTTCACGAAACATCGATTCAGCATTGGCACGTTTACCAAAAAGCCAAACCTCATCAATCAAAATGATGGAGGCTTTCTTACCTGCTGCCGCGTTGCTTTCTGCTGCGATGACTTTCAGCGTTGCACCCGTACCAAGATGAGTCACTGTCTTGGTATGTTCAGAGATATTAATCATTGCGCTGAGTTCTTCATCAGCGCGAATAAAGTCACGGATCGGGTTAAAGCTGTTGTCTGCAACTTCCTTGGTCGGTGCAAGGATGATCAACTCTGCTGAAAGCCGATCATTCAAAAGCAAAGCAACCAGCATCACACCTGCAGCAATCGTCGATTTGGTATTCTTCTTCGAAATCAAAAGAAAGAACTCACGAATCAAACGGCGTTTCGTATTTGGGTTATACGCTCCGAAAATTGCCCGTACAAAATCAATCACCCATGGCAATGTGACATCGCCCATCTTTGGGCTATCCATTACATCCACAAGAATCAGTTCTTTAAAAATCCTTTCTGCTACATCAGCCACTTCTGGAAAAAGTGGTTCACAAGGCATGAGTGACTTTTTAGCGACAATACGTTCCTCCCAGTCTGGGCAGGATGTTGTCCATTCTGGGAGCATTGCTGACATAAATTTAACTCATTAAAAAACCGCCTCGATGGGCGGCTCTTAAAGCGGTTTTAATTCGATATTTATTCTGGCTTGGTATTTGTAGTTGGTGGCATCTTCATCTAAGCACCACTCAACACTCAGCACCTCATATCGCTTGTCTTTAAATACACAACGACTCGCCACCTGTGGCACCTGAGTGAGAATGCGTCGTGCAAACTGATGTGGCTGACCATCAATATAGAAATTAATTGCAAATTTATCAGGGTGTAGCATTTTAATTACTCGACCTTAAATTATTTCTATTGAGAATCCCGTGTTTTTAAACTTGATGGTTTGATCTTTCTTTTCGGAGTAATCAACACCAACCCAAGCAGGCTGACTTTCTTGTTTTGCCTTGAACTCACCAAACAAAAACTGCTGTCTTCCTTGCGGTGTCATTGCAAAGTATTTGTCTGATAATTTACTTATCAAGTCTTCAGGATTAAACGGTATATCAAAAGGCATGATTAACTCCTCAACTGCGAGCCCAATGTTCCAAACTTCCCGCCCTGAGTGGCTTTCTTGGCTTCCTCTTCTTTAGTTTGTTTCTTGCCTTTTTCTGCAACTTTACCGTGCACATAAGGAAGTGCTGATTTTGCTGCATGCACTCTCAAACCCATTCCATTTTCCTTGTCATTCATAATGTCGATCAGAAACTGCAATGGGTCGTCTTTGGCATAATTATCCTCGAAAGGATTATCATCCTCACCGCTATCAGCAGGTTGAACCTTTGGTTTTTCAGAAGTTAACTTTTGCTTTTGAGAAGTTAACTTTTTAGCTGTTGAATATTGATCAATATAAGCAATTACTTCAGGAATTTTTGCCAGTTTTGAACCTTGTTGCATTGCGGATTTTTCACTATATCCTGCTGAAATTGCTGCATCTTTATTACTCATGCCATCAACAACAGCTTGAGCAAAAGCTTTCATTTTTGCTGTTAAAGCCATTGCGACTCCTTAACTCTAAAAGTTAACTTTTAGCTAAAAAAGGAAATTTTTTTATACGTGAGGTGGGGTGCGGTGTCCGTTGGTAAAATGCTTTGAAATTTTTACCTCCCCCCACCCGCTGAGATTTTATGCACCATTTTATTGCGTATTTTCATTAGAAAAGTTTTCTAGAAAATCATCTAATTCTATTGCACGTTCACGCAATGCCTCTCTTGCATCGATTGGTAAGCGTGTATCGAACTGCATACCACGCATGAAGTTAGCCACTGATTCAAGTTGCTCTAACAATTCTTCATTATTCACTGTCGACTCTCCTTACTGGTTTTCTTCTTATGGCAGTCAATGCACAACGACCAAAGATTGCTTGGGTCATCTGTTCCACCTTGCGCCGTGTTGATCTTGTGGTCACATTCCAATTGATGTGTGACTAGACCACAGAGTTGACAGGTATAACCATCACGTACATGGATGCTTTCTTTAAGTCTACGCCAAGGGCGACCACCACGACCATTGCCCCAGTTCTTCTTGGGTTCAGTCTGTTGACGGCGTATCTCAAGCCTTGGTCTGAGTGTCTGTAGTTTCATAAGGCAAACCCTTAGTCATCATCCAAGTTACGTGATTGTGGTTCATCCTCATCGCCAACGATCTCATCGAGCAGCATGCGGATCTGCGCTGTCTGGTCACTGTTGATTTGAATTAGTTGGTTATTCTGTTGAATCAGTTGATTGGTTTGTTCGGTCAGTTTGTTGTTCTGTTCTATCAACTGATTGTTCTGTTGAACTAACTGGCTGATCTGTTGAGCCAGTTGTAAGACGATTGATTGCAAGTTGCAGTCGTTGTTTACTGTAGTCATACATAGCCTTTAGTTTTTGACGGCGTTCTTCACAGCCTTTACAGGACATAGACACCTCGGAATAAAAAAGAAAAACCGCAGTAACTTTCTCAAGCAGTGCGGTCTTATATACCGTAATCCATTCGAAAAACTTACTCACAATACGTTAATACGAGTGAGTTCAATTTTTAGTTAACACCATAACTTAGCAGAAAATATCCTGAATGAGAGGTTAAATTAACTATTCCTATTCTTTATCGAAATCTCTGTAAGTTGTTACTTCTTTACTTTTTAAAAGAGTATCCCACTCTTTTAACAATAGAATCAATTCATCCTGATTTGTTGTCTCACCTGTAATTTTGTCAGGATACTCTTGATCCAAATCAAAAGTCGGCAAAATATTACTTACATAAGGTGAACCATCAAGCAGGTGCTTGATAGCCAAAGTCTCACCCTTATCCTCACACACAATTTCAAATTCACTTTCATTGATGAAGTTTAATTTATAGCTTGTTTTATTTTCAGATGACATAAATATCTCCTTAATTATTGGAAATAAATTTATACCATAAAATACAAAAAACCGATCATTTTAGCGAGCTTGAAATTAGGTAGCTGTATTCAACTTAAACCACTACGAATAAATGTGCCGCCATAGGTGCCCTGATATTACTTACACAAAAATATTTCTCAGGGCATGAAAAAAGCCCATTGTTGAATGAGCTTTTGACTTTGGTCTCGGTTTGAACCGTAATACGACCAGTATATAAAAACTATAGCTTAGTTAGCATTATTTTGCTAACTCTTTTTGCAAACGATCCGAAACATATAATGCACCCATTAATTTTCCTGCATCACATAATGGATGAAACCAGTAGCTACCTTTTACCTGATCGCCTGCTGTGAAACTTCCAGTCTTCAAATCTTCGCTAATAAATAACCTTCCATACGGGCTTCTCAAGTCAGCAGTTCGTGAAAGTCTTAACAATGCAAGATTCGTTTTAAAAGCATATTCTGCAAGAACCTCTCCTTCTTTCTTATTTAATTCATACACGGCGCGATAAATTTTGGATGTATTAAAATTCTGGGTGAGAATAGCATCAGCCAACACTTTCAAAAGATCATAAACATTTTTACTCATGTTTGGCTGTTTGTTCTTGTGCTGATAATAACCATCACCCAACCATTTTAAAGCCTCATCAAAACGGCTTAATGGTAATTCCTGATAACGAGGCACATCAAACACATTGTAAAATTCATGATACACAGATTGATATGTGCGTTTGTCACGTTGCGCCTTACGAAGCACAGCATCTTTTACTGCCTGTTGTTGTTCAGCCGTGATTGTATTTGGATGGGCTTCTGCAACTTTGGGCATAAAGTGATTGTAAAGCACGTCATAGCATTCAAGTTGATATTTGATGAGCGTGTCTTTAATTTCAGGCTTCACACGATTTACATCCACACTCATTAGCCATCCGTTGAGATAACCAATAGGTAAAGCAGCCATTTCACGATTTTTACCATCTTGGGCAACCGTGGTTATCATAACCATGGTTGAATTAAGCACATAATGACGTTTAATTTTTTGAGCCTGTGCAGCCCAATCTAAACCGATATTTTCACAAATAGGCCTCATTGCAACATAGGGTTTATTTTCATGAAAAAACACAGGTACATCTTGGTTGTTGAATTTTACGACTTGAGGTCTTAGTGCTAGACTAGTCATGTCTATATCTCCATAGATTTTAGACAAAGCCACTGTTTTAGATTGGTAGTCGGGACAGTGGCTTTTTTACACCTTAAATTATGTCCACTGGACATATTGAAAATATATATGTCCACTTGATACTATGTCAACATAATTTTTAAGGATGCTGTCATGGGTAAACATTTAGGTGTTGCTTATAATTTGCGTTTACCGCAAGAGCTTAAAGACAAAATTGCAGAATCAGCTAAAGAACTAAATCGATCTATGAATGCGGATATTGTGGCAAGATTGGAGGACAGTTTTGAAACAACCCACTTAGCAATAAAGCATGTAGAAACAGACATTTTGCTAGCTGTTCTAGCTGAAAAGCTAGCTAAAAATGATTGTGAAATTACAATATCTAAAAAAGCACCATAAGGTGCTTTTTATCTTAAATCCCAATCCCTTATTACACCTTTATCTCGACACTCTAAAAATGATTTTAAATAGAATTTTTCAGTAACTCTAAATTTATCAGATTTATCTGTATAGATAGGATAGCTATATGCTTGTATAACCATTTGGCGTTCTTTCATTTTTATATCTTCAGGCAAACTATCTTCATTTGCTGATTTATATTGAGAATCAAATGAAACTCCCTTTTGGTAACCATCCATAATAGCCTTCGCTAAGTCAGCCAGCGTGTCACATTTAAGATCCATTCTTTTTATCTGATATTTCTTATCAAGCATAGTGAGTAATTCTTCTTTTGTTGGTAATTCTGAATTAGCTAAAGCATTTTGAGTAGCTAAAATAGTTGACAAACATAAAATGCCTAAAATTATTTTTCTCATATATTCCCCCTATATTTAAGCAGAATATAAAGTATTGAATATAAAAAAACCACCCCAAGGTGGCTAATTCTAATAACTATCAGACTATCATGCTTCAAGTTCTTTATAAGTTGCACGGCGATATTTTTCTACTGCTTTAGATGCTTCATCAATTGCAGACTCAATCGCTAGAATCATGAGCTTTTCATAAGGTTTCCATGTTTGTCGATACACATTCACATCCATTTGATGGTTACGAATACCCGCATAATGCAAACGACCAGATGCAGTATAAAAATTCTCAAGCTCTGGATCTAAAGCAAAATCCAAAACCATTCGTGCAACCAACCAAGCCAAGTGATAAATTGCAATATGTTCTGGTTCCCGCTTCTTATCTTGTTCAGCACCAACCAACATGATTTTAGCCAAATGATTACGCACAAAGTCATAATCACTCTGTGATCGGCCCTCAAATACAATCAACGCTGTTACTGACTTGGCTAACTGAGATTCCATAGATGCAATAGCACCCAAACGATCTTCATAGTTCAATGGCTTTTCCCCTGTACCACGTACTTGTGGCTCAAAACTTGGTGAACTCGCTGTAATGCCATGAGTCAACCATTCAAAACTTTTAAACTTCTCAAACGCTATAGCACTCATTCATCACCCCTCAAATCTTCATCACACAAATATCAAGTAACCCACCTTTCACAACTGGTCGGGCATTCACTGTTAAGCTTTTCACCTGCGAATCATCTGCAATCAAACCGCATTTGGTTAAAGCATCGAGGCAAGGTTTTAAAATGTTGTCGATGTCGCGGATCTTGTTGTCTGGCATGTGGTAATTAATCTCAACCCGAACATGTCCACCGTAATTTAACGGTTGTACAAAGCGTTTTACCACTTCAACAAAATGAGTGGCGCGTTTGCTTAAACGCTTACATGCCTTTCCTGAGTCCAGCCAATAGTTGTTGATCGACGGCGGTATAATCTGAATACTGCAATTCAGCAACTCACCAGCGCTGCATTCATAAGTTTTACCTTTGACCAAATGTGATGGGAGTTTCGGTGCTGGGTCTTTGTTGACTGTCTTTTTATCGCTTTGTGGTTTATCGAATGCACGGCGATAGCTGCCCCATTTTGGATTATTCATGCTTAGTCACCCATGCTTCAGTTGTCTTGTGGTCGCAGAAAATGCACTCGAAAGAACGTTGCAAATCGCCGAATTGTGTTTTTTCAGTCATGATGTGGTCGCAGGCTTGTGGTTCTTGCACTTTAGGCTCGCTACCTTTGAGTGCTTTTAATGCTCGATAAACTGAATGGTCTTTTCCTAAATTTCTAACATTATTAAAATGTTTAATTGCTTCATCAATCCGAGCCTGCAACCCATCGCACTTATTTCGCTCAATATTTATGATGTTATGCAAAATTCGACTATCTTCGCTGACTTTTAATTGCAATTCATCAATCAGTTTCCGCTGCTCCTTAATAATTTCAGCTTGTTTATTGTTTCTTTCGGACATTGAACTAAGCTTCAATGCTTGCTCAATTGATTTTGTTTTGATGCTGTCAATCCGCTTTTGCTGTTCTTGCCAAGTGGCCCAAGCGATTTGCACCGCTAGGACTCGATAAACATCATTTTCAGAAGTAAAAAGCTGATCACCGTAAATAAACCGCATGTTTAAATAAAAAGGCTGTTGCTGAAACCATTGCTCAAATTTACTTTTCATACCCCCACATCCTCCAAATCAATCAACTTGTAGTCATAATGTTCAGCTAGACATATAAGCAGTTCCAAAGCGATGCGATCATCGATATTGATAATCAGGTCATTCACCTCAACTTTGAGTTGGTCGCTACCCCCTATTCTTTGAAGTGAGACTTTTAGATCACCATAGTTATCGTATTCAATTGAAACCTCACTGATTTCAGCTACCATATTTGTGCTCATAAAAACCCCAACGCATGATTAACGCCATAACTCGATGCCCCTGCGATAACGCAGAAGGCAATTAAAAGGATCATTGCTAAAAGAAATTGGTTAGGGGTCATAGTCGATGCCCCGCTTTGATTTCTTCGTCTGTGGCGTGGCAGATTTCTTCTATGAATAACGTCCAAAAATCTTTATCAGTACCATTACTACCAACAACAAAGTTATGTCCGTCATAAGTCTCTTTTAAAGTGTACAAGTCATTATCATTAGCCCGACCTGTGTAAAAAACCTTATCCCCAACTTCAAAAACCCCATGTTCACGTCGGTATTGGAGAAGCGCTTTTTCCAATTCATCAAGTCTTTCATACATGGATTCTCTTGGACTACCACCGCCCAGAAACTCTAAATTATTAAGATTAAAATCAAGCTCAATCGCCTTTAATTTAGCCTTTTCATACCCACCCAATTGTTCAATTAAATTCATGCTGCCACTCCTTTTCTCGCCCGAGCTTGTGCTACAGATGCACTCATAATCTGACGCATGACTTTCTGACCGTTGTTGTTCTTTGGCTTCTTAACTTTCGGCTTTGGTACAGCCTTTGGTTTTGGCTGTGAATACTTAGCCTTCTCAGCAAGTACAGTCGAAAAGTGTGGTTGAAATTGCAGATACTCATGCACTCGCATAAACCCACGATTCGCAATCAGTGAAACCGTAGTTGTATTGATTCTCGCAAGCGTTGCCATAAACTTCATTGCGCCAGTGAATGCCCGTGCCGCTTCCACAAATTCCTGATACTGCTCGTCTGTTGCCATTGCAGGTTTTTCACGTACGATGATGATTTCCTTAGGTCGATTTAATCTCGGAAACTTCTGCTCAAGCACTAAATCAAGCTCAGCTTTCAAGCAGTGAGGTTCATCATTGCGATAAGCGTTAAGTACAGACTTAACGATGCAAAGCTCATACGGTGGACGGCGTTTGATTTCAGCAAGTGTTTTAAGCGCTTCTTTGATTTGTTCTGAAATGTAGATCATGCCTTAACCCCATTTTTCACTTGTTTAAACGCATCCTGAACAGACACACCACGGGCAACCAAAGTTTGAAACTCAGTCACAGGCTTATGGTTTGGTTTATGAACAGTGTTGTTATGCAGCTTATTCACTGGAATAGTTTTAAGCCCAAGCTCTTTCTGTGCTTGAGAACGAGCCTCTTTAGCTGATAGCCCTTGTGACATCAACTCAGACTGACGAGAAACAACACGTTTTTGATGATCAGAGAGTCCTTCAATCGCACGGTTACGATTTTCTGGTGAAGTGCATGAAAGCAGATTTTTAGATTTATCTAATGCCTTGTTCTCCCAAAACTCTTGAACTGCCCCTAATTCTTTTAGATCACTCACAGTACGAGCATAAATTTCACGAAATGCAAAACCTGCACTTTTTAACCCTTCGGTTTGAATGATGTGCTGGACTTGATCCAAAGCTTGTTTTGCAGCACATGTGATTTGAGCCTTACGATCGTTGGTGAATGTAAGTGCCATTGCCCACGCTTCGTTTGCGCCAAACCATTCACTACCACACCAGCTACGGAACTCGCTCAACTTGGGACAGCGTTTTTCAGTGTTTAAGCGATCAATGCCACGGCGTAAGTCCTGCGTTTTCAATCCGCTTAAAACTGCACACGTAAGATTTAAAAGCTCTTGGTTACCCATGTGTTGATGCATTGCATGAAATTCAGCACCGAAAAGCTTTTCCATGTGCTCTAAAATTTGCTCAGCAATTTGAACAGGAAAATTCACAGCTAAAATATCTTTAAATTCTTGTTCTTCGTTAAAAACCTGAATATTACTCATTGGCACTCTCCCACGATGTCACGCATCACTGGCGCTTGCTGTGTATTACCAAAACGGCGTTGGAATGGCTGTGCAGTTTGCTGTTGCTGCGCAGTACGGTTTTGCTCATTGAAATACCACTCAGCTTCAAACGCTGCCCACGGCTTTTGGCGGTTCAAGCAATACTCGATGCCTTGAGCAAAAGTCAGCTTTGCTTTTTCGATTTGTTTCACAAGAAGCGTAAAAGCTCGTTCAGTGCTAACACCGCCTTTCGCCTTACGAACCTGCATGAACTCAGTTGCTGTTTTTTCAGATACGCCGTTTTCAATGATTGCCGCTTTGAAATCAAATTTCGTTGCTTGAGGTTTCTCAGAACCATCCACTGTTGATCGACTTTTTTTATATATTTTTTTATTCTCTGAAGTAATCTCTGAAGTAATCTTGTGTATAACGGATTGATGATTTGACGACCCCGAATTAAGGTTTTGCTTATCCCCGAACGCTAAATCTTCATTTCGGGAAATCGGGTTTTGCATTTCGCCAATTTGGTCTTTAATTACATGGGTTTGATACCAAGCATCGAATACAGGAATATCTAATTTATAAAAAATTTTATGTTCTAAGCGTTTTTCTGTTTCAATCAAAATCCCAAGTTCACGTAGTAATTTACGTGCTGTACGCTGTTGGCTGTACGTTAAACCTGTTTCCGCTGTCCATTCCTCAGCCGTCTTATAAACGCCAAGGTTGTTCTCCGTCTTGTCATTCCAATAGATCAATTGGGACAACATGATGCCAGCAAGTGGATTACCTAATGCAAGACCAACGGCAGGATAGTAAGCAACTGCACGACCAAGCCCTTTTAATGTTGAATAATGACTCATTGCTTCAATCCTGCTTTTTTGATCATTGCTGTTAAACGTGTTAAGCCTTTCGCTGTGACACGTGCCTGTGTGTAAACGTGGTCGCCTTCTTCATACGAAATGACCTGAGTCACCTTGTTGACCATCAAGCCTTTTTCAATCGCCGTGGAATACGCGCATAAACGGCGATGCTTGCTGTTTTCTCGATATACCCAGCGTTTATCTAAGATGAACTGAACAAGTGTCTTTTCAGGCACACCAATGGTTTTAGCGGTTTCGCGGATCGTGAATGTGCTTGTTGTATCTGCAATTGCATCTACCACCTGCGCCTTAGGCTCAAGCAAAGCAACTTGCTCTTTCAGCGCTTGGTTTTCTTCTTCTGCAGCAAGTGCTAACTGGAGAATTTCACGGCGTGACAATTCACGTGGCTGCCCTGCTTCCAACGCTTTAAGTTTTTGCATTACATGACGGCGAACTGATTTTGATTCGCGCATGCCAATCAACATGCATTGCTCAAGCGTTAGCTCGAAAATTACCGACTCTGTATTGTTTGAATTTTGAACTACATTTTTTGTGTAGTTCTCCCCATCCAGTTCATCTTCAATTTTTGCATTGAAACTGTTCAAGCGAAGAAGAGGTTCACCCATGCCCTGACGAACTTGATTAATAACTTCAAGTAGGTCTTTGCTCGACATGGTTCTATTTTGTGGTAACATGATCATGTTCATTTGATTTCCTTTTTGGTTATCAACGTTAAAAGCCTGATCTTGCACATCAGGCTTTTTCTGTTTGGAGTCTTGATAAATAGACTTCTGCCTCTTTCTTCACCGCATTCTCAAACGCAGCAAGATCACTTTTGATGGATGCGATAATTTGTAGCGTATCTTCTAGTTCTGACGGCGTAATCACCCCATCTTCTAAAATATCGTGGACATGTTTGTTGATTTGACCATTCCAGATATTCACGTGTAGCAGCGATTCAAGAACACTGATTTGATGATCTTTTTCCTCAGCTTGGTGAGCAGGTACAAGCATGTAACCTAATTTGTGCGCCCACACTTTTACTAATGCTGGGTTTTGGGTGTAGGTCAGCATTGCTTCAACTTTTTTGAGACTCGGCAAATGCTGATCCATATTTGGGTTGGCATAGTTCAAAACGGTTTTGTGTGAATCGCCCAACATGTCAGCAATGTTTTTTGGCTCAATGCCTGGTGACTGGTGCACCATTTTGTGAAGCGCTGTTCGTGCTTCTTTGCTTAGTTTTATGTCTTGCATATGTGAATTCCTGTTTTTATTCACGTTTACGGGTGAATGTCTTTTTGTGAGAATGAATTAACAGATAGCTACTTGGTCTTAATTGATCGCAAATATGCCCAATTGATATCTGGGCGAAGCTGTTCAACGAGAACTTGATTGTTCGTGAATGCCTGAATTTGCTCACAACGCTCAGCAGGGATTTTTGAGGTGTTCCATTTACTTAAGGCCCAAGGAGTAATACCAATGCCACGCGCCAATGCTGCTGGCGATCCTGCGATAGAAATCGCTTTCTCAAATGCTTCTACTGGGGATGTCATAATTATGCACAATTCACTACTAAAAGTAGAAGACAATATACTACCAAAAATAGAATTGGTGCAACTAAAAATAAAAGATAAAATTCTACCTTGCGTAGAAAATGGAAAGCCTAAAATGTCTGAACCGAAATACCTTGATTTTTCGTTAAGGCTAAAAGAATTAATGGAACAAGATGGCTCTAGCATCAAAACTGTTAATCAACTGAAAGATGCTATAGGCGTAACCTATGAAATGGCTCGTAGATACACGCTTGGCCAAGCCAAACCAAGAGAAGAAAAATTAAAAACTCTAGCCGATGCGTTAAATACAGATATTAGCTATTTAGATCATGGTATTAGTCTTGATAATAATGTTGATATAAATAAAAAAATTGCTTTGGAAGGTCGTCCAGTTCCTGTTATTTCTTGGGTAGCTGCAGGCTCATTTGGACCAATTGAAACAGTACTAAAAGATGCTGAAATTGATGAACACCTTCCACCTAACAAAGACTGTGGGAAAAATGGTTATGGACTTATTGTGACTGGTTATTCCATGTCTCCAAAGTTTGAACCTGAAGATCGAATTTATGTTAATCCTGACATTCAAACCTTTGACCTAAAAACCAATGATCTAGTGATTGTTGCTTGTGCTGGAGATACAGAGGCAACTTTTAAAAAGCTCATCATTGAAGGTAGTGAGAAGTACCTTGAGCCACTAAACCCCAATTGGCCAGATAAAATTATTAAGCTAACTGAAGGCTGTCGTTTAGTTGGTAAAGTTGTTGGTTTATATAGGAAAATATAGAAATGAATAATTTTGAATTACCAATCAATAAGATTATTGAAAAGATTAATAACGCATCTGATGCAGGTACGGAGCTAACACTAACACCGCAAGAGGTTAAAGAGCTCTCTAAAGAAATTGGCGATATGGTTATGATTCCAGT
>NZ_BKNN01000008.1 GCF_008993995.1 Acinetobacter brisouii
TAAGGGATTTTTATGTGAGGCTGTTGACATTTTTAAGGATCTTCAATTTCTTGATTTTGTTTTTAAATGTTAAATGATCTTCATTTTTTATTCCTAATTTTTTTTACTAAAATAATTAACTCATTGTTTAACTTATTCTAAACCTGTTTGGTCAATCAGAATGATTTTACAGTTGGTTGTTGAATGACAACATGATTAATAAGAAGATACTGAAAAATACGTGACAATTCTAAAAAATGCTGAACTGCCTAAGCACACTTGATTTTCACTCATTGGTCGAACATGACTGTGATTATGGTTTTGTACGGTGATCCATTCAGGATGAGTCTGGACATCCCGATGAGCCAAGTGATTCTTCAGATTGTGGTTCTCATTATGGTAGGTCTATTCAGATAATCATTCTGATGGCAACATAAAATTAACGATATTCCAAATAATAAAGTGAAAAATCAGTAACATCTCCATATTAAGAATATAAGCACTGATGTAAGGTGGAGCATGCATGGCAGCCATAATCGCAAGACCAAATTGAATCAATAAAATGACACTACAGCCTGCGTAAGACCAAAACGGGGCATTTCTATTTTGGAGTTGCACCTGTTATGCGAAAAAACAACTGTGCAATAAAGTAAAAAGTAAACCATGTACAGGTCATGCTTACACCATCGGTTGGATAAGAGAAATGATCCGATACTCTTGCATAAGGATAAGTATTAGGTTGAAAACCTTGATAAATGATATGTAAACATCCGAGTATCCAGATCAGAATGAGAGTTGTGTTGCTGGGTGCATAAGAGGGTTGATTTGAGTCAGTCATAAAGATCACATTGTTATTGTAAAAGTATCAATTTCATTTTTTTTGAATGCACAGAAGTTTAAGCGCTTTACAAAGCTTTAATTTGTCATGTTGTGTATAAAAATGTGATGTACTTTGGATAGAAAGTATTGACTAAATTTGGATAATTATTTTGAATTATGATGGGCTTAAGTGATTTAAATGTGCATTGAGCTATATTCTTCTGCTTAGAATATTGTTGTTTAAGACATTAAATTTTGAATAAAATCTAAGTAAATTCAGATACTTTTATTAAAAAAGATAAAAACCAATGAAAAAGGGTGACTTTCTAAAACTTTCTGCTATAATCGCCGAACGCACTTCATTCCGTTCATTACCTGAACATTTCTCTTCTATTATTGTGTATGCGCGTTCGGTCCAATGAGAGGACAATACTTCGCGCCCCACCCAATCGCTTAAGCGATTCTTTCAGGTTGCGGCTATAAACATGTGTGCGTCACATACGCATCGTCGTTTTCGGATCGCCGCTGATTCTATATTTTCAGCGATTATTGCTGTGCCGCTTTTTGCCGATGTCCAATAGACTTTATTATTTGGAGCACCCAAATCAGGGTGAATCTCTCTATGAGCAAAACTTTTGCTGATTTTTCTTTACACGCATCTCTTCAACAAGCGTTAGAAGATTTAGGCTTCACAAGCCCTACACCTGTTCAAGAGCAAGCTGTTCCTGCTGCTTTGGAAGGTAAAGACTTGTTGGTTTCAAGCCAAACAGGTTCTGGTAAGACAGCTGCATTTTTATTGCCAACTTTGCATAAACTTGCAGAAAATGATGTTTTCGTTCCATTTAAAGAACGTATGCGTGCGATTACACAACCACGTATTTTAGTGTTATGCCCAACACGTGAATTGGCACAACAAGTAAGCCAAGACGCAATTGCATTTGTACGTCACATGAAAGGTGTTCGTATTGCTGCAATCATGGGTGGCATGCCTTTTGGTAAACAAATTCAACAGCTTAAAGGTGCACAAGTGGTTGTGGCGACTCCAGGTCGTTTACTTGACCTTGTGAACCGTCGTCAAATTAAACTCGACAAAGTTGAAGCGTTAATTGTTGACGAAGCTGACCGTATGCTTGACTTAGGTTTCTCTGAAGACCTAGAAGCAATCAGCGATTTGGCTGCAAACCGCGAACAAACATTGATGTTCTCTGCAACATTTGCAGATCGTATTATCAGCCTTGCTGAACGTATGATGAATGATCCTGAGCGTATTGCGATCGAAACTGGTCATTCAACCAATACAGACATTACTCAGACTTTACACTGGACTGATGGTTTCGAACACAAGAAAAAATTGCTTAGCCACTGGTTAGCAGATGAGTCTTTAGACCAAGCAGTTGTATTTGCTTCAACTCAAGAAGATACTGACATGTTGGCTGAAGAGCTAGCGGAAGCAGGTCTTTCTGTTGTTGCATTACACGGTGCGATGCCACAAACCGTGCGTAACCGTCGTTTACGTAGCATCCGTGAAGGTCGTGCAAAAATCTTGGTTGCAACTGACGTTGCAGCACGTGGTCTAGACGTTCCAACCATTTCTCACGTGATTAACTTTGGCTTGCCAATGAAACACGAAGATTATGTACACCGTATTGGTCGTACAGGTCGTGCGGGTCGTACAGGTCAAGCAATCACATTAGCGACTTACCGTGAACGCGGTAAAATCCGTGCGTTGGAAGACTATTTGGAAGCGCGTTTAGACGTATCTGAAATTGAAGGTCTAGAGCCATCTCCACCTCCTGCACGTACTGGTCGTCGTGATGGTGGTGGTCGCGGTGGTAATGGTCGTCGTGACGGTGGTCGCGGTGGTTTTGGTGGTGGTCGTCGTTTTGAAGGCGAAAGCAACTTCAAACGTCGTGAAGGCGGTCGTGGTGAAGATCGTCCACGTCGTAGCTTCGATGACAAACCACGTGGTGAACGCCCTGCATTCGGTGGTGAAGAGCGTCCACGTCGCGAGTTTAACGCTGACCGTCCACGCCGTAGCTTTGATGATAAACCACGTGGCGAGCGTCCAGCATTTGGTGGCGAAGATCGTCCACGTCGCGAGTTTAATTCAGATCGCCCACGTCGTGAAGGTGGCTTTGGTGATCGTCCAAAACGTGATTTCGGTGATCGTCCGCAACGTAGCTTTGGTGATAAACCGCGTTCTAACGATGACAACCGTGGTAACCGTGTAGATTATAAACCAGCTCGTGAAGGTGCTGATCGTCCACGTCGTGAGTTCAATTCAGACCGTCCACGTCGTGAGTTCAACTCAGACCGCCCACGTCGTGAAGGTGGCTTTGGTGATCGTCCACAACGTTCTTTCGATGATCGTCCAAAACGTTCGTTTGGTGGTGAAGACCGTCCACGCCGCGAGTTCAATTCAGACCGTCCACGTCGTGAAGATGGTGACCGTCGCCGTAAATTTAACGACTAATTCTCGTTAAACTTTACTGTAAAAAGCCAGTTTTTTAACTGGCTTTTTTTATCTATAGATATAAATATTTTAAATTCAAAAAAACTGAAGTCATCTTGCTTTATTTTTGATAAAAATATTTTTTATCATGTATTTATGTTTTTTTAAAATCTACATAAACACCACAAAGATATGCGTTTTGTACAAGTTTCATATATTTCGTTGATAAAATCTTCAACTTTTTTCGTCCTGAAAATGGTAAGCTACGTCACGTAAAATCTATAGGTAAATTTGTAAAATCTTCTATTCTAGGAAGAGTTCACTTGCTGCGAAAACCGAGCAGGAATTTGGTCTATTATGAAAAATACATTAGCTACGCCTGCGCAGTCATTGATTGAGATCAAGAATCTGAGCTTTAAGCGAGGCGAGCGTGTCATTTATGACAATGTGAGTCTTTGCATTCGCCGTGGGCAAATTACTGCCATTATGGGCCCTTCGGGCACAGGTAAAACCACCTTACTCCGTCTGATTGGTGGACAATTAACTCCAGATCAAGGGCATGTACTGCTTGATGGTAAAGATCTAGCAAACATGTCACGCCAAGAGTTATTTGCAGCACGTGCCCGTATGGGAATGCTGTTTCAAAGTGGTGCGTTGTTCACAGATATGACCGTGTATGAGAATGTGGCTTTTCCTATTCGTGCACATACCCGATTAGCAGAACATTTAATTGCAGAGCTAGTTGCACTGAAGCTTGAGTCTGTGGGGCTGCGTGGTACAGAAAAATTAATGCCATCTGAACTTTCGGGTGGGATGAATCGTCGTGTTGCTTTGGCACGTGCAATTGCATTAGACCCTGAACTCATCATGTATGACGAACCATTTGCTGGACAAGACCCAATTGTCATGGGGGTGTTGACGCGTTTGATTCGTTCGCTGCGTGAAGCATTGGATTTAACGACAATTATTGTGTCGCACGATGTGGATGAAACCATGTCGATTGCAGACTATATTTATATTGTTGCTGAAGGCAAAATTCAGGGTGAAGGTACGCCAGATGAGTTACGCCAGCATCCTTCTGCTTTTGTACAACAGTTCCTTAATGGACAGGCTGAAGGTCCTGTCGATTTTCAGTTTAGTCATCAGGCATATTTAAGCCAAGAGGTGGGTTCATGAATGCTATAGCCTTATTGGGTCGGCGCGTGATTGAACGTATACATGGCATTGGTGTTGCGACATTGATGCTATTGCAGATCATCATATCGATGCCAACATTGCTTGGCGTACGTTTGTTTATTTATCAAATGTATCGTGTTGGGGTGATGTCGCTGCTGATTATTTCTGTTTCAGGTTTATTTATTGGTTTAGTGCTTGGGCTGCAAGGCTATAACATTTTGGTCAATGTCGGCAGTGAAGCCATGTTGGGTACGATGGTTGCACTGACTTTATTACGTGAACTTGCCCCTGTTGTTGCGGCTCTGCTTTTTGCAGGTCGAGCAGGGTCTGCGTTGACGGCTGAAATTGGTCTCATGAAAGCCACAGAGCAACTTTCAAGTATGGAAATGATCGGGGTTGATCCACTAAAACGAATCGTTTCTCCACGCCTTTGGGCAGGTATCGTGAGTCTACCGATGTTGACTGTTATTTTTGCTGCCATCGGGATCTTTGGTGGCAAGATGGTTGGAGTCGATTTTTTAGGGGTAGATGAAGGTTCCTTTTGGAGTGGTATGCAAAGTTCTGTGCAATTTCAACACGATATTGTTAATGGCATCATCAAAAGTGTGGTCTTTGCTGTGATTTGTACATGGATTGCTGTCTATCAGGGTTATTTCTGTGCCCCGACATCGGAAGGTATTTCGACTGCGACCACGCGTACTGTGGTGTACTCATCTTTATGTATTTTAGGTTGTGACTTTGTGTTGACTGCGGTCATGTTTGGAGGAGTGTAATGAAGTCCCGTTCAAGTGAGCTGGCCGTAGGTGTATTTGTTATTCTGTTCGGCTTAGCATTATTCTTCTTGGCAATGAAAGTCAGTGGTTTATCTACAGGTAGCTTAGGTAATAGCTATGAAATGTCTGCAACTTTTGACAACGTGAATGGTTTGAAAACCCGTGCAAAAGTGACGATGAGTGGTGTCACGATTGGACGAGTTGAGCGGATTGAGCTTGATCCAGTGACACGTCTTGCTAAAGTCACTTTTGATCTAGAAGCAGATAAAACCACCTTTAATGCAGCACAATTGCAAACCGTTGAAAAAAATGCGCTTGAAGAGTTGCGTTATAGTGATGACTATCAACAAGCTAACCCTGCCAAACAAAAAGCAATGGAACAACAACTATTGGGTAACATGAAGTCCATCACCAATATTGATGAAGATGCTTATATTATGGTGGCAACCAATGGTCTACTCGGCGAGAAATATCTCAAAATTGTTCCAGGCGGTGGTTTGAACTATATCAAACGTGATGGTGTGATTGGTAATACACAAGGTACGATGGATCTTGAAGATCTGATTAGCAAATTTGTGACAGGCATGTCAGGTAAATCATCAGATACTGCTGACAGTAAAGAAAAAGCAGCTTCTGAGCCAAGTAAAACTGCCGATCCACAAACATCTTTTGCTGAATAATAGAATTTAGAGGAGTAAGACGTTGAATACTTTAATTAAACAAACCCTTACAGCAAGTATTTTATCAAGCATGATTGTCGGTACAGCCTTTGCAGCACCTGCTGAAGCACCGCCTGCATTTGTTAAACGTATTGCTGATAATTTAATTGGTCGTTTAAAAGCAGACCATGCAAAATTACAAGGTAATCCTGCAGCAGTAAATGCCCTTGTAAAACAGAACCTTGAACCGTATGTTGATGCTCAATCATTTACTCGTATTGTGATGGGTGCATATGCAACACCACAAAATAGTACTCCGCAGCAACGTGCAGCATTTGAGCATAACTTGCGTCAAAGCCTTATTCAGAATTATGGCTCAGCTTTGGCAAAATATAGCAATCAAAGCTATAGCCTTCGTCCTTACAAACCAACAAGTGGCGCTTTCCCTGTTGTAACCATTGACTTTATTAACCAAGGTCAGAAAACCCCTGTTTCTTTCCAGTTGACGGATAGCAACAATCAATGGAAAATCCGCAACATTAATGTGGCAGGGATTGACTTAGGTCTACAATTCCGTAATCAGTTTGCTGCGACAGTAAAACGTAATGGTGGCAATATCGATAAAGCGATTGCAACCTTTAAACCTGATGCTGACAATGCAGTGAAGAAATAACATAGGTGTACTGTGATTGAACTTAAAGATCAGCAATTGTGCTTATCAGGAACAATTAATTTTCAAAATGCAGAGCAAGTTTACCAACAAGGTTTAGCATTGATTCGACAGCAGCCTTTACCACTTGTGGTGAATTTGGCAGAGTTGCAACATGGTAATACCTTGGCACTTGCTGTTTTGGTACAGTGGTTACGTCAGACACCTGAGCAAAAAGGTCTGCACTTTCAGGCTGTTCCCGCTAAAATGCTGAAAATTATTGAAGCCTGCCATTTGCAAGATGACCTGATTTTTTTGAGTTAATTGCAGCATAAAGAAAGCATCCATAGGGATGCTTTTTTTATATCCATTTTTTCCAGCGGAAATAAGCAGTTGGAATAACAAATGATGCAACGATAATGATAGAGACGGCTGTGAAGCTGAAATCTCCATGCGCAAAAGGCAGCACTGTGGTGTTCATTCCATATAAGCTGGTCACGAGCATTGGGGGAGTGAGCATACTCGGTAAAATCGAGAATCGACGAATGGTATCGTTTTGTTCGGCGTTAATAAATCCAGAGGTGGTGTCGAGTAAGAAGCGAACTTTTTGAAACAAGAATGCATTATGTTCAACCAAGGAACGTACATCTTCACTCATTTCTCGAATTTCACCATCATAAATATGACTCCCTAGGGCGCGTGGGCGCGATAGAAAGGTCAAAATACGGCGTAAATCAATCAGACACAATTGTGCTTTTCCGAGCATATCTTCTTGCTGAGCCAAGCGCGTAATCATGTCATCTAAATCAAGGACTTGTTCTCGATGATGGTTATTGAGTACTTCGGTTGAGTATTTTTCCAAATCTTTATGAATATCTTCCAAAATATCGGCAAGCTCATCCAGTTTGGCTTCAAATAAACCCAATAAAATCCAGATTGGATCTTTATAGTCGACATCATAGTCATTACGACGGGCACGTGCCCGAAAGGCACGAAATGCCACCAGTTTTTCACCGCGCAGGGTCAGTAAGCGCTCTTTATTTAAAATGAATGCAACCGTTTGTACCGTTGTCAGCATATTGGCTGACTCGTCATTTTCATTATCGACCTGATAGTTTTTATTTTTCGTTAAAAAATAGGTGCTGATATGTAAAACGCCATCGTCATCGCGATAGAATCGGGCAGAGGATGAAATGTCTTCTAGTGATTTCAGTGTTGGTAGATTTTGCTCATAGGCATCAGTAACCCATTGTTGCTCCTCTTGTGAAGGCGCAATCAGATCAATCCACACTAATTCTGGGTGTAAGTCGAATCCACCATTAATGGTCGCATCTTCGAGACTACCACGCTCTGTGGCGTAAAAAGCTTCAAGCATAGGTGTCATTCTCCCTTGGGTTGGACTGGGGGTGAAATGGTGGGTGTATTTTAGACAAGGAGTTAGGGAAAAACACTGATCACTTTGTTATTTTGCTCAAAAAAAGTTGCTTTAGTTTATTTTTAATACATGACAGATCAATAACAGGCCAATTTTATGAATTCAATTGCAATCTTCTGTGGTTCTAAAGCAGGAAATGACACGATTTTTGTGCATACCGCGCAACAGGTGGGTGAGAAAATCGCACGACAGGGTAAGACCTTGGTTTATGGTGGTGGACGTTCAGGTCTGATGGGTGTGGTTGCCGATAGTGCATTGCAGGCAGGAGGAAAAGTGATAGGCGTGATTCCTGAGGCTTTGGTTGACCGTGAATTGGCACATCCGAATTTGACAGAATTATATGTTGTGAAAAATATGCATGAACGTAAAACCAAAATGTCTGAGCTGGCAGATGGTTTTATTGCTCTACCGGGTGGTGCGGGGACTTTAGAGGAAATTTTTGAACAGTGGACATGGGCACAATTGGGCATTCATTTAAAACCGTGTGCTTTTTTAAATGTTTCAGGTTTTTATGATGCCTTGCTCAGCATGATTGATATGACTGTACGTCAAGGATTTACGCATTCTCGTTTTGCCGATACGCTGCTTGTGTCTGATCAGATTGAGATCTTATTGGAACAGTTTGAACAGTATCAGCCACCACAGCCAAAATGGGGTGCAAGCGATATTACACCTTAAGCTTTCGGACTTGCTAAACAGGCAGCATAAATCTGCTGACAACCGAGCTGTTGTAATTTGAGTGAAAGCGCCTGAATGGAGCTGCCTGTTGTGACCACATCATCCACAATCAGCACGCGTCGATAACGCACTTTACTCGGTGCTTGCACCACAAATTGCTGTTCAATATGACTTAGCCGTTCTAGTCGATTCAGACCCTTTTGATGCTGTTGCTCTTGCCGAAGAATCGGCTGCCAAATCGGGACATTGAGCTGTTTGGCTAAATGTTCTGCCAACAGTAAAGCTTGGTTATAACCCCGTTCAATTAAACGCTGCTGTGAGATCGGCATTGGCACAATCGCCTGAACTTTGGGAAATTTTAACTGGTTCAGCATGTGAGAAAATAGCGGCAAATAATGCAGTTGCTGCTCATATTTAAACTGTTGAATCATCCGATCCAGAGGATATTGATAATAAGCCGCCACCTGAATCGGAATTTCCTGACGGTAAATGGTTTGCTTGAGCCACGGCAATTGCTGCCAGCAATCCTGACACACAGACGCTTGGGTTGCCCGATCACTTTGGCATAGGCTACAACTCAGTAAGGGCTGTAGCAGTTGCGAAAATCTAGACATAAGCATAGCGAGGTGCCTCAGGGAGCCAGCGTTTGAGTAGTGGTTCAACCAGTTGCGGATGCTTTTGCATGATTTGCTGTGCCACATAATGCGCTTGATTTAGCAAGTGATCGTCACGTTCCAGTTTAGCCACCCGAAAACCCAAATCCCCCGTTTGTTTGGTGCCGAGCAGCTCACCAGGACCACGCAGTTCCAAATCTTTTTCGGCAATCACAAAGCCATCATTACTTTCTCTTAAAATCGACAGGCGCTCATGTCCATTTTGCGATAGTGGGGTTTTATATAGCAACACGCAAAAACTGGCGAGAGCACCACGTCCAACTCGTCCGCGTAACTGGTGTAACTGCGATAAACCGAGCCGTTCAGCATTTTCAATAATCATCAGACTGGCATTGGGAACATCGACTCCGACCTCAATTACTGTAGTGGCAATCAGCAGTTGCAACTCATTGTCTTTAAACTGCTGCATGACACGTTGCTTGTCATCGGCTTTCATTTTGCCATGTACCAAGCCGATTTTTAGCTCAGGGAAACGCTGCTGAATTTCCTGATAAGTGGCTTCAGCGGCTTGAGCATCGAGGGTTTCGGATTGTTCGACCAGTGTGCAGACCCAGTAGGCTTGCTTGCCTTCGGTGCAGTTATTGACAATGCGTTGCAGCACTTCTTCACGGCGGTCAATCGGAATGGCAACGGTTTGAATCGGCGTACGCCCTGGGGGAAGTTCGTCAATAATTGAGGTATCCAAATCCCCATAGGCACTCATGGCGAGGGTACGAGGGATCGGGGTTGCGGTCATCACCAGTTGATGCGGTGTGTATTGGGCATCGCCTTTATTGCGTAACGCCAAACGCTGATCGACCCCGAAGCGGTGCTGTTCATCAATAATCACTAAACCGAGTTTGGCAAATTTTACATTGTCCTGAAATAAAGCATGTGTCCCAATCACCAGTTGTGCTGCGCCTGTCGCAATTAGGTTCTCGGCTGCGGCACGCGCTTTACCTTTTTGTTTGCCTGAGAGCCATGCCACGCTTAAACCTAAAGGCTCAAACCAGCGTTTAAAGTTGAGGTAATGCTGCTCCGCCAAAATTTCGGTCGGTGCCATCAGCGCGACTTGCCAGTCGGCTTCTAGGGCATGACAGGCTGCAACGCCTGCAACCAGTGTTTTTCCTGCACCGACATCACCCTGAACTAAGCGCAGCATAGGTTTGTTCTGTTTCAGGTCATCTGCGATTTCTTTGGACACCCGTTTTTGTGCGTTGGTCATTTTAAATGGTAGCCCTGCCAAAAGCTGTTTGGCAAGGACTTTGCTGCTTGACAGAACAGGCGCTTGGATTTGCTGAATATAGGCACGACGGGTGAGTAAACTGAGTTGATGGGCCACCAGTTCTTCAAAAATCAGGCGCTGCTGTGCAGGATGTGAACCTTGTGCCAGTTGTAGCATGTTGGCACTGAGCGGTGGCTCGTGAATATAAAATAGCGCATCTTTGAGGGCGTAGCCATTACAAAACTGGCTTGGTATCAGTTCAGGCAAGTCATCACTGTGTTGCTGTAAGGCTTGCTTGACATATTCACGCAGTTTGGTTTGGGTTAAGCCCTCGGTACTGGGGTAAATCGCGGTCAGCTGGGTTTTGGGTAAGGGCGTATGGGCATGAATTGCCTGAATTTCAGGGTGATATAACTCTAAACCACGCGCACCCACACGGATTTCCCCAAACACCCGCACCCGATGTCCGACCTGTAAGGTATTGGTCAGGTTTTTATAGATATGGTAAAAACGCAAGGTGACTTTGCCAAAATCATCTTGCAGCGCCACCGCCATAGACTTACGTTTGCCCGCAGGAAAATCGACCGATTGCACCACACCCTCAAGCAAATAACTGCGTCCAACTTGCAGTTGGTTCATGGCAATAATGCTGCTACGATCTTCATAGTCACGTGGTAAGTGAAATAGCAAATCATCGGTGGTGAAAAGGTTCAGTTTTTCTAAGAGCGCGGCAGTTGCTTGACCCACGCCTTGTAATTGATGAATTAAAGCCATGTCCCTCCAGCTTAGGTCATGTCATGCATATTGTATTTATTGGTTATGGTAAAACATCTCAACGTGTTGCAAAACAGCTATTTGCACAAGGACACCAGATTAGCACAATTAGTCGCAGCCTGAAAACAGACACCTTTGCTCAGCATTATACGCAAGATATTCATGCTTTGGATTTAAGCCAACTTGCCCCGATTGATTGGGTCTATGTGTTGCTCAGCCCAGATCAGAGCAGTGTCGAAGGTTATCAGCAGACTTATGTGGATTCGGTTGCACCGATTGTGGCGGCATTGCATTCGCATCCTGTGAAAAAGGTCGTCGTCGTGTCTTCAACGCGGGTGTATGGCGAAAATACAGGGCAGAAGATTGATGATGATAGCCTAATCCAACCGATTGATGCACAGGGGCATTTGTTGTGGGAAATGGAGCAACTTTGGCAACAGGCTTATCCTGAACAAAGTATTATCATTCGTCCAAGCGGGATTTATGGCGACAGTGTCGCGAGAATGTGCAAGCTGGCAAAAAACACCAGTATTTATCCCAATACACACTGGAGTAACCGTATTCATGTCGATGATCTGGCAGGTTTTCTGGCGTATTTAACAGCGTTACCACAACATCAGCCCAGTTATATTGTGACCAATGCTCAGCCAACTTTGCTGCATGAAGTGCTTGAGTGGTTTCAGCAGCAATTGGCTTTGCCACAGTTAACGGTGGCACATCCTGAACAGGTTTCGGGAAAACGTTTGTATGCGACGCATTTACAGCAAAGTGGTTTTCAGTTGCAGCATGCCGATTGCTTTCAAGATTATGCAGCGTTATTGGCGCAGCAGTCACGATGAATTAACTGATTTGAAAATATTTAAATAAAAAAACCGCATTCAAAGATGCGGCTTTTAAATTTAGATCACTTATTTTTTCTTACGTTTTGAACGGCGTTTGGCATTGTGCTCTGCCATTGCTGCCAAGGCTTGTTGTAATTCTTCATCACTGAACGTGGTGATATGACGTAGCATTTGACGCGTGGTATCGTCTAGAACCAAGTTGGCATATTGTGCAACACGGCTAAAGTTTTCATCGTATTCCAAGAAGCCTTGTTCATTGGTTTTGATGTAGTTTTGCTGTGTTAAGACTTTCAGGAAGCTTTGGAACAAGGCTTTGTCAAAGAATTCTGGTGAATTGAATTCATACAACACAGACAAACGCTGACCAAGTAAATGGCTCAAGTCTTCGACCTGTTTCGCTGAAATATTGCCAGAACCACGCTGAGTAATGAGCGCCAACGTGATGTAATAGCGTTCCAGACTTTGTTTGACAGGTGCCATCATCAGCACCAATTGATTATGTGCTTCTGAATTTGGCGTTGGGCTATGCAAATCACCTTGATTGTCGGCTGAAATCAGACCTGCTTGAATCATGGCATCGGTATAGGCTTGAATTGGCTGATTCAACTCAGACACATCCCATTTCATAAACAATTCTGCTTTTAAGAATGGGTACAGGGTACAAATCACATTGCCCAAGTCTTCTCGGCTAATTTTGCCATTTAACTCAACCAAAGATGCGATCAAAGATGGCAAAACAAACGCATGTAAAATGTTATTACGGAAGTAAGTGAGCAATACCGCTTGGTTGTCCTCAACCGTGATAATGTCGCCAAGTGCATGTTGTACACGTTTTAGCAGTTTAAGCTTCAAGCCATAGCTGATCATTTCCTTGCCTGAAAGTGCCGTCACTTCGCTACGGGTATCATATGGCAGGAAGGTCGCCAAATTACGATAGGTATCGAGCTGTTTAATAAACAGTTCTTCATCAAGCGTGTGTTTATCGGTTGCTAGTAAAATGAGCGACAACAGTGAAACAGGGTTGATCACCACCGCATTATTAATTTTTTCCAAGATGGCATGTGCCGAGCTGGTCACTGCATCTGAAACCACTGAAGGAATTGGATCATCATTCTTTTCAATGCGAATGTTGTCAGCATTGTGCGCTTTGAGCAGGTCATTTAAGAATACAGGCTCGCCAAAGTTGACGTGTACTTTGCCAAAAATACGCTCGATTTTACGCAAAGTTTTGGCAATGCCAAACAGTGACTCAGCTTCTTTGGGATTGCCTTGCATTTCACCAATATAGGTAGAACCTTCCATCAGACGTTCATAACCAATATAGGTTGGAATAAACACAATCGGCTTGTTGTTGGCGCTACGCAAATGACTATGTACAGTCATGGCAAGCATGCCTGTTTTCGGTGGTAACAAGCGTCCTGTACGTGAACGACCACCCTCAATGAAGTATTCTAATGGCGTGTTACGTGACACGATACTATATAAATATTCTTTAAAAACTGTTGTATATAAACCATTTCCACGGAATGAACGGCGAATAAAGAACGCACCGCCACCGCGTAATAATTGACCGACAAAAGGCAGGTTCAGGTTATCGCCTGCCGCAATGTACGGTACCATTAAACCACGACGGTGAATAATATAAGACAACAACAGATAGTCGATATGACTGCGGTGACACGGTGTGTACACCACTTCATAGTCTTTCGCCAATTCACGAACTGTATTGAAGTTATGCACTTCAACGCCGTCATATAGCTGTGTCCATAAACGGGTCAGTGCCATATCGGCAAAACGTACAGTCGAGTAAGAATAGTCCGATACGATTTCATTGACATAGCCAATGGCGCGGCGCTCAGCTTCGAACAGGCTGATTTTGCTACGGATACTTTCGCGGCGAATGGCTTCTTGCACATCGGGTGCTTTGATCAAAGACTGCATCACGTTACGGCGATCCGATAAATCGGGGCCTAAGACGGCTTCACGCTGACGATCCAGATATTGATTGAGCTGATTAATAATATAGGTGGCAGGCGATAAGTTTGGATGTTGCTCTTTGGCAAAATTCACCAACTCACGTAACGACTGTTCAGGATGGAATTCAATAAATGATTGACGACCATGTACCCCGATATTGATTAATTGTTTGAGTGTGCTTGGGGTTGCCCAAGTGTCTGTAAACAAGAGTTTAAATAAAGAATCTTCTTTGTCTGGTGAACGCCCCCACAAGATGGTGACAGGCACAAGCTGAATGTCGAGTTCGGGTTGTTGCTGTAAAATTTCGATTAGACGTAACAGACGCGGCGGCAAGGTTGGTGCACTGGCATTCAATAAATAGTTATGGTCGGGTTGTTGTAAAAAGAACACCGACGTTTTTTCACTGTGATTGCCGAGCTGTAAAGGCTCCAATGCTGGCGGCAATTTAAGACGGCGAGTTTCACCATCGACCACCAACGCATTACTGCGTGAATAATTTTGCAGTACATAGCAAATCATTTTTTTTGATGGATGCACCACTTCGCTGTTTTCTGTGCTTGGTGCAGAAGTAGGTGGAACATCGCCAAGAACGTGTGGAGTTACCACAAGGTCAAGAATTTTGCTTGATAGTCTACGGTACATTTGACCAAAACTATTCTTGGACATAAAAACTCCTACTTCAACACAATGGCAAAGTGATAAAAACAAACAGGATAAAGCTAGGTGAGAAATGATAGACCCAAGCCTTTGCCAATTTTAACCAAAATGGAGGGCTTTGCGCACAAATTGCGTTGAAAAAACGTAGTTTCAAGTCATTGAAATCAGAAAAAACCAGATCTTACAGGTTTTTAGCTGATCCATTTTGCATAAAAACCTTGAAATCACATCGGGTTTTTTGTCTAGATCAGATGTTGTGGCACAATAAAGCTTCTGTTTTATGGTCTTGAAAACCGTTTAGATTAGGGAATTGATGATGACACTCACCCAAGAATTAATCGACTTGCTCAGTTTGGAAAAACTGGAAGAAAATATTTACCGTGGACAAAGCCGCAATTTAGTGGGCAAGCGTGTTTTTGGTGGGCAAGTCTTAGGGCAAGCACTGCGTGCAGCATCGTATACCACAGATCGTCCTGCACATTCCTTACATGCTTACTTTTTATTTGGGGGAGATATTTCAGCCCCCATCATTTATGAAGTCGATCGTCTGCGAGATGGCAAAAGTTTTGTGAGCCGTCAAGTGCGTGCCATTCAACATGGGCGAACGATTTTCACAGCGATGGTATCTTTTGCAGCAGCAGAAGAAGGGCTAAATTATCAGCGTCATGCTCCAGATGTCCCAGCTCCTGAAAACCTCAAAAATGAAAAACAAATCAAAGAAGGTTTACTCGAATTTGTGCCTGAAAATGTCCGTACCAGTTTTATGCGTGACCGACATGTTGAACTGCGCCCTGTAGCTGAAATTCAAAATCCGTTTCGCCCGCAACCTGAGCCGCCTTATTATGCGCACTATGTTAGAACGCATGAGCAGATTCAGGCAGAGCAGGACAGTATTGCCTTGCATCAATCGATTGTGGCGTTTTATTCGGATTTTACGCTCATGACCACAGCATTACGCCCACATGGTCTGAACTATTTATCACCAAGTTTGCAATGTGCCAGCATTGACCATGCAATTTATTTCCATAAGCCGCTGCGTGCTGATGACTGGATGTTGTATGACATGGAAGCAACCGTAAGTGCAGGTTCACGTGGTTTAAACTATGGCTACATGTGGCAAAATGGCGAGTTGGTGTGTAGCACCGTGCAAGAAGGCTTAATGCGTTTACGCGAAATTGAAGCGCAATAAAACGGATTGGGCTAAGACAAATCAGGTCTTAGCCTTATTGCAATCAACTGAATTTGTATATTCAAAATAGCGCTCGATTCAGTTGGTTTACCATGCCATAGTATGCAAACTGCATAAAACAACAAATCGAGATCAGATGAGCTTAAATACCAAAATCTTTATTGCAGCACTGATTGGCATTGCCTATGGCTTATTGCTGCGACTTTATCCGAATACCTCTTTTTTTAATGACAGCCTGTATGTACTGAGTATTGTAAGTGGCATTTTTATTGGTTTTTTAAAGATGTTACTGGTGCCTTTGGTTTTTTCCTCGATTGTGATTGGGGTTGCCAGTCTGGAATCAGGTCATCAATTGGGTAAGGTTTGGAAAGTTACTTTGTTGTGTAGCCTAACCACCATGAGCCTGTCATTATTTTTAGGGCTGTTGGGTGCACATCTTTTTGAGGTGGGTAAAGGTCTAGATGTTGCGATGTTCCAAAGTGCCATGCAGCAACATCAACCCGCAGCACAAAATTTAGATGCCTCATCATTCCTGATGAACTTTGTGCAAAATACCCTGATCAATCCATTTAAAGCCTTTAGTGATGGCAATGTGCTGTCTGTGGTGATTTTCTCAATGCTGATTGGTCTGGCACTGGTTTATGGCGGAGAGCGCTTTTCGGGTATTCGCCGTCTTAGTCAGGAATTCTTTGAGTTGGTTATGCTGTTGGTGAATTGGGTCATGAAACTTGCACCCATCGGAATTTTAGCGCTGCTTGCCAAACTAATTGCTAAAGAAGATTTATCGGTTCTCAGTCGTTTGGCAGAGTTTGCCGCAGTGGTGACAGGAACGACTTTATTTCATGGAATTGTGGTTTTACCTTTGCTGTTGTGGATTTTTGGCAAAATGTCACCGTGGAAATTTTTTAAGGGCACACGTTTAGCCTTAGTAACCGCCTTTGCGACCAGTTCCAGTTCTGCCACCATGCCACTGAGTATGAAATGCGCGCAGGAAAATTTAGGGGTACGTCCACAAATCGCAGGTTTTGTCATTCCGCTTGGTTCGCATCTGAATATGGATGGTACAGCATTGTATGAAGCGGCGGCTGCCTTGTTTGTTGCCAATTTAATGGGTCTGGACTTGCATTTAGGGCAACAGATTATTGTCTGTCTAACCGCGATGATCGCATCTTTGGGTGCGCCTGGTATTCCAAGTGCGGGCATGGTGACTATGATTATGGTGTTACAGTCGGTGGGACTGCCTGCCGAAGCGATTGCGATTTTGCTCCCCATAGACCGTATTTTGGATACCGTCAGAACGGTGGTCAATGTGCAGGGTGATATGATGGTGAGTGTGGTGGTGGATCGTTATACTCGTATTCCACAAGACCCGAGCTAGTTAGAAAAATAAGATCGCAGATTGTCTGCTTGAGCAGACAATCTAGTTTGAAGATTGATGAGAAATCGAGCTCTTGTGTGACAGTTAAAAAGCAATGATCTTCAGCCTAACAGTCCTAAATAAGCTAAACTCACATTTTAAATCTATAAAACTCAGTTCACATGTCTTCATCTCTACAGCCCATCATTACGGTTGCCGCCGCGATTATTTTTAACGCTCAAGGACAGGCACTTTTAGCACGTAAACGTCAAACCGAATTTTTTATGCAGGTTGGTGGGAAGCTTGAAGCCAACGAATCGGCTGAGCAGGGCTTACTGCGTGAAATTCAGGAAGAAATTGGTGTAACTGCACGAATTATCAAAGATTTGGGTACAGTGGAAACCGTTGCAGCCAATGAAGCCAATCATCGCTTATTGGCGCATTTATTTCATGTTGAATTGCTAGGTAAAGCTCAGGTGTCTGCCGAGCTAGCAGAAATTCAATGGGTCAATGTCTTTGCACCAATTCACTTGGCTTTAGCACCGCTAACCGAGCACTATGTGCTGCCGTATATTCGACAGCAATGTGCTGTGAATGAAATGGTCTGAGGGTAAAAATGAGTCAGTGGGATGATGATTGTCCTGATCAAAAATAAAAAAGCACTCGGCTGAATAGATTTTGAGTCAGCCGAGCAAGTGTCTTAATTTGTAGCGATTGCAGCATTGCGCTGAGCCACCTTCTCTTGAAGCTGCTGTTTTTCCTGTGCCGATAAAAAGGCGATGCTTAAACCATTTTGTTGTGCTTGTCGGATTTGTGCTTCGGACAAGCCTGCCTGTGGTGCAGCCTGTAAATATTCATGTTGAATATCAATGCCTTCAACCGCAGGATCATCGCTGTTAATGGTGGCTAAAATGCCATGTTCCAGAAAGGTTTTCAGTGGATGTTGACGAATGTCAGCAACCGTACTGGTTTGCAGATTTGAGGTAATGCAAGACTCGATTCCGATCTGATGCTCAGCCAAATAATCCAGTAACTTCACATCTTCTACGGCTTTGACCCCATGCCCGATACGGGTTGCCCCAAGGGTTTGAATCGCTTGCCAAATACTGCTTGCACCCGCAGCTTCACCTGCATGGATGCTGATTTGCCAGCCCGCATCGCGGGCTTGCTTGAAGTGTTCGATAAACAGTTCTCCTGAAAAGCCCAGTTCATCACCTGCCAAATCTAGTGCGGTAATTTGGTCACGATGAGCCAGTAAGGCATCCAGTTCTTGCTGGCAACGTGCCTGACCAAAAGTACGACTCATAATGCCGATCAGTTTGGCAGGAAGGTCAAAGTCGCGGCTGCCTTGCCGAACACCATCAATCACGGCTTCGACCACGCCCGCCAGTGGGAGCTGATGGGTCATCGCCATATAAAACGGTGAAAAGCGCAATTCGACATAGTCCAAACCTTGCTGTGCTGCATCCTGCATATTTTCCCAAGCCACACGGCGGCAGGCTTCCAAATCACCCAAGACTTTCACGCCCCAGTCCAGTTTGCTTAAGAAACTGAGCAGGTCAGGTTGATTGTCCATGACCTGAACATGCGGCAGCAGTTCGGGTAGGGTATTGGCAGGCAATTCAATCTGAAATTGTTGCCCGAGTTCTAAAATGGTTTGTGGGCGGATGTTGCCATCGAGGTGGCGGTGTAAATCGGTGAGCGGGATATTTTTATCAATCATTATTATTCGCCTAGACAGAAAAAAGCGTGATGTCCTCACAGCATAATCGCAAGTGGATTCATCACGCTAGTTCAAAGGCGAAAGGCTTTAGTCAATTTTCTGTAAATGATCGCCAATTGCTGCAAATAAACGGCTTAAGTCTTCAGGTTTGCTGTTGAACATTGGCCCAAACTGTAAGCAGTCACCGCCAAAGCGCACATAGAAGCCCGCTTTCCACAGCACAGTACCGACTTCAAATGGACGAATGCTTGGGTCGCCATCACGGGCTGCCAACTGGATTGCGCCAATCAAACCGCAGTTACGGATATCAACCACGTGTTTTGCGGTTTTCAAATCATGAATCACACTTTGAAAATGTGGTGCAAGCGCAGCTGATTGCTCAAGCAGTTGCTCCTGTTTTAACAGTTCCAACGTTGCCAAACCTGCGGCACACGCCACTGGATGACCTGAATAGGTATAACCATGAGTAAATTCAACAAAATGATCTGGCGTACCTTGTTGCATAAACGTATTGAAAATTTCATCTGAAGCAATCACGCCACCCAAAGGTACAGCGCCGTTGGTGACTTGTTTAGCAAAGTTTAGAATGTCTGGGGTAACACCAAAGTATTCCGCCGCAGTCCATTTGCCCATACGCCCAAAACCTGTAATGACTTCATCAAAAATCAACAGGATATTGTGCTGGTCACAGATTTCACGCAGACGTTGTAAGTAGCCTTGCGGTGGAATAATTGCACCTGCTGAACCCGATACAGGTTCCACAATCACCGCTGCAATATTCGATGCATCATGCAGTTCAATCAGTTTCAGCATTTCATTGGCAAGCGCCACGCCGCCTGTTTCTGCCATGCCTTGGGTAAATGGCAGATCAGTTTGCAAAGTGTGCGGTAAATGGTCGACATCCATAAATTGCCCGTACATTTTACGGTTACCACCGATACCACCTAAGCTTGTACCTGCAATGTTTACCCCGTGATAGCCTTTGGCACGACCAATAAATTTGGTTTTGGCTGGCTGACCTTTAATGCGCCAGTAGGCTTTGGCCATTTTGACTGCTGTATCGGCAGACTCAGAACCTGAACCTGTAAAAAACACATGGTTGAGTGGATCTGGGGTTAATGCAGTAATTTGCTCAGCTAACTGAAATGATAGCGGATGCGCAAACTGGAATGCAGGCGCATAGTCCAGTGTGCCGAGCTGTTTGGCTACAGCATCTTGAATCTGGCTACGGGTATGCCCAGCACCACATGTCCATAGGCCTGATAATGAGTCGTAAATACGGCGACCCTGATCATCAATCAGGTAATTGCCTTCGGCTGCCACCACAAAACGCGGATCTTGTTTGAAATTACGGTTGGCACTGAAAGGCATCCAGTGCGCGTCGGAATATTGAGCTTGAGTGTGGTGAGCATCGGACATGTGAGCTTCCTTGAAAATTCGTGAGAAATACAGCTTACATTGAGTAAATAGATGAGATAAATTTAAGCTAACTCACGTTTAGATTTAAAAATACTCACCTAAATGAAAAGCAAAATTCTGAACCAAGTCACGGACTCCGACATCAAATTGTTAAAGGTTTTTCGGGCTGTTGCAGAAAGTGGCAGTTTTTCAGCAGCGGAGAGTGCTTTGGGCATTACCCGTTCAGCGATTAGCTTGCACATGAGTACCTTGGAAAACCGTTTGGGGATGCGTTTGTGCCAGCGTGGGCGTTCAGGTTTTGCCTTGACCGATGAAGGCAAACACATTTTGAGTTATAGCGAAGCCTTGCTCACCTCGATTGAAGATTTTCGCCAGCATGTCAATCGTTTGCATCATGAAATTAAAGGTGAGTTGAAAATCGGAATCATCGATAATCTGGTGACTTTACCACAAATGCAGATTACCCATGCCTTATCGCGATTGTATCAAAAAGGGCCGAATATCCAAATTCATCTGAGCATGAGTACTCCGATTGAGATTGAAAAAGGGCTGATGGATGGACAGTTGCATGTCGGTGCATTGCCGATGATCAGCCCGCTTTCAGGTCTGGAATATAACGATTTATACGAAGAAGCCAGTTATTTGTATTGTAGTCATGGGCATGCCCTGTTTCATCATGTGGGGCAGGTGACTAGTGCTGAGCAACTGAAAAATTGGGATGCAGTCGTGCCGAATTATCGGCTCTCTCAGAACGCAATCGAGATGCAGCAAGCCTTAAATGCCAAAGCCAATGCCAGTGACCGTGAAGGCATTGCCTTTCTGATTTTAACAGGCAAATTTATTGGGTTTTTGCCCGAACACTATGCCAAGCACTGGGTTGAACGAGGCATGATGCGCGCTGTCCTGCCTGAAGAAATGTATTATTTTTCCAAGATTTGTATTGCAACACGCAAGGGACGGCGTGCCAATTTTATTTTGGATCTGTTTTTGCAAGAGTTGAAATCACAAGGTGTGGCATGAGTTTAAATGCTCGCTTAACAACACGATCCGAAGCCGATTTGCATAGTAATGAACAATACTTTGCAGAGCAGGCGATTGTATCGATTCCCCGCTTTTTTACAGCAGGACATGTGGTCGACACCCATGTACATAGTCGTGCGCAACTGGTTTATGCCGATGTTGGGGTGATGGAACTGTATCTGCAAGGGCGTTACTGGCTGTTGCCACCCCTGAAAGGGCTGTGGATTTCTACCTGTTGTCAGCATCGGATATTTGCAGAAAAAGATGCTTGTTCAATGAGGATTTGAAATAAAAAAAATAGAGCCTTTGAGGCTCTATTTCTGATCATTAATTGACTTATTTAAAAAAATATGTTTAAAATTAAAAAATAAGTCAATATAATCAATATCTTACCAGTTTAGTGCGCCACCAGTCTGATAATCAGTGACACGTGTTTCAAAGAAGTTCTTCTCTTTACGCAAGTCCATCATTTCAGACATCCACTGGAATGGGTTAGTCACACCAACAAACTGTTCAGACAAGCCAAGCTGAGTTAAACGGCGGTTACAGATGAATTTCAAATATTCTTCCATCATCGCTGCGTTCATACCCAATACACCGCGTGGCATGGTGTCACGTGCATATTCGATTTCAAGCATCGTGCCTTCAAGCAACATTTGAGTCACTTCTTGCTGGAACTCGGCTGTCCACAATTGTGGGTTTTCGATCTTGATCTGGTTGATCATGTCGATACCGAAGTTCACGTGCATAGATTCATCACGCAAAATGTACTGGAACTGCTCAGCAACACCGTTCATTTTGTTACGGCGCCCCATACTCAAGATTTGAGTAAAGCCACAGTAGAAGAAAATTCCTTCAAGGACACAGTAGAATGCGATCAAGTTGCGTAGCAATTGCTGATCGGTTTCAGGTGTACCTGTTTGGAACGTTGGATCACTTAAAGACTGGGTATATTTCAAGCCCCAAGCAGCTTTACGCGCCACACTTGGAATCTCGTGATACATGTTGAAGATTTCGCCTTCATCCATACCCAAAGATTCAATACAGTATTGATACGCATGGGTATGAATCGCTTCTTCAAAGGCTTGACGCAAAATGTACTGGCGGCATTCAGGGTTGGTAATCAGACGGTAAATCGCCAAGACCAAGTTGTTTGCAACTAGAGAGTCCGCAGTCGAGAAGAAGCCAAGATTACGTTTGACAATAATACGCTCATCTTCAGTTAAGCCATTTTCAGACTTCCAAAGAGAAACGTCATGCGTCATGTTGATTTCTTGAGGCATCCAGTGGTTGGCACAACCATCTAGGTATTTTTGCCAAGCCCATTCGTATTTGAATGGAACAAGCTGATTCAAGTCAGCGCGACAGTTGATCATGGCTTTATCATCAACTTGAACGCGGCTTGCACCTGTTTCCAGTTCTTCTACGCCTGCTGATGCATCCAGATTTTTTAGGGATTCAGATGCTCGAGCCAACGAATCGGTTGAATCTGTTGCGGCGCTGGTACTGGTTCCAACGGGTTGAGCATTTGCCACATTCGGCGACGATGGCTGCGAATCAGATACCACTTGCGACTCAGGCGCTTCTTGCGGTTGGACGGGCGCAGACTTGGACTCTGGTGTAGTCGGTTTTTGCGAATCATCTTCAAAATCGTCCCAACTAAGGATAGACATAATCATTCTCTCTTCGTTGTTTATATCTTTTATGACACCTTACAGCGAAGATGCCTCTACTATACGCTTATTCTGTGTAAGCAAAACTAAGTTTTACCGATGGCTGTTTTGATTTTGCTCAAAAGGTCAATCGGCACTACTTGTTTTGATTACGCTGTTCTTTACGAACCTTGTAAATCACGTATGCAATTGGAATGCAAAACACCACGTAGGTTAAGACGTATGCGAGTAAACCTAATTCATAGTTTTTAGATAAATGTTCAAACATCGTCTCTACCTTTGTGGTTTAAATTCCTAATCTCCCTAAATCCCTCTTTTAAAAAAGAGGGACTTTCACACCTTTAATAGGTTGGGTGCCATTCCCCCTCCTTTGAGGAGGGGTTAGGGGAGGTAATTATTGACAAGCTTCACAATCTGGATTGTCGATTGAACAGGCTTGTGGCACTGGCGCTGCTTGAGAAAAACCTTCTTCTTCAGCAACTACTTGCGCTTTTTTCTCAGCCACAACAGGCGCTGCTACGGCAGCAGCAACCGTTGCAGGTTTTACTGCATTCAACGCACCTGTATTGATGGTTGATTTCTCAGCTGAAGTTGCACCTAAAGCACGGAGGTAATACGTCGTTTTTAAGCCACGTAACCAAGCCATTTTGTAAGTGATGTCCAGCTTCTTACCATTTGCACCTGCAATGTACAGGTTCAATGATTGTGCTTGGTCAATCCACTTCTGACGGCGTGATGCAGCATCTACAATCCAGCGTGGCTCAACTTCAAACGCTGTAGAGAACATCGCTTTCAAGTCTTCAGGAATACGTGCGATCTTTTGTACAGAACCTTCAAAATGTTTCAGGTCGTTCACCATCACGCTGTCCCATAAACCACGCGCTTTTAATGCACGGACAAGGTAAGGGTTGATCACGGTGAATTCGCCAGACAAGTTTGATTTCACATACAAGTTCTGGAAAGTCGGTTCAATTGACTGTGACACGCCACAAATGTTTGAAATAGTTGCGGTTGGTGCAATCGCCATCACATTTGAGTTACGCATACCGTCTTTTTGAACTTTGGCACGTAAGCTGTCCCAGTCCAGACGTTGAGTACGGTCGACTTCAAACATACGCTCAGGACGCGATTTCGCTACGATCTCTAAAGAGTCGATTGGCAAAATGCCTTGATCCCATAGCGAACCTTGAAAGGTTGAGTACACGCCACGTTCAACTGCAAGATCACTTGAGGTCTGAATCGCGTAGTAGCTGATCACTTCCATTGATTCATCGGCAAAATCAACCGCTTCTTGTGAACCGTAAGCCATGCCCATTTCATAAAGCGCGTCTTGGAAGCCCATGATTCCCATACCCACTGGGCGGTGTTTCATGTTTGAGTTTTTCGCTTGTGGTACTGCGTAGTAGTTGATGTCGATCACATTGTCGAGCATACGAACGGCAGTTTTGATGGTGCGAGCCAGTTTCTCGCGATTCAATACACCGCCTTGAACATGTTGTACAAGGTTGATTGAACCCAAGTTACAAACTGCAATTTCATCTTCGCTGGTGTTCAGCGTAATTTCGGTACACAAGTTTGATGAATGCACCACACCGACGTGTTGTTGTGGTGAACGCAAGTTACATACGTCTTTGAAGGTAATCCACGGATGACCTGTTTCAAACAACATTGACAACATTTTGCGCCACAAGTCTTTTGCACGGATTTTTTTGTGCAACAAGTTTTGTTCTTTGGCAATGTTTTCGTAGTGCGTGTAACGCTCAGCAAATGCTGTACCTGTTAAGTCATGCAAATCAGGGACATCAGATGGCGTGAACATAGTCCATTCAGCATCTTCAATCACACGTTGCATAAATAGGTCAGGAACCCAGTTTGCAGTGTTCATGTCGTGAGTACGGCGACGGTCATCACCTGTATTTTTACGAAGCTCTAGGAATTCTTCGATGTCCAAGTGCCAAGTTTCAAGGTAAGCACAGACTGCACCTTTACGTTTACCACCTTGGTTGACCGCAACCGCTGTATCGTTCGCGACTTTCAGGAACGGGACAACACCTTGTGATTTACCGTTTGTACCTTTGATGTATGAGTTCAAGGCACGTACAGGCGTCCAGTCATTTCCTAGACCGCCAGCCCATTTAGACAACATCGCATTGTCACGGATTGCACCGTAAATGCTGTATAGGTCATCAGAAATCGTGGTCAAGTAGCAGCTCGACAACTGTGGACGTAAAGTTCCTGCATTAAACAACGTCGGTGTTGACGCCATGTAATCGAAGCTCGACAACAGGTTATAGAATTCAATTGCACGATCTTCACGGTTGTCTTCATTGAGTGCTAGACCCATCGACACACGCATGAAGAACAACTGAGGAAGTTCGTAACGCACGCCGTCAGAGTGAATGAAGTAACGGTCGTATAAAGTTTGTAGACCTAAATACGTAAACTGGTTTGAACGCTCTGGTTTAATTGCCGCAGCCAATTTTGCCAAGTCAAAGTTCAACAGTTCAGGGTCAAGCAGTTCAAGCTCAATCCCTTTTTTCAGGAAAGTTTCAAGCGCATCATTTTCAAGCGTATCTGCCGCAAGACCGAGGAACTCTAAGCCCTTTGCAACCAGTTCATTACGCAACAAACGTGCAGTCACATAAGTATAGTTTGGTTCTTGTTCAATACGGGTACGCGTTGCCATCATCATGGTGGTCGCGATATCGCTTGCTTTGACGCCGTTATAGAGGTTTTTAACGGTTTCTTCAACAATCGCCTGAACGTCAATGCCTTCAAGACCTTCCGCCGCAGTGCTAATACTTGCAGTAAGTTCGGCTAAATCAAGAGGCTGTAACTGACCTTGAGCATCTGTGATTTGAAGTGTTGGATGGTGGTTCGCATTAGTTTGCTGACGTGCAGAAGCGCGCTGTTCACGATAAATAACATAAGCGCGAGCAACTTTTTGCTCACCCGTACGCATCAAGGCAAGTTCAACCTGATCTTGAATCTCTTCAATATGAATCGTACCGCCCGAAGGTAAACGGCGTTGAAAAGTATTCATCACCATTTCTGTTAACTGTTCGATACGGTCATGAATGCGGCTTGACGCTGCGCTTTGTTGACCCTCTACAGCTAAGAAGGCTTTCCCAATCGCAACAGAAATTTTTTCTGCATCAAAATGGACAACATCGCCAGTGCGTTTAATCACTTGCAGTTGACCTGGTGTTGATGAGATTACGCTCATGTCAGCTTAGCTCCATTTCTCATGTCATTGTTATGTCTATGGACCATTTGAATCGGGTAAATGAACCTCGATATTTGAGGGATAAACACAATATTTAGTGGTTTAAAAAGAATTAGGGCACAAGATACGGGAAAAATTTTTGAAGATCAATATTGACATTTTTTTAATTTTTTTTAAATCTTTTCACTGAGAATTGAGCTGTTTTAGATACAACAACATAGGTGATTTTGCTCAAGGCGCATAGCATAACAAAGTCCATTCCAAATTACTTATACAGAACGCAGTAAAACAATTAATTGATCAGAAAATAACGTCAGACACTCCCCCACATTAGCTGTGATCTGGCAAAGAGGGTTTACCTTTGCTACACGAATGTTGCAATTACGAAAAGAAAAACATTAATTTTTTCAATAATTAACCAATTTATTACAATTTAGCAGTTACATGTATCAGTTTGGTGAACGGCATCTTGTTTACAATGTAAACATGTGTATATTGCAGGATATGAATTAGCGTATCTGTTTGAATAACCAATAGCTAATATTGACGGAATTTTAAGGGGCAAGATGATGAGCCAAGAAGAAAAGTTACCAAAGATTTTGATTGTTGAAGATGATGAGCGTCTGGCGCGCTTAACTCAGGAATATTTGATTCGTAATGGGCTTGAAGTTGGGGTAGAACCAGATGGTAACCGTGCGATTCGCCGTATCATCAGTGAGCAACCAGATCTTGTGGTCTTAGATGTCATGCTCCCAGGTGCAGATGGTTTAACTGTATGTCGTGAAGTGCGTCCTCACTACCATCAACCGATTTTGATGCTGACCGCTCGTACTGAAGATATGGATCAAGTTTTGGGTCTTGAAATGGGTGCAGATGACTATGTCGCTAAACCTGTTCAACCACGTGTTCTATTGGCTCGTATCCGTGCTTTGTTGCGTCGTACTGACAAAACTGTTGAAGATGAAGTGGCACAGCGCATCGAATTTGATGATCTCGTCATCGACAATGGTGGTCGTTCAGTGACTTTAAATGGTGAATTGGTTGATTTCACCAGTGCGGAATATGACTTGCTTTGGTTGTTGGCTTCAAATGCTGGACGCATTTTGTCTCGTGAAGATATTTTTGAGCGTTTACGTGGTATCGAATACGATGGTCAAGATCGTTCAATCGATGTGCGTATCTCACGTATTCGTCCAAAAATCGGTGATGACCCTGAAAATCCGAAACGTATTAAAACCGTTCGTAGTAAAGGTTATTTATTCGTTAAAGAAACCAATGGATTATAAAATCCAATTTGAGCATTTCTTCATGGCAACCTCTTTCAGTGACTGAAAGAGGTTGTTTGCTTTATTCGACATCCTGAACAAAGGGTAATCATTCGTGTTTAAGCACAGTATATTTTTGCGAATTTACGCAGGTGTCATCATCCTTGTGGCGTTGGTGGCGGTGTTTTGTTATTTGTTGGTACAGATTATTAACTACCAGCGCGCGCAAGAATATCGTGAATCCTTAACCGATGGGATTTCCTATGTGATTAGTCAGGGCGTTGAGCGTCAACAGACTGCTCAGCAAAAGAAAGACTGGATTTCCGATGCAGCAGATTTGCTGGAATTACCGATTTCTTTGGTTGACCGTTCTAAAGTTGAGTTATCACGCTCTGAAAGTAAACGGATTGAAAATCAGCAAGCTGTAGTGCGCTATGATGCACAAAGCATGGTTGCGACCTTATTTTTGGGTTTGCCACACGATCAACAACATTATCTATATATTAAAGTGAATAAAATTGGTGAGCGACAAATGCGCGCCTTGCCAATATTTATTTTAGATTATCTGATTTATTATCCTGGACAAGAAAAAGAATATCTGGAAAAAATTCGTCAGCATTTTTCTTATCCGATTGAAATTGATTCTATTTTAAACTTAGGACTAGATTCGGAGCAGATTGGGCGCTTACGTCAGGATCAGAGCATTTTGTTATATCGTGATAGTGCCACGATTCGTGGAACGACGATCTCGATTGTCTCGCCAATGCCGAATAACCCTGCTGAAGTGTTGGTGATTGGCCCTGTACCCATGTTTAACTGGATGCCATTTCAACTTGCAGCAGGCATTACGCTGTTGAGTTTATTCCTGTTGAGCTTGGGCGTGTATGGATTAATTTTACCGTTACAGCGTAAAACCAAACAAACCATTAAAGCTTTGGATCAAATGAAAACAGGGAATCTGTCTACGCGACTCAATGTTGAAGGGACGGATGAAATGTCGAGTCTGGCAGCAAGCTATAACGATATGGCGAGCCATATCCAACGTTTGATTGAAGCTCAGCGTGAATTGATGCGTGCAGTTTCACATGAGCTGCGTACTCCTGTAGCACGAATTCGTTTTGGTATGGAAATGCTTGCCGAAGATGATGACTATGATTCACGGCTCAGTCAGGTCGATATGATCGATAAAGATATTGAAGCACTCAATACCTTGATTGATGAAATCATGACTTATGCCAAACTGGAGCAGGGCACACCATCTCTGGATATTCAAAGTATTCCGATTGCAGATGTTTTGGCACAGGTGGCAAAAGAAACCGAAGCCTTAAAAACTCAAAAAATTATTGAATTGAATGCCCCTGAAATTAATGTAGTCGCTGATGCCGAGCGTCGTTATTTGCATCGTGTGGTACAAAACTTGGTGGGTAATGCAGTACGTTATTGTAATGAACGTGTGCGAATTAGTGGTGGCATCCGTCCTGATGGTCAAGCCTATGTTTGTGTTGAAGATGATGGTCAGGGGATTCCTGAACAAGACCGTGAACGTGTCTTTGAAGCCTTTGCTCGTTTAGATGACAGCCGAACTCGTGCTTCAGGGGGGTATGGTTTGGGTCTTTCGATTGTCAGTCGTATCGCGTTTTGGTTTCGCGGGAAAGTTGAAGTTGACCGTAGCCCTGAGCTTGGCGGTGCGCGTTTTATCATGACATGGCCAGCCAAACAAAAATTACAGTCTAAAAATTAAAGGACAGAAGCAGAAAGAGGGGCATTTTGGTTTTGCCCTTCTGCAATCAGTTGATCTGCCATGGCTTTGGTTTTCTTATAGCGACACACACTGTCGTCCAAGCACACAAAATTCTAGCGTTCAGTGCAAGTTCTATTGGGAATCTAAAACCGAGATGACTATAATCATGCTCCAAGCATAGGAGGTCAACAGATGTCATCAGCAAGTCAACTCAATGACAAGCAACTTGAAGCCATGAAATACACTCAAGGACCCTTGTTAGTACTTGCAGGTGCAGGCTCAGGCAAAACATCGGTGATTACCCGAAAAATTGCCTACTTGGTACAGCAATGTCGCATTCCCGCGCATCGTATTACCGCCATGACCTTTACCAATAAAGCCGCTCGTGAAATGAAAGAGCGTGTCGGTAAATTGCTGAGCCGTGAAGAAGCCAAGGGCTTGTCAGTCTCGACTTTCCATACTTTCGGTTTGAATCTGCTGCGACTCGAACTTAAACATTTACCGCTTAAAGCCAATTTCTCAATCTTGGATGCCGATGATTGTAAACGCATTCTGATCGACTTGATGCATCAGGACAATTTGTCAGGAGCAGAAAGTAAAGAATTGGTGGCGAAAGCCATGAAGAAAATTTCCGACTGGAAAAATGACCTGATTTTGCCTGAACAAGCGCCAAGCACTTGTGAAACCGAAGACGATGTGCGCTTTGCCTATTTATATCAACTGTATGAGCGCAACTTGCGTGCCTACAATGCAGTGGATTTCGATGACCTGATTGTGTTGCCAACTCGTTTATTACAAGAAAATGCCGAAGTACGCGACAAATGGCAAAACCGCGTGCGTTATTTACTGGTCGATGAATATCAGGACACCAACACCGCACAGTATATTTTGGTGAAATTATTGGTTGGGGTGATGGGACAGTTCACTGCTGTAGGTGATGATGACCAGTCCATCTATGCATGGCGTGGGGCAAAGCCTGAGAATATGGCACTGCTCAAAGAGGATTTCCCGAATTTAAAAGTGATTAAACTGGAACAAAATTACCGTTCCACCAGTCGTATCTTAAAAGCGGCGAATGCCGTGATTGAAAATAATCCGCATATTTTTGACAAAAAATTGTGGAGTGACAAAGGGCATGGCGAAGTCATTCGGATTATTACCTGTCGTAATGACGATGATGAAGCTGAGCGCGTGGTCAAGGACATCATGACCCATAAGCTCATGAACGGTAAAAACTGGAAAGATTACGCGGTACTGTATCGTGGTAACTTTCAGGCGCGTGTATTGGAAACCCAGCTTCGCCAAATGCAGATTCCATATAAACTCTCAGGCGGGACTTCATTCTTTGCGCGCAGTGAAATCAAAGACATCATGAGCTATTTGCGCCTGATTATTAACCCTGAAGATGACAGCGCGTTCTTACGCATCATTAATACCCCGAAACGTGCGATTGGCCCTGTGACTTTGGAAAAGCTCGGTCTGTTTGCGCAAGAAAATCATTTGTCGCTATTGATGGCGGCGGCAGACCAGCGTTTGGGCATGGTGCTAAGTAAAAAAGTCTGTTCGCAATTGCATGAATTTGCCCAGTTTATGGCAGATTACACTCGTGAATTGCTCGATGATGATCAACCTGTACCAATTGTCCGTCAGATGATCACCGAAACAGGTTATATCGACTATATTCGCGAGCAATCGGCAACGCCTGCACAGGAAAAAACCAAGCTCGATAACATCGAAACTTTATATAGCAGTATTCAAAGTCTGATTAATCGTGCTGAAGATGTTGATGAAAAAAATATTGAAAGTGTGATTCGGAAAATGGTGTTGCTCGATATGCTCGAGCAACAACAGGAAGAAGAAGACACGGATAAGGTCAATCTGTTAACGCTACATGCTGCCAAAGGTCTAGAGTTCCCATTTGTGTATATGATGGGTCTAGAAGAAGAATTGTTGCCGCATAAAAACTCGATTGCGGCGGAAACGGTTGAAGAAGAACGCCGCTTAATGTATGTGGGCATTACCCGTGCGCGCCAAAGTTTAACGCTCACTTTGGCTGAGCAGCGTAAGGCAGGCGGGCAAATGAAGCAGATGACCCCGAGCCGTTTCTTGGATGAATTGCCACAAGATGAACTCGACTGGCTTGGGCGTAAGAAAAAAACGCAACAGGTGCATGTTGACCCGAAAGAACAGGCCAAGGTTTATTTGGAAAATTTACGTGCCATGCTCAAGCATAAGCACTAATGTTTTAATTGTTTAGGAAAGTGTATGAAAGTTCAGGTTAAAGTTTTAGACAAACGTTTAGGTCAACAGTGGGCAATGCCAAGCTATGCGACAGCGGGTTCAGCAGGTCTTGATTTACGTGCATGTCTAGATGAAGCCATTCAAATTGAACCAGGTCAAACCGTATTGGTAAAAACAGGTTTGGCGATTTATATTGAAGATACAAACTTTGCAGGTCTGATTTTGCCACGTTCAGGTTTAGGTCATAAGCACGGCATCGTTTTGGGTAATTTGGTGGGTTTAATTGACTCGGATTATCAAGGTGAGTTGATGATTTCAGTCTGGAACCGTGGTCAACAAACATTTACGCTTGAACCGGGCGAGCGTTTGGCACAGTACGTATTAGTGCCTGTGATTCAGGCAGAATTTGAACAGGTCGATGAGTTTGCTGCAACCGAACGTGGTGCAGGTGGCTTTGGTCATACGGGTCAACACTAAAATCGACTGATTTATGGTGACTAAAAAAAACTCCACACTGTTGGAGTTTTTTGATTTTTTAGTCTAAAACTGGGCTATTTCTTACAAAATAGCCTGAGTGTCGTATTTACAAAACATGAGGTTGTCCTACACAATTTATTCATGATTGATCTGAAAAAAGTATTTTATGCAGTTAAACAAAAATGATTTTCCTGCGCATATCTTCCGTGCCTACGATATTCGGGGCAAGTTGAATAATTTGACGCCAAACGTGATTCAAGCGATTGCTGAAGCGCTCTCTCAACAATTCTTACAACATCAGGTCGCTACGGTGGTTCTTGGTTATGATGCTCGCTTAACCAGTCCGAGCTATGCGACGATTTTGCAGCAAACTTTTAAAAAGAATGGCTTAAATGTAATCGAACTGGGCTGTTGTTCCACGCCGTGTTTATATTTCTTTGCCATGCAGCACGGTGGTAATGGCGTAATGGTGACAGCGAGCCATAACCCCAAAAGTGATAATGGCATTAAATGGATGTGTCAGGGTGAGCCATCATCTCCTGAGCAAATTCAGCAAGTCGCTGTAGCCGCACAACACTTTGCCGCGCAACATCCTGAACCGATTCAATCTACAGAGCAAAAACATCAATTTATTGAATCGTTTAAAGCTGAGTATTTACAGTACTTACAACAGGATATTCATTTGGCACGACCGCTCAAGGTGGTGGTGGATGGTTTATATGGCTCGGCAGGTCAATATGCCGTGGCGATTTTGCAGCGTTTAGGTTGTCAGGTGATTGCACTGCGCTGTGAAGCCAATGGTGAATTTCCTGAGCATGCGCCTGATCCTTCAACCGCACAGCATTTGCTCAAACTCTGCCAAACGGTACGTGAACAACAGGCAGATCTGGGTTTTGCCCTTGATGGAGATGGCGACCGTGTGGTGATGGTCGATGAAACGGGTGAGATTTTACGTGCCGACCGCTTACTGTGTTTATTTGCCAAAATGTGTCTTGAACAGCAACCACAGTGTGAAGTGGTCTTTGATGTGAAATGCTCCAATTTAGTCACTCAGCAGATCAAGCAGTATGCTGGCATACCTCACATGCTTCGCACAGGCAGTACTTTTTTACGTCAATATATTGCGCATTCCCAAGGGCAGGCGATTTTTGGTGGTGAATACGCAGGGCACTATGTCTTTAATGATGGGCGCGGTAAAGGCTATGACGATGGTTTATATGCTGCGCTGCGTGCCATTGAATATTTTTCGCAAAGTTCCGAAGCTCATTTTTCAGGATTAATGCGACAAATTCCTGAACGCTACGCGACAGAAGACACCTATATTCGAACCTATCAGCATCATCCTGCTCAGATATTGCAAGATATTGAGCAACAAAGTCATAAAATTGCAGCGCATTTAACCAAAATTGACGGGGTTAGGCTTGATTTTGATGACGGTTTTGGCATTATTCGAGCATCCAATACTGGCGAATATTTAACAGTACGCTTCGATGCCAGTAGTGCATTGCGTTTAAATGAAATTCGCCAAAACTTTGCATATCTGCTCAGCGAAAAATATCCAGAAATCGCACACGATATTTGTAACGCGCAATAAGGAGAGGCACATGCCACACCAACACACTGGCCTCGACAAAGCACAGGTTTTAACAGAAGCTTTGCCGTACATTCAACGTTTCTCAGGAAAAACCCTTGTGGTGAAATATGGTGGCAATGCCATGACCGATCCTGAGCTTGAAAGCTCTTTTGCGCGAGACATTGTGTTGCTTAAAACTGTTGGCTTAAACCCGATTGTTGTCCACGGTGGTGGGCCACAAGTGGATTCATTGCTCAAGCGTCTAGGGCAAGAGTCTGACCGTATTGACGGGATGCGCGTGACCGATGAAGCCACTATGGAAGTGGTAGAAATGGTACTCGGTGGTAGCGTCAACAAATCGATCGTCAATTTGATTAATAAACATGGTGGTCGTGCCATTGGTTTGACAGGTAAAGACGGTAACTTACTTCGCGCCCGCAAACTTTTGATGAAAAAACAGAATGAAGATGGTTCTGTCAAAGAAATTGATTTGGGTATGGTCGGTGAAGTGGTTGGTGTGAAAACTGACGTTTTGCAAATGTTTACCCAAAGCGATTTTATTCCTGTGATTGCACCACTCGGTGTCGACGAACAAGGCAATACCTACAACATCAATGCAGACTTGGTGGCAGGTAAAGTCGCTGAAGCATTGGGTGCAGAAAAACTGATTTTGTTGACCAACATTAGTGGTGTACTGGATGAAAATAAAAATCTGCTGACTGGTTTAACTACGCATGAAGTCGATCAACTGATCGAAACAGGCGTGATTTATGGTGGTATGATTCCGAAAGTGAGTTGCGCACTTGATGCGGTAAAAGGCGGTGTGGTGAGTGCACATATTGTTGATGGACGTGTGCCACATGCGACTTTGCTTGAAATCTTTACCGATCACGGGGTGGGGACACTGATTACCAACCGTGCTAAAGCTGCACATCTGTAAGCTTAGATTTAAGAAACCGCAGTAATGCGGTTTTTTTTGACTCAAAAAATTATTATTCGATAAATGTGGTTATTAGATTTATTTTAGCATTATTTTTCATAAAGACTGCGAAAAAACGCATTTGCAGATCTGCACGGCATCCGTTACATTCTTTAGAGATGTATTTGATTGTAAGAAGATTTCAGCATGTGCCAGCTACTCGGAATGAATTGTGCAACACCGACCGATATTACTTTCTCGTTCCGAGGGTTTTCACAACGTGCGGGAATTACCTCTGATCACTGCGATGGTTTCGGCATTGCTTTTTTTGAAGACAAAGCCTGCCGTTTATTTGTGGATAATCAGTCTGCGGTTGAATCCCCAATTGCTGACTTAATCCGCAATTATCCAATTAAATCCCGCAATGTGATTGCCCATATTCGCAAAGCCACACAAGGCAAAATTACTCTTGAAAACTCACATCCATTTTTACGGGAATTGTGGGGGCGTCACTGGATTTTTGCACATAATGGTGATCTGCATGGATTTCAGCCTGAACTGAGTGGGCGTTTTACGCCTGTGGGAAATACTGACAGCGAATATGCCTTTTGCTTTCTCCTCGATCAGTTGGTGGAACGTTTTGGTTATCAAGAGCCATCGATTCAAGATATTTTTCAGGTTTTACAAGAAATTGCGCCACAAATTGCAGAGCATGGTACATTCAACTTCTGTTTATCCAATGGGCAAGCCTTGTGGAGTTATGCGACAACCAAGCTGCATTGGATTGTACGTGAATATCCGTTTCAGCATGCACATCTGATTGATCTAGATGTTGAAGTGGATTTTAGTGAAGTCACCACGCCTGATGACCGTGTGGCAGTCATTACCACAGAGCCTTTGACTCAAAATGAACAGTGGACAGCTTTTCAGGCAGGGGAAATGATTTTATTTCAGCAGGGGCGCCCAATTTTACATGCCATGACTGAAGTTCAGCGCTTGATTCGTGAGGCTCAAGATCCCTCTTTACGCCGTGTCACCAAAGCAGATTTATATTAAAAACATAGACAATATTTTTATATTTGGTAAAGAATCAATATATAAGTAATTGAATTGATTAAAAAATACTTGACTCTTTTGGTTGGTTATAAAGTGTTTTCTTATTTTTATCAAATAATTAGTGAAAATTACTTTAATTCTGAGGGTTTTACTTGGTTTTTTATTGATCATTTTTTGTTTATTATGCCGCAAAAATGAAACATAGATGCATTAGGCAGCCCCCACTATGAAAATGAATTGGCGCTCTGAATACAATACGGGTATTGACGTGATTGACGATCAACATAAACGTATTCTCGATTATATCAATCAAATCGAAGATGTGCGTTTTACTCGTGATCGTAATCAAATCAAAGAAGTATTAGACAATATTATTGATTACACTCAGTCACACTTTACCTTTGAAGAAAGCCTTCAAGATGAAGCGGGTTATAAGTACCGTGTGCCTCATAAGCGTGTACATGACTTGTTTATTAAAAAAATCGAAGACTATCGTGATCGTTTTGTGATGGGACAAGCCATTGAAGATGAGTTACATCAAATTCTAACAAAATGGTTGATTAATCACATTCAACACGATGATGCGGACTATGTTGGTGCAGTCAAAGAAAACATGAAAGGCATTATTCGTGAACACGAAAAGAAAAAAGGCAAGAATTGGTTTGCTCGATTCTTCTCATAAAAATTGAAAATAATAAAAAAGAATAATCATAAAAAACTACAGCTTGAAACTTACGCCACAAATCATTGCTTCGGCAATGATTTCTTTTTTCTACAAACTTTGATTTTCAGCCATGACAAAGGCAAAATAGCTCATTATTTTTAAACTTCGGATGCAGGACAGACCTATGTCACGATGGTTATCGCCACTGATGGCGTTTTGTTTATCATTTTTGTTGATCACCACGCTTGCGCCAGTGGTGGGGATTCAAAAGGATCGCCAGCTCGATTTTTGGGCATTATGGCTCGTATTAATGGTGGTTTTGGCATTGCCATTTGCCTATTTGGAAGTGGCTTTGGTGAAGCGTGCCAAAACGACAGCTTTACAGGCTTTAATGAGTTTAACGCGTGAAGCTGATGTATCCGCACGTTGGCGTATTGCGGGTTGGCTGGCTGTGGTGTTTATGCCATTTTTGGCAGGTGCATTAGTTGCAAATGCAGGTTATACGGCTGCACATTATCTTGCCTTGCCGATGCCTGATAATATTTTAGTGGCTGCTGTGGCTGTTATTGCGGTTGCTGCTTCATTTTTACCGCGTTTGATTTTAGCTGTGGTTGCAGTTGTGATGGTATTGATCTCATTGGTCTGCAGTCATATCTTTCCGATCAGTTTATCCGCATGGCACATGACCGCATTTCAGTTCTCAGAATGGGGATATGCCGTTGTTTTAGCACTTGTTTCAACAGGTTTAGGGTTGGGTATTTATGCCCAAACGAGTTTATTGCAAATTAAAAATACAGAACAAGCGACCCCAAGCGCTGTGCCCGTATGGATAGCACAAGTGCTGGCGGTGGTTTTATTTGGATTTTTTGCGGTACAAGCACAGATCCCTGCGATAACCGTATTGCTAGGTAGTGTGGCTGCTGCTGCAAGTTTGTTGCAACTGGCACGTGAACAATTACAACAGCGCCAAATTGGCGTAGTGATGCAGTGGGTTATTTTACTATTACCACTCTTCACATGGGCATGTATGGCAATCGTACTGGTGCTCAACACAGTTTTGATGCTTTGGGGATTGTTGATCTGTTTGTTGTATGCCATTTTTGTCGGTTGGTTGATGAAAATCAGTCATTTACGTAAATCTTTAAACTTTGCTCAAGAAACAACATATAACCTGTGGCGGATTGCAGTACGCATTCTTTCGCCTCTTGCGATTGTTATTGCGATGGTGGCTGTTGTATTAGGAGCAATTTAATGCAGCAGGTTTGGGTGGCTTATGCAACTGCACAGCAGCAATATTATTTGGCTGTTGAATTTGAAGAAGGCATGACAGCACAAGATGCGATTGCAAAAAGTGGTTTGGCAGAGCGAGAACTATTTGAAACACCACTACAACTGGGAATTTTTGGGACTAAAATTAGTCAGGATCATTTATTACAGGTGGGTGATCGGGTTGAGATTTATCGGGCATTAACCATTAATCCCAAAGAGATTCGGCGAAATCGAGCTGCAAATCACCCAGTTGGGCGTTATGGCAAAGGAAATCGGTTTAAACGATCTTCATAATTAAAGAAAACCTCAATCATTTGATTGAGGTTTTCTTTTAAGCATGCCATAGATCGATTATAATGGCTGCGCTGAAAGGATTGCATCTTTAGAAGGGGGTAATCCTGGCTGAGCATCTGGCAAGCTGTCTAAACCTTCAATTTTGTTGACTACACCAGCCTTGTCAAAATAGATACTTAAATGCTGTCCATGTGCGGCAGGAATCTTGGCTTTTTTCGCATAAGTTCCTGGGATATAATTGTAAACATAATCCCAACGTTCTGGATTCAGTGGATCAGTAATGGTCGGACTGCCAAGCAAGAAACGAACCTGTTGGTAACTCATTCCAACGTGTACTTGTGAAGCTTGGGCTTTAGTTAAAGGTGTCCCTTGAGGAATATCTATTTTATAGACACAGCCGGCAAGCAATGAACTGACGAGTAAGGTCGTCAACATAATTTTTTGCATTTTTGCTACACTATCCAAATCAATTGTGATGCATTTAATCTAGGGATAGATCATACTGCATCTAAACTCTGTTGCATATTCCAACTTAAAAAATTGTTGAGAGACTTTTTCATGCCCATTTCGAATCAAGATTTACGTAAAGCAGGACTTAAAGTAACCCTTCCAAGAATTAAGATATTGGAATTACTTGAAAACTCAAAACAACATCATTTGAGCGCTGAAGACATTTATAAAACATTACTTGATCAAGGTGAAGATGTTGGCCTAGCAACCGTATATCGCGTGTTAACACAATTTGAAGCGGCAGGTATTATTCAGCGTCATCATTTTGAAAATAATCACTCAGTTTTTGAAATTATGCAAGAAGATCATCATGATCATCTTGTGTGCCAAAACTGCAACAAAGTGCTTGAATTTACAAATGAAGTGATTGAACACGAGCAACATGAAGTTGCAAAAAAATATGGGTTTACCTTAACAGGTCACTCGTTAAATTTATATGGTTATTGCGATGCGACAGAATGCCAAGAGGCTTCACGTAAGAAGTAATTCCTACATAAATATAACAAATAAAAAAGGCATTTCTTCAAGAAATGCCTTTTTTATTGATGGCTTACTGACCGTCAAAGGTGATTTTACTGGTTGCATTCATCAGTTCATCAGCACCATCTTCTGATAGTTTGATCTGTAAGCGTAGATCATTTGGTGAGTCAGCATGGCGAAGTGCATCTTTGTAAGTAATCTCTTTGGCTTTATAAAGGTCAAACAAGGCTTGGTCAAAGGTCTGCATTCCCAGTTCCCGTGAACGAGTCATTAGTGCTTTTAATTCGTGTGTTTCACCTTTACGAATGTAATCGGACATCAATGGACTATTGATCATGACTTCAATCGCTGCACGACGTGAATTACCATCAACAGTTGGTACTAGTTGCTGGGCAACCACAGCACGTAAGTTGAGCGATAAATCCAGATAAATCTGCTCATGACGTTCTGTTTCAAAGAAGTGAATAATCCGCTCTAAGGCTTGGTTGGCGTTGTTGGCATGCAGGGTTGCAAGAACCAAGTGACCTGTTTCAGCAAATGCAATCGCATAGTCCATCACTTCTTTGGTACGAATCTCACCAATCAAGATGACATCAGGTGCTTGACGTAAAGTATTTTTTAGTGCGACTTCAAATGAGTTGGTATCAATTCCGACTTCACGTTGAGTCATGATACAACCTGCATGCTGATGCACGAACTCAATTGGGTCTTCAATGGTAATAATATGCCCTTTTGAGTTGTGGTTTCGATAACCCAAAAGTGCAGCCAAAGAGGTCGATTTACCTGTACCTGTTGCCCCGACAAAGATAATAATACCGCGTTTAGACATCACGAGATCTTTGAGTACAGGCGGGAGTCGTAGATCATCTACCGTTGGGATGTGATGTTCAATACGACGTAATACCATGCCTGGTAAATCACGTTGGTAAAAGGCACTGACACGGTAACGGCGGCTTTGTTCGCGGTTGGTAATGGCAAAGTTGCATTCACGGGTTTCACGAAATTCCTGACGCTGTTTTTCACTCATGATCGAGTAAATGAGTTGATCAACAATTTCGCCTGTGAGTTTGGTCGATGAAATGGGCGTGAGTTGCCCATTAATTTTCATTGATGGTTCAACATCGGCAGTAATAAATAAGTCCGATGCTTTTTTCTCACTCATTAAGTTGAGTAAGTCATTAAAATCCATAGCCATGAAAAATTCTTATTCCTTAAACTACATAAATGTTTCTGGTTGTTTTGCAGCAGTCCGTGCGACATCTTTGGTAATCACACCTTTGCTCACCAATGTTTTTAAACTTTGATCGAGTGTGGTCATACCTTGGTTTGCACCTGTTTGAATGGCTGAGTACATTTGCGCGACTTTGTTTTCACGAATCAGGTTACGAATTGCAGGCACACCCAGCATGATTTCATGGGCTGCGACACGACCACCACCTGTCTTTTTCAGCAGGGTTTGTGAAATGACCGCTTGTAAAGATTCAGACAACATCGCACGAACCATGTCTTTTTCTTCAGCAGGGAATACGTCAATTACACGGTCAATGGTTTTTGCTGCTGAGGTGGTATGGAGTGTTCCAAAGACCAAGTGACCTGTTTCTGCCGCAGTCAGTGCCAAACGAATGGTTTCCAAGTCACGCATCTCACCCACCAAAATAATGTCAGGGTCTTCACGCAGTGCCGAACGCAGTGCTTCGTTAAAGCCATGCGTGTCACGGTGAACTTCACGCTGATTGATCAGACATTTTTTAGAAGGATGTACAAATTCGATTGGGTCTTCGACGGTTAAGATGTGGTCATAACGATTGTCATTAATATAATCGAGCATGGCTGCGAGCGTTGTAGATTTCCCCGAACCTGTTGGCCCTGTGACTAACACAATACCCCGGGGGAATTCGCAAATTTCTTTAAAAATATTGCCCAAACCCAAATCATCCATCGTCAAAATTTTAGATGGAATGGTACGAAATACAGCGCCTGCGCCACGGTTTTGGTTAAATGCGTTGACACGGAAACGTGCAACCCCAGGGACTTCAAAAGAAAAGTCAGTTTCGAGCTTTTCTTCATAATCGTGGCGTTGTTTATCGTTCATGATATCGTAAATGAGACGATGGACATCTTTATGCTCTAGTGCAGGAAGATTGATGCGACGTACTTCACCGTCGATACGAATCATGGGTGGGAGACCTGCTGAAAGGTGTAAATCTGACGCCCCATTTTTTGCAGAAAAAGCCAGTAATTCTGTAATATCCATTCTTGCCCCAAAGTGTTCGTTATTTTTGTAAAATAATAACGATTTTCAAAACATCTAACCAATACTTTCCACTGCAAATCATGAAAAATCTTGAGAGATGCCTGTTTATGAATCATTACCAAGAATCGCGTGATGCTGTATTGCATCAAATCCAGCATGCATGCACACAATCTGGTCGTTCTGCTGATCAAGTCCAGTTGCTTGCGGTGTCGAAAACCCATCCGAGTGAAGCTTTACGTGCCATGTATGCAACGGGGCAACGTGCATTTGGGGAAAATTATTTACAAGAAGCACTTGATAAAATTGAAGCATTACAAGACCTCGCAATTGAGTGGCATTTTATTGGGCATGTACAGCGCAATAAAACCAAGCATTTGGCTGAGAAATTTGACTGGGTCCATGGGGTTGACCGTTTAATTATTGCTGAGCGCTTGTCGAGCCAGCGAGCAGAGACGGCTCAGCCGCTTAATATCTGCTTACAGGTCAATATTGATGGACAGGATACGAAAGATGGCTGTGCGCCTGAAGAAGTCGCAAGTTTAGTCAAACAGATCAGCCAGCTTGCAAATTTACGTTTGCGTGGCCTGATGGTGATTCCTGCACCAAATAATCAGCAAGCTTTTAGCGATGCTCAAGCCTTGTTTGAAAAAGTTAAAGTACAACATACACATCCTGAAGATTGGGATACCTTAAGCATGGGCATGTCGGGAGATCTTGAAGCTGCCATTGCCGCAGGTTCAACTATGGTACGCATCGGTACGGCACTGTTTGGAGCGCGCGACTACCAAAAATAATTGGAGAGGGAGTTTTGAGTCAAACAAAAATAAAATGGACAGCGTTGTTGGTGGCTGTCATATTCTTTATGGAGAATCTGGATGCCACCATTATCACCGCAGTTTTACCCGCACTGGCTCAAAGTTTTCATGCCACAGCAATTGATCTAAATATCGGAATCAGTGCTTATTTACTGGCGGTAGCCATTTTTATTCCGATGAGTGGCTGGATGGTTGACCACTTTGGCGCCCGCACGATTTTTGTTTCAACGGCTCTTTTTCTTATCCCACAATTTCGATCTGACTAGCCCCTGAACCCAGTGGTTGTACCTGAATTTGCACAGGAATGCGTTCATGCATGTCTTGAATATGCGAGATTAGCACCACTTTACGTCCCTGATTTTGCAATTGGTCGAGGGCATTCATCACCATGTGCAGTGACGAAGCATCGAGCGTACCAAAGCCTTCATCAATAAATAGTGATTCAATTTTCATGGAACCCGATGCCATGTTGGCAATTGCCAGTGACAAGGAGAGGGCGGTCAGGAAAGATTCACCACCCGACAACGAAGCAACTGAACGCACTTCACCATCCATGTCATGGTCGATAATCGCAAGGCTCAACGAATTATCTAGGCGTTTCAGGGTATAGCGCTGCGAAAGCATAGCCAGTTGCTGATTGGCATATTCGAGCAGAATGTCCAGATTATATTGCTGGGCAAAGTCGCGGAATTTTTTACCAGTCGAGTCACCCATTAAGCCTGAAATTTTGCCCCAGCGATGTTCTTCCTGCTGGATGTTTTGAATCTGTTTGGCAAATTGCTGCTGCTTTTCCAGATTGCGCTGATGCAATTCCAGTTTGAGTCTGACCTCATCTCGTTGTACTTGAGTGCGTTGCAGTGTTTCAAGCAGAGCGGTGAGTTCAGTTTGGAGTTGTGCAAACTCGATGGCAGGTTGTTGGGTTAAATGTTGCTGTAATTGCTCCCGAATAGCTTTGAGTGCAGCAAATGCATCTGCTAACTCTCGTTCAGCCATGTGTACGTGTTGGCGCATCTGCTGAATCTGTTCAGGTGTAATGCTTTGCAGTTGCACAAGCTGTATCGTATCAAAATCAGCATGTTGTTTGAGCCACTGTTCGATTTCAAGGGTAGCATTTTGATGCTGTGCGGTGACTTGTTGCTGTTGTGTTTTGAGCTGATCGAGTAGACGCTGCTGTGCATCAAACTGATCGCGCACTTGTTCAAAGCGTTCACGCACTCGATTAAATTCAAGCTGTAATTTTTGACGCTGCTCATCATACTGCTTGAGCCATTTACACGGCTTTTCAATTTGTACTTGCGTGATCTCAAAAATCAGTTGAATGGCTTGACTTGTATTTTCTTTGCCTTGCTTTTCAAATTGTTCTTGCTCGTTTTTAGCCTGTTGGAGTTGTGTCTGTTGATGTTCGACTTGTAATGATTTTTGTTTTAAGTCCTGCATTTTCGCATTGAGCTGCTGCATCAGTGAGTCAATGTACTGTAAATGCTGATGACGCTGATGGAGCAGTTGCATAATGTTTTGAGCAGTATTTAAAGTGTGTTTTTGCCAAGTGACACGTTGTTCGGTACTGAGTAACTCAAGCAGATCATCAAGGGCTTGCTCGGACTGTTGAATGACAGACATCTGTTGCGAGAGCTGTTGAATGCTTTGGGCGAGGGTGCGTTGCTGTTTTTGAGTATCACCCAGTTGTTGAATCGTTTGCTCAATTTTTTGTTGGTCGAGCTGAAGATTTTGCATCGTTTGTGTAAGTTGTTGCTGATTTGACTTAGGTGATTGAGCAAGATCGAGTTGGATCTGCGCTTCGGTACAGGCATGCTGAATGGCTTGTTCTTGCTTTTCTCGTTCAGTTGTTAAGCGATTCAGTTGTGCTTGCTGTTGAGTGAGTGCCGCGCTGTTTTGGATATGCGTTTGCTGTGTCTGTTGCCACGTTTGAAAGAGTTCTTGCTCAAGTTGCAATGCGTGTTGTTCTTGCTGTTGCTGTAAATGAAACAGCTCATTGGAAAGTGCAGAATGATCCGTTTTAAAGGGATGCTCTGTACTGCCACAGACTAAACAGGCTTCACCATCGACCAATTGTTCACGTAGCTTTTCAATATGTTCAGTATGTAGCAAACGTTGTTGCTGCAACATCTGTTGCAACTGCTCACGCTGTTGTTTTTGCGTGTGATATTGCTGCTCACTTTTCTCCAGTTGTTGGATGCTGTGCTGAATCTTTTGCGTCAGTTCCTCGCAGGTTGCTTGAACCTTGTTGGTCTCTAAATCAAGCTGTAGATACTGTTGAAATTGGGTTGTGATGGTATTGAGTCGATAGTTTTTATCTATATTTTCCCCATGTTTTTCGCGGAGCTGTGTTAACTGCTGATCAATGCTTTGTTCATCACCAGCGTGCTGTTTTAGCAATGCGAGTTGTTGCTGTTTTTCACTTAACTGCATTTGCGCCGTGTTGAATTCACCGTACTGCTGTTCGAAGTTATGTAATTGCTGAATAAAGCGTTGTAGTGGTGAAAGATATGCTGCAATGCCTTGGTCTAAACGGGCGAATTGTCCAGTCTGTTCAAGCTGTTGCGTGATTTGTTCTTGTTGGTTATTGAGTTGATCGCATTCCGTTTGTAATTGGTTTTGCTGTTGTAAGAGTGGCTCCAAATCTTGTTTTAATTGATTAAACTTTGCTTCAGCCTTTTTAAATTGTTCACCTATCAGCTTACGATCTCGAATACAGTCGCGTACCTGATCCAGTTGTACTTTATACATTTGCTCAAAATGTAGTTGAGTTTTAAGCTGAGCATCAACGGTTTGAAACGTATTTTTTTCTTGGCTAAAACTTTTTTCAACCTCAGAAAATAACGATTCAGCAGATTGAATTTTGGGTTGTAACTGATTCAGTTCTGCCTGCGTTTTTTGCTGTTGAATCACGCTTGAGCGGATAGACGCAAAAGTTTCAAGTTGCTTGAGTTGCTCACGTTCAGTACTGAGTTGCTCGACTTTTTGTTGCTGCTCAAGCTGATGTTGCTGACGTTGCTGAACATCATTTTCCAATTTTTGCTGCTGGGTAAACCAGCGTTGATATTGCTCAAGTAAGGTTCTTTCAGTCTCCAGTGTTTTCAGCTTTTCATTGCGCTGTTGCAGTTGCTCGTTGAGTTCAGCTACAGCATCATCGGACAAAATTTCAATATGTCCGAGTACATTTTCCAGTTCTTTGCGCTGTTTGCTGATTTCACGGGTTTTTTCAAATGCCAGTTGCCCGATTTTGGCAAAAATTGCCGAGTTGGTCAGGTATTCCAGTAGTTCGCCCCGTTCACTGTCACGTGCTTTTAAAAATGCCGTGACTTCAGACTGTGCAAGGAGAACTGCACGAGTAAATTGTTCAAAGGATAACTGGGTAATGTTTTTAATATTTTCATCGACTGCTTTGGTTTTATCGGCAATCACCACGCTATCTGTCAGGCAAGTGAGAGAACGTTGCACACTTTGCAATTTTGCGTTTGGATTTTCACGGGCGCGTTTCAGTTCCCAACGTGCCAGATAACGCTTTTGGTCGGGTGCAATAAAACTGACTTCGGCAAAACCGTGTCCCGTCCCACGTCTTAATACGGTGAGCGGTGAGTTGGTGAGTAACTCTGAACCATCGACGTCTTGCAGTTTGCCATCGCTTTCTTTGAGACGCGGTATTTTATTAAATAGGGCAAGGCACATGGCATCTAAAATGGTAGATTTACCTGCGCCTGTTTTACCTGTAATCGCGATCAGCCCTGCATTGGCCAACGGTTGAGATTCAAAATCAATGCACTGTTCACCTGCAAGGGACGCCAAATTTTTTATACGAATAGATAAAATTTTCATGGTCAATCCTTAAGCAGAGGGTTCATCGTCGAGGGCATGTTGGGCTTGTTCAATGAGAAGCTGAAAATCTTTAAGCACGCTTGCATCGGCTTCGTAGCCCTGTTTTTGCCACAAAGTTTGAAATAGTTTTTCAGGCGTTGGCGGCTCTAAACTTAAATGTGCTGCCTGCTCAGGTTGCTGCTCATTGGGCAAATATTGGCGTGAAATCCGCACCAGTCGATAGCGATTTTTCGGTAAGGCATCTTCAAACTGTTGGCGTAAATTCAGGGCAGGCGGCTGAGTGGTATGGTATTCAATATCGACATATTCGCGCTGTTCGATCTCGTCAATTTCGCCGTGTGGCAGTGCCTGTAACTGGGCAAAGACATCTTCCAGACTGCCACGAATGGCGATCAGTTGAATGCTGCGCGGTACGGCAACGGCATCAAACTGATACGACTGCTCGGTATTTTGTGGGTCAAGCCGCACATCGACAATCTGGTGTTTATAGCGAATTTCACTAAAGGACAGGGGAATGGGTGAACCACTATAGCGGATATGCGCTTGCCCGACTTTTTGCGGTTTGTGCAAATGTCCCAGTGCGACATAATCAATCGCATCGTCAAATAAAGTAGTCGATAAGGCTTCTTCATTGCCAATAATAATCGGGCGTTCTGAGTCTGAAGTTTCTGCACCTTGCATATGGGCATGTGACATTAAAATCAGCGCTTGTTCAGGTGTTTTTTTACGTTTGGCTTCTTCAATTAAGGTGTGGTGCAGATATTCAATCGCGGATTGGCTGGTACTGGTCTGATCATTCAGCCCTGTAATTTCAGCAGAACGTAAAAACGGCAGTGCCACACACCATGCCACAATATTTTTTTGTACATCGTAAATTGGCAAAATTAGCCGTTCGGTATTCAGGCTTTTATCGTCATTCCATCGAATGACACCGACCGCTTTGGCATTGTATTTTTCGAGCAGTGGTTCAACCTGTTCAATCCGATAGCCTGAGTCATGGTTACCTGCAATCATCAGGGTTTGCATGTGTGGTGCAGCGTCATGTGCATCGGCAAGGAACTGATAAAGCTGCTTTTGTGCCTGAGAGCTGGGGTTGATGACATCGAAAATATCCCCTGCAATCAGGAGGGCGTGCGGTTGTTTGTCTTTGATCTGCTGAATGAGCCATGCCAGAAATTGTTCATGTTCATAGTGGCGCGAGTGGTTATAAAAAAACTGTCCCAAATGCCAGTCTGAGGTATGAAGAAAATGCACGCTCATAAAGTGAAAAGTCCTGCCGATGAATGTTCCTAAGGTAGCATAAAGCCTTACAGGAGAACGAAGAAATTGGCATCATAGGGTCTTAATTTGAAATTTTTTTTCCGCTAGATATGCTGAGTTAAAATCAGATCGGAGATATATTTTTTGAATGATGCTCTGTTCATTAAAGCATCAAATTTGTGTTTAAATCTTTATTGTAAGTATGTTTTAAAGGTTTATTTTAAAGAAGAATTTTCCTGATTTAAGCCATAAGAAATCAGATATTTTATATAATCACGTATATTGTTTTTTGTGCGACTGATCTCCATATACAATACATCAGAGATGGAATATGATGAAAAAAAGAGATCTAGAAAAAAATAAGACCAACGATTTGAGTGATGATAAATCGTTGGTCTAAAGTACTTCGTACAACGGGTTTTTGTTTTAATTTACCCGAGGAACAAATGTTGGAGTTTAAGGTCACCGAAGTTTAACTTTTGCGGATGCCGTGCAAAAAACTTCGGTTGCTACTGACCTTGTACCCTATATAACGTCATCAGTTTGGCAATGGTTGACAAGAAAAATGAAAAAAAGCAAAAAAAATTCAAAAAAATTAACTTCGCTGAAGAATTAAACAACTCATGTTATATTTAAATCATTCTAGAAAAATATAAATTGTATCGGGAGAAGAAGATATGCTCACTCCGACGGTTTTGGTTACAGGTGCATCTGGTTTTATTGGTAGCTATTTATTACCTGATTTGCTTGAACGTCAGTATCGTGTGATTGCTTTGAGTCGTCATCAACGGGTTTCACATCAAGCCAATCTGCATTGGATTCAAGATTTACAGCAAGCCAATGGTGAAGTGATTGATTATGTAATTAATTTGGCTGGAGAGAGTATTGGTAAGGGGCGTTGGACAGCTCGCCGTAAGCAGCAGTTGATTGATAGCCGAGTCCAGACCAGTAGGCAGCTCTTCTACTGGCTACAACAGCAACGACAACAACCTCAACTGATTATTTCAGGTTCAGCGATTGGCTATTATGGTATAGACGAATCTGAACGGTGGACAAAAATTTGTGATGAAACAGCTGCACCTCAAGCGATTTTTATGTCAGAGCTTTGTCAGCAATGGGAGCAGGCAGCATTGGCTTATAAAGAGCAGTATCCCATTAAGATCATTCGTTTAGGGGTTGTTTTTGCGAAGAAAGGGGGTATCTTGCCGCAGATGTTACAGCCAATCAAATGGCGACTGGCGGGAAAAATTGGACATGGTCGCCAGCCTGTGACGTGGGTGCATATTGCTGATGTGCTTGGAGCGATTGAGTTTTTGATGCGTCATCGACCTGCCGCACAGATTTTCAATGTCGTATCGCCTGAGCAGATCACACAACAGCAGTTTGTACAGTGTGCTGCACATTGCTTACAGGTTCGACCGCTACTCACTGCGCCAAGTATAGCTTTTAAATGCTTGATGGGTGAGCAATCACAACTGATTTTAAATGGTCAGTTTGTCCAGCCTAAAGCCCTACTGAATGCAGGCTATCATTTTCATTACCCAACGCTAGATCAGGCCTTGCATCAGATTTTAGGTTGAATTTAAGCCATTTCAGGATGCAGCAGGCGTTCAGGTGAGTAGGCAGTTGGATCGACCAAGGTAGTTTGCTTGAGCATCAGTTGACGCAGTAAACGCGCTGCCGCAGGGCCCATGCATAAACCATTACGGAAATGTCCAAAGTTGGCCCATAAGTTGTCCACTTCAGGGATTTGTCCGATATAGGGCACGCCATTTGGAGAGCTTGGACGTAGCCCTGCCCATTGATCGACCAGTGGAAATTGCGCCAGTGCAGGCACCATTTCCAATACAGCATCGACAATATTTTGCTGAATATCGGCTTTCGGCGTGTTGTCAAAACCAAAATCATTCATGCTTGAACCACAGACAATATGCCCGTCACGCCGTGGAATCAGGTACATGACTTTATTCATACACATGGTGGGTAGCCAGTTTTCAGGCGTTTTAAACAGTGCCATTTGCCCGTGCACAGGTTTGACAGGAATATTTAAATCCAGTGGTTCAGCCCATGCCTGACTCCAAGCTCCTGTGGCGAGCACTACCTGATCGGCAGCAAATTTTTCACCATTTTCCATGTGAACGGCAGTGACTTTTTGATTTTGAATGTGTAATTTACGAATCGCGCAATGTTCTACAAATTTGACTTGTGGTTGCTGTTTTAAATAGACAATCAAGGACTGCAACACACGTGGATTGCGTATATTGGACAAATGCGGAAAAAATAGCGCTTGCTGAAATTGTTCAGAAATCTGCGGATTAATGTGATGTAGTTGTTGCCCCTGAAGTAATTCGGCATATTGCATCGGTTCTTGATGACGCTGTGCATAGCTTTGACCAATCGCAAAATCTTCAGGGTCAAAAATCAGCATACCTGTATGCTGAATCTGAAAATCAATTTTGGTGACTGGAAACAGTCGTTCATTGTATTCCTGATAGAGCGCCTTACCATATTGGGCGAGCTGATTTACCGCAGTAGGGTAGCGCCACGGATACATGGGCGACAAAATGCCACCACCTGCCCATGATGCAGCCTTACCTGCGTGTTGCTGGTCAAAAATCGTGACTGAACAGCCCTGTTGAATCAGTTCTAGGGCTGAGAGTAAACCACTTACACCCGCCCCAATAATGGCAATCTGCATCGTGCGCTCGATCTATCTAGGGAAGATGAATTTATTGCATTTCTTTGAGTTTTTGGGCAGCGACATCGGCAAAGTATGTCCAGATCCCGTCTGCACCTGCACGGCGGCAGCACAGTAAAGATTCTAGGATCACACTTTCGCTCAGCCAACCATTTTGAATTGCACCTGCTAGCATCGCATATTCACCACTAACCTGATACACAAAGGTTGGCACGCCAAAGGTATCTTTGACTTCACGAACCACATCTAGATATGGCAGACCTGGTTTTACAATCACCATGTCTGCACCTTCTTGTAAGTCCAGTGCAATTTCATGCAAAGCTTCAGCGCGGTTGCCCACATCCATTTGATAGGTGTATTTGTTGCCACCTTTTAAGTTGCTTGATGAACCCACGGCATCACGGAATGGGCCATAAAAGCTTGATGCATATTTGGCTGAATACGCCATGATGCTGGTGTCGATAAATCCATTTTGCTCAAGGACTTGACGAATCGCACCAATACGACCATCCATCATGTCACTTGGTGCAATCACATCTGCACCCGCTTCAGCATGACTAAGTGCCTGTTTGATCAGACATTCAACCGTTTCATCATTCAGCACATAACCTGTGTCATCAATAATACCGTCTTGACCATGTGTAGTATAAGGGTCAAGTGCGCCGTCAGTGATCAGCACCATTTCTGGTAATTCTTTTTTCAATAAACGGCAGGTGTTTTGTACTAAGCCATCTTCACGCCATGCGGCTTCTGCGGTCAGACTTTTGTCTTCTTGTGGTGTCACAGGGAAAAGTGCAAGTTTCGAAACGCCAAGTTCAAGCAGGCTTTCCGCTTTTTTTAATAAGAGATCAGCCGACAAACGCTGAATATTTGGCATGCTTGCAATGTCTTCACGTTGATTTTGCCCAGGGAGAACAAAGACAGGATAAATCAGGTGATGTGCGGTCATTTGAGTCTCACTGACCATCGCGCGGAGTTGATCATTTTTACGGATTCGGCGCATACGGGTCGCAGGAAATGCAGGGCGATTGAACGTATAAGTCATAACAATCTCGATGTCCAGTATTTAACTTGGGGGCTATTGTAGACCTATAATGATGTGTTTGTACAAGAACATCTTATTCATCAAGGAAGAACTCGGCATGAGTCACATAAAAACAACATGGACAGGGCAGCTCAAGATTCAAGCTGAAACATCGCTGACCGATATTTTGCAGCAGTTGTGCGATGCCTTTAATCATTCCCCTTTTTTGCAACATAATGGCATTGAAATGCGCGTGGTCGATGATCAGATTCAGGGGCATCTCAATATGCACCCTAACCTGATTGGCAATGTCGCCTATGAAATTTTACATGGTGGGGTGGCGGCAACTTTGCTCGACAGTTTAGGGGGTGTTGTGGCAATGGCTGAACTGTATAAACGTGCCGATGAGCATCATCGGGAACAGGTTTTAAAACAGATTGAACGTCTGGCAACGCTTGATCTGAGAGTTGATTATTTGGCTGCTGGGCGCGGTCAGTATTTTATTGCACATGCAGAAGTCCTCAGAATGGGCAAAAAAAGTTGTACAATGAGAATGTCGATGCAAAATGACTGTGCAGTCAATATTGCAGTGGCGATTGCATCTTATGTGTATTAAATAGATGAATAGTAAATTTTTTAATTCTATTAAATAGACCATTAAACCTTAAAAAAATAGACTTTTTTACACTACTTTGTACACGTTTTTAAGAAAAAAACAATCTTGTATTTTTATGCTCAAAATGTGATTTTTAACCGATATAACGAAACAACTGATTCAAAAATCAAGACTGGGTACAGTTCAAATCCATTTTCTCAGGGGCGTAGCCCGTTGTTGTGAGATGTATTTGAGGTGTTCTGATCACAGTTTGAGTTAATTTAGGAATATGTGATGACTGATGTCTCCAATGATACACCCGCTCCACAACAGCCTGAGCTTAATTCTGACTCAGCCATGAAAGCGAAGCGTAAAAAACTGTTGAGTTTTTTGGCGCTGATCTTAATTATAGCCGCGATTTTATATGCAATTTGGGCGATCTTTTTTAACAATACCGTCAATACTGACAATGCTTATGTTGGTGCGGACACTGCCGAAGTCACCTCAATGGTCACAGGGCAAGTGGCTAAAGTACTGGTGCAAGATACGCAACAAGTCCATAAAGGCGATGTTTTGGTTGAAGTCGACCCGCGTGACGCCAAAATTGCCTTAGCGCAAGCCGAGGCAGCATTGGCAAAAGCTAAACGCCAGTACAAGCAGACTCAAGCTAACAGTAGTTCTTTAAACTCTCAGATCTTTGCCAGCAGTGACAGTATTACCAGTGCTCAAGCACAGGTGGTCAAAGCCCAAGCCGACTATGAAAAGGCACAGCAAGAGTTGGCGCGTCGTCAGGCATTGGCACAAACTGGGGCAATTTCTAAAGAAGAATTGACCTCGTCACAAAGTGCTGCGAAAACAGCACTGGCTGCGTTGAACGTTGCGAAAGCTGCCGTGTCACAAGCGGAATCGAACCGTAAAGCAGCGCAAAGCAACTTGGCTGCCAATGAAGCGCTGATTGCTGGTGCAAATGATTCGACAGCACCTGATGTGTTGTCAGCACAAGCACAGGTTCAACAAGCTTTACTGGATTTAGAGCGTACCGTGATTCGTGCCCCTGTAGATGGTGTGGTGACCAGTCGTAATATTCAGGTGGGTCAACGTGTTGCACCAGGTTCTGTGCTGATGAGTGTTGTGCCAATTTCACAACTTTATGTTGATGCCAACTTTAAAGAAAGCCAGTTAGCGAAAGTACGTGTAGGGCAGAGCGCAACATTAACCTCTGACTTGTATGGCAAAAGTGTAGTCTATCACGGCAAAGTCATAGGCTTCTCAGGTGGTACTGGTTCGGCATTTGCTTTGATTCCTGCGCAAAATGCCACAGGCAACTGGATTAAAGTGGTACAGCGTTTACCTGTGCGTATTGCTCTTGATCCAAAAGAATTGGCAGCGCATCCGCTTCGTGTTGGTTTGTCGATGGATGCTGATGTCGACCTCAGTGCGAAGTAACAGCCTATGAAAAATGCCACTCCTTTTGCTGAGTTGACAGGAGGGCGATTACTGCTGGCAGCATTTGTAATCGCGCTGTCCAACTTCATGGTGGTGCTTGACACCACCATTGCCAATGTATCCGTTACCCATATTAGTGGTGACTTGGCAATTTCTACCTCGCAAGGCACATGGGTGATTACCTCGTATGCCGTTGCAGAAGCGATTTGTGTCCCGCTCACAGGTTGGCTGGCTGGACGCTTTGGCTCAGTTCGTGTCTTTGTCACCTGCCTGTTTGGCTTTACTGTATTTTCACTGTTGTGTGGTTTATCAACCAGTCTTGAAATGCTGGTGTTTTGCCGAATAGGACAAGGGCTGTTTGGTGGCCCGTTGATGCCGATTAGCCAAGCCTTGCTGATGCGGATTTTCCCACCTGAAAAGCATGCTCAGGCGATGGGCTTATGGGCAATGACCACTGTTGTCGGGCCAATTTTAGGGCCAATTTTGGGTGGCTGGATCAGTGATAATCTGACATGGCACTGGATTTTCTTTATTAATATTCCAGTCGGAATTATTTGTGCCTTTGCTGCCTTACGTATTTTGATGCCTGCTGAAACGCCAACGACACAGTTAAAAATTGATGGTATGGGTTTAGGTCTTCTTGTACTTTGGATTGGTGCTTTGCAGTTGATGCTCGACCTTGGGCATGACCGTGACTGGTTCAATAACAGCATGATTGTTACGCTGGGATTGATTGCAGTGATTGGTTTAGTCGTATTCCTGATTTGGGAATATACCGAAAAGCATCCTGTGGTGGACATTCGGATTTTCAGGCATCGCGGATTCTCAATTTCGGTGCTGACACTGGCATTTGGCTTTGCTGCGTTCTTCGGCAGTATTGTGATTATTCCACAGTGGCTACAGACCAATATGAGTTACAACGCGACATGGGCAGGTTATCTGACTGCGATGATGGGCTTTGGTAGTTTGACCATGTCCCCAATTGTCGCAAAACTGGCCAGTAAGGTGGATGAGCGACTCTTGGCCTCCTTTGGTTTTGTGCTGATGAGTGGTGTGACCTTGTTACGTGCATTCTGGAACAATGAAGCAGACTTTATGGCGTTGGCATTACCTCAGATTATTCAAGGTTTTGCAGTACCATTCTTCTTTATTCCACTGTCCAATTTGGCTTTAGGTTCCGTTTTGCCACATGAAATTGCATCCGCTGCGGGTTTAATGAACTTTGTGCGAACCATGGCAGGGGCAATTGGAACATCGTTGGCAGTGACCTTGTGGGATGACCACAGTAAAGTGGCTCGTAGTGAAATGGTGTCGAATTTACATACCGATGCTACTGTTCGTGTGCTTGAAGCCAATGGCATGAGTCAGTCAACGATTCTTGGGATAATTTCTGATTTGGTCGATAAAGAAGCACTGACGATTTCAGTCAATCATGTATTTCTGATCTTTACCCTGATTTTCTTGGTGGGTGCGGTGTTGATTTGGTTTAGCCCACGCGCTAAAGGTGCTGTTGGTGGAGGACATGCTCACTAGCCCTTATGAAAAACAAAACAATAAAGCCAGTCATCTGACTGGCTTTATTGTTTGCAGATTTAGACTAAATCTGAGCGGGCACGTTTTAAGGCTTGATGCCATTGTGCAAGCTGACTTTGGCGTTGATCGGATGAAATGCGAGGTTCAAAGCAGCGGTCAAGTTGCCATGACTGGGCAATTTCATCGACATGCGAAAACACCCCGATTTTCATGCCTGCCATGGCTGCTGCCCCCCATGCCGTTGATTCGCGCATTTTGGGGCGCATCACAGGTACATTGAGAAGGTCGGCTTGAAATTGCATCAGCATGTCATTTTGACTGGCACCCCCATCGACTCGCAGTTCTTTGAGGGGTTGAGTCACATCGGATTGCATGGCGGTTAAGACATCTGAAACTTGAAAGGCAATTGCTTCTAAGGCTGCACGTGCAATATGTGCTTTGGTGGTACCGCGTGACATGCCACACAGCAAAGCCCGCGCATCGCTATCCCAATACGGTGCGCCTAAACCTGTAAAGGCGGGAACCAGTACCACGCCGTCAGTATCTTTGACCTGACAGGCCAGTTTTTCTACTTCTTGACTGCTTTTAATAATGCCCAAGCCATCTCGCAGCCATTGCACAATCGCACCCGCCATAAACACGCTGCCTTCGAGGGCGTAATGGCGATGATTTTGACAGTTCCATGCCAGAGTGGTGAGCAGTTTATTTTGGCTGTATTGCAGTTGTTCACCCGTATTGAACAGCATAAAGCAGCCTGTGCCATAGGTGTTTTTTGCCATGCCTGCTTCAAAACAGGACTGCCCAAACAGCGCGGCTTGTTGATCCCCCAAAATGCCTGCAATCGGAATATTGCTGCCCAGTAAACCTTGTGCAGTATCGGCAATATAGGCATCGGAATGGATGATTTTGGGCAAGACACTGGCAGGAATGTTAAACAGTTCGAGCAGTTCCTCATCCCATGTTTGGCTGCTCAGATTCATGAGCATGGTACGAGAGGCATTGCTGACTTCAATCACATGTTCAGCGCCTTGCGTCAGGTTCCACACTAGCCAACTGTCAATCGTGCCAAAAGCCACATGGCCTTGCTGTGCCAGTTCACGTAAACCTTCAACATTTTCAAATAACCAGACCAACTTGCCTGCACTGAAATAAGGGTCGACTAAAAGTCCTGTGCTTTTCTGAATTTTTTCCAGTAATTGTGGCTCTGAAAATTGATGACACCATGCGGCTGCACGACGGTCTTGCCAGACCAGCGCAGGGGCAAGCGGTTTGCCTGTGCGCTTGTCCCAAACCACAGTGGTTTCACGCTGATTGGTTACGCCTAAGGCTTTAATATCTCGAGCCAAAATACCTGCCGAAGCCAAAGCTTGCTGCACCACAGCAATTTGGGTTGACCAGATTTCATTGGCATCTTGTTCGACCCAACCTGAGTGGGGCGTTTGAATGGAAATTTCACGCTGTGCGATGGCGTGAATCTGTCCTTGTTCATTAAAAATAATCGCACGGCTCGATGTTGTTCCCTGATCGAGTGCCAGTAAATAACTCATAACAAAACCATCACAGTGGCAGACTGTCAAAAATACTAGCCCAATCAAGTTCAGAAAGATATGTGAATGATGTTTGCAAAAAGGCGAAGATCTATTAATCTCCAAGTTAAAACAACAGATCTATATCCATATTATATGCATTCAATTCGAACTTTAGCTTTTAATCAACGACTCAGTGAACTTGAGGTTTTAGAAATCGATAATCCGTCTTGTACAGCAAAAATTGCTTTGCAAGGTGCACAAATTTTACAGTTTCAGCCCAAACAGTCAGCACAGCCGCTGCTATGGTTGTCTTCTGCCAACTCAGGTAAAAAAGGCAAAGCTTTACGTGGTGGCATTCCACTGTGTTTTCCATGGTTTGGTTCACATCCACAAGGTCTGCAACCTGCACATGGCTTTGCCCGTAATCAGCTTTGGACGTTGCAAGAAGTTAGTTACGAGGCAGAGCAGGCAACCCATCATGTTGATTTTACTTTACAAGATTCTCCCGCAACACGACAAATTTGGGCACACGCTTTTCGTTTAAAACTACGGATTTCCTGCGGTGAAACCCTGAATTTATATTTGCAAGTGGAAAATACAGGGCAGAAAGCTTTTGATTTTAGTTTCGCATGGCACAGTTATTTTCAGGTCAAGCAAATTCAGCATACCCAAATTCAAGGCTTGCAACAGGCTGAATTTATGGATCAGCTCAATCATTATCAACGGGATGTTGAAGATCAGGCAGTGACTTTCCAACAGGAAACCGATCGTATTTATCCAAAAGCTTTGGGGCATTATCGGATTGAACAAGCAGATGCACAGACCATCAGCATTCGCGCACCTGAGTGTGACAGTGTGGTGGTGTGGAATCCTTGGCAAGCAAAAGCCGAGCGTCTGGGGGATATTGTTGCAGGCGACTGGCAGCGTTTTGTCTGTGTAGAAGTGGGGCAAATTGCGCCGCAACAGGTACGTCTGGCAGCAGGGGCAGCAAGTTATTATCAGCTACAGATCGCCCATGTCTAGATAGAGAAAAGCTCACTGTAAAAAGTGAGCTTTGGCATGAACTTTTTTGCGCTGGATTCATGTCGAGCAAGGTGTTAAAAAACACACAAGCGCAGTGATTATAGAAAGCTTGCACCATCAATAAAGCCATATTTTTATGACACACTATCCTATTTTTTGACCTATTCTCAATGTCTGGCTGACTGGGGCGCAAATATTTTAACTGCTTAAAATTGTGGGAAATAATAATCTATTGAATTAGAAAGTAAATAAGAAAAAAGTCGCACAATTTGACCCCAAGAAAAAAAGGAATGCTAAAGCAAATTTTCTTCGTTTGAGAAGCGACCTGTGCAGCGCTTAAATAAATTCATCAACCACAATTCTAACGAGATGCACAGTAAGTCAGAATCGAGGAGTTTCAAGCGCATTAGGGCTGATTCATCCTGTCATTTTAGACAAAGGATGTAATGCCGAAGTTTGGGATGAACACGGTCAGCGTTATATCGATTTTATTGGGGGCATTGGTGTGCTGAATTTGGGGCACTGCCATCCAAAAATTGTCGAGGCGATTCAGCAGCAGGCTGCGACCATGACCCATTATGCATTTAATGCGGCACAGCACCGTCCTTATCTCGAATTTATGCAGCAGTTACTGGACTTTATTCCTGTGGATTATCCATTGGCAGGCATGCTCACCAACAGCGGTGCCGAAGCTGCGGAAAATGCCTTGAAGGTGGCACGTATCGTGACAGGTCGTACAGGCGTGATTGCGTTTGATGGCGGCTTTCATGGACGCACGCTGGCCACTGTGAATCTGAACGGCAAAGTTGCACCGTATAAACAAGGCTTGGGTAATTTATCCAGTTCGGTGTATCACATTCCTTATCCAAGTCAGGACAATGGCATCACCACGCAAGATGCGAAAAAAGCCTTGGCGCGATTGTTCCAAGTCGAAGTCGATATTGAAAATATCTCTGCGATCATTTTTGAGCCAGTGCTTGGTGAAGGCTGTTTTCAAATGATGAATCCTGACTTCGCCCAGTATTTACAGCAGTTCTGTCAGGAACACGGCATTTTAATGATTGTGGATGAAATCTAGTCAGGTTTTGGTCGTACAGGAACAGCTTTTGCATTTAGCCATTTGGGTATTCAACCTGACTTATTGCTGCTTGGTGAAAGCATTGCAGGCGGTATGCCTTTAGGTGCTGCGTCGGGCACGTGAACAGTGATTATTGCTGATGCCAAGCGGTCAGGCGAAAAATATTATTCGCTTGCTGACACCGCTGACCATTCAGCCTGAAATCTTAGAAGAAGGTTTGGATATTTTGGAACATGTGCTTGCAGCAACGGCACAGCAACAGATGCCAGTCATTGCTGGAGCATAGGGGAAAAATCATGACAACTTGGGTCAGTAGCGATGCGATTCGGGCGCAATTTTCACAGTGTATGTCCGAGATGTATCAAACGGAAGTGCCACTGTATGGTGACTTGTTGGAGTTGGTCAATGATGTCAATCAGATCAGCTTGGTGAAACAACCACAGGTGCGATTGCCTTAATTGTGTATTTGGTGATTGCGGTATCGCAACTCAGAATGCGTTATAGCGTTGAGCATGCAGGCGTTCAGCTCAGCTTTAAAATGTGGTGCTTCCCCTATGTGACTTGGTTTGTGATTCTGACGATTTTGGCGGTGTTGGGCTATATGTTTATTTCACCTGCATACCGTTATGAAACGCTGATGTCAGTCGGTGTGACCACCATTATGCTGATCGCCAGTTTCTTTGTGACCCGTCATCGTCAGGTACAAAAACCTTGGCTAAAAAATCAAAATGCCAATGTGTTGAACAGTAAAAATGTAGGAGAGTTTTCTAAATAATTGAGGGATATCGATGTAGAGACAGGCTCTACATCGATCAGTCGATCAGGTTTTTAAATGGCGTTAAAAACTGGCTGCATAAGACTCAGGAACAAAATGTTGTTCACCATCACGGGTTTTATGCTGTTGCTCCGCATGCAATAACCAGTAAGGATTACGCAGTAAACCACGACCCACCGCCACCAAGTCCACCTGTTGTGTTCCTAGTACATAATCTGCCACTTCGGCATCTTCTAGCATACCCACTGCAATCACAGGGAGTTGAGTTGCCTGTTTTACCGCAGTCGCCAAATACACCTGATAGCCCGCTTGAAAATTTGGGGTATGTGCAGGGTGTAAAGCACCATCGCCACCACCGCTGACATCCAACACATCCGCACCTGCGGCTGCAAAACGACGCGCCACTTCACAGCCATATGCCAAGTCAAAACCGTTTTCGCTATATTCCTGTGCAGAAATACGCACCAGCAATGGCATATCCGCAGGCATTACGGCTTTAGCAGCACGAATCACCTGTTCACCAAACAGCATTTTGTCCTGACCGTATTCGTCCTGACGCTGGTTGGTTTTGGCGGAGTAAAACTGATGAATCAGATAACCATGTGCTGCGTGGAGTTCAATTGCATCGAAGCCTGCATCCACGGCACGTTTTACCGCATCCTGAAAGGCTTGTACCATTTCTTGGATTTCAGCCTTGCTGAGTTCACGCGGTTGCTGATAATCCCATGCGCTGTTGTTGCCTTCATTGGCACCGTCATAACGGATCGGAGATGCTGAAACCACATCATCACAGCCGAGCGCTTTACGCCCTGCATGGGCAATTTGAATGGCAATTTTACTGCCACGTGCATGTACTACATCGACAATTTTTTTCAGTTCATCACGCTGCTGATCATTCCATAGACCTAAACAGTTCGGGGTAATGCGACCATTGGGCATGACGTTGGTCATTTCCACAATAATCAGACCGACGCCGCCGACTGCACGTGAGGCGTAATGTACCAGATGCCAGTCATTGACCAAGCCATCAGTAGCTTGATACTGACACATCGGCGGCATGACCACACGATTTTTAAGGTTAAGGTTTTTGACCGAAAAGGGCGTATATAAATCATGCAACTTTGCCATGAAATTTGCCTGTGATAAAAAGGGATAATGCCTTGCATAATAAGAATGAATTAGATATAAATCCAATCATGAAATTATATAAATGCTATAAATATGGATAATATCAGGTCGCTGGATCTTAATTTGCTTAAAGCACTGGATGCCTTGCTAGATGAACGCAATGTCACCCGTGCCGCAGAAAAGCTGGCGCTGACCCAGCCTGCGGTCAGTAGCATGCTCAACCGTTTAAGGGTGAAATTTTCCGACCCGCTGTTTGTACGGGCATCGCATGGGATGACCCCGACCAACCGTGCTTTGGCGCTGGCAAAACCTGTAAAGCAAATTCTGGCGGATATTAATGCCTTGATGCAGCCAGTGGAATTTGACCCGAAACAGTTGCACCTGACCTTGAATATTGCCGCCAATGACAACGATATGCAGGCGATTGGCTTACCTTTTGTACTGGCACTCAAACAGCAAGCGCCTCATGTCAAAGTGGCCTTTCTCTCCATTCACCGTTTAGACATTCAGGGCATGCTAGAACGGGGTGAACTGGATTTGATTTTCCTTGACCCTGTCAATGCACCCGCCGAATCCCATACTCGTGTGCTGTATCAGGAGCGCTATGTTTGCATTATGCGAGAAGGGCATCCTGCAGCGAGTCAGCAGGCACTGACCTTAGATCGGTTTTGTGAACTGGAACATGCACTGGCTTCTTATGAAGGCGGGCAGTTTTTTGGCGCAACCGATGAAGCCCTTGCCAAAATCGGACGTCAGCGCAACGTGGTGCTGTCTGTCACCAGCTTTTTGTTATTGCCCGATCTTTTGCGTAAAAGTGATTTGATTGCGGTGGTACCTGCACATCTGGTGCAAAATATTCAGGGGATTGTGGTGCTTGAACCACCTGTGCCTGTACAGGGTTATACCAAGGTGATGGCATGGCATGAACGTAATCATCATGACCCGATCCAGCAGTGGTTACGGACTTTAATTTGGGAAACCTGCGGCGAATAATTTTTCCCCATTCAAGTTTTCAAACTTTAGCTTAAAAAAGATTCACATTGGAATTTGATTTAGATAGTATTAGGTAGATCGGTCTACTTAATTTATTTTGACATGACACAGAAAACAGCAAAAGAGAAAATCTTGGATGCGGCCGCGGTGCTATTTTATAACCATGGCATTGCCAGTACAGGCATTAACAGCATTACCGACAAGGCACAAGTCGCCAAAATGTCGCTCTATAACAACTTTCCTGCCAAATCGGATTTAGTGGCAGCGTATATACATGCACGGCATCAGGAATGGCTAGATTTGTATGCCAAACGTTTGGCACAGGCAAATTCGCCGCGTGATGCAATTCTTGCAGTGTTTGCTGCTTATCAGGATCATGCCGAATGTGCCTATGAAAGTGGTTTTCGTGGCTGTGGCTTACTCAATGCAGCCGCAGAATTTCCTGCCAATAGCCCTGAGCGTTTAGCCGTTAAACAGCATAAAGAGCAGATTGAGCAGATCTTGCGGGAACAGTTACAGCAACTGTTGACGGATTCTGCACATGTTGAGTATTTGGCCAGTTTGCTCTCGTTTCTGCTTGAAGGTGCAATCATGCGTGCAGGTCTGGAAGGGTCTAGTCAGAAAATGCAACTCGCCAAAGACATGGCAGCGCAGTTGCTGGATCGGGAACTTGCCACATGAATCGCACAGCATCATCCACCCAAACGCAAAATCAGACACAGTGGGGAATTTTTGCAGTCCTGATTGCCTCTTTTTTATGGGGGACGACAGGCACGGCTGCATCGTTCGCACCGACCTTAAGCCCTTTGGCGATTGGTGCAATTGCTATGGGCGGCGGTGGTTTGCTGCAAGCCTTACTTGCCATCAAATACATTCAGCGTAATTTGTCGAAATTGCGTCAGCAGCGCACGATTTTACTGCTCGGTGGTTTGGGCGTTGGAATCTATCCACTGACCTTTTATTCGTCCATGCACTATGCAGGCGTAACCATTGGCACAGTGGTGTCGATTGGGACAGCGCCCTTATTTACCGCCTTACTGGAACGAATGGTCGATCGGCGAAAGTTGTCCAAGCGCTGGCTGATCAGTTCTGTGCTCGGTGTGATAGGGATTGTCTGTCTGTCACTTGGGGAGTCAAAAGCTATGCATGTGGCAGCAGAGGAAACGCATAAATTACTTGGAATTGTGCTGGGCTGTATCGCAGGCTTCACCTATTCATTGTACTCATGGTGCGCGCAAAAACTGATGCAACGGGGTATTGAATCCAAAGCATCTATGGGCATGATTTTTGGTTTGGGAGCGTTGCTATTATTACCGACACTGTATTTTACAGGCGGCAATTTACTGCATGAATCGATCAATATTTATGTGGCGGCGTATATGACCCTGATACCGATGTTTTTGGGCTATTTGCTGTTCGGTTTTGGCTTGAAAACGGTGCCTGCCAGTCAGGCAGTAACCTTGACTTTATTTGAACCTTTTATCGCCGCGATTTTTGCCATGACCTTGGTGGGAGAGCATTTAGCGATGATTGGCTGGGTGGGATTGGCGCTGATTTTTGGCTGCTTGTTGGTTTTGGCGAAAGGTTAAACTCGATGGCGACAATTGAACTCGATATGTAAGTTGTTGAATATAATATATATAGTTATTGATGTGTTTTGCTGTGATACAAATAGTGATACAAATTACTTGCTGCTAGGCATTTTTACCCCCTAGAGATAGCCGAAAATTACTCAAAAAATTATTTTTCTTTTTTCTCATGTCGATAAAACACCAAAAAATTGACATGACAATGATGATATGTCGATAGCGTAAACATACCAAGATCAACTTTATTGGATTCAAAATCCGAAATTCGGTTATGCCTCACCAGTAGGGTACTAAGCACTGTCCCTCGCGCCCGCGCGCGTTTCTTGATTCTGCATCATTTCAATAACGGCGGGTCGTGTGTTTTCCCATCCTCAAATTGAGGAAGTGCTATAGCTCCCTAAGTGTGCGCGGTGATGTGCGCATAGAAAAGCATGATTAAGAATTGGTGCGCACCACAAGGTACGCAGCTTGGTACGCATAGAAAACCCTCTTTCATAGGATTGTTTCGCAAAACGCACTTTTGCGCTTTGCTTTGAAAACAATACGGTAGGCAATTAAACGCCGTGAATGATTGAGCAATTAAGTTTTTGCCAGTTTTGACGGAAACCTCTGCTATAAGCTGCTCCTTAAATCTGTGGTTCAGGTGCGCCGTGAACGCAATTTTGCGTTTACCTTGAATAACAATAGGGTGGCATTTGAAATGCTGACCTTGTTCGCCGTTGTATGGATTGGGTACTACACAAAAAGTGTAGTTTTGAACCTCATAAAACCTAATATTTAAAGCCAATATCTACTTGATTTAGGATGGTGGGGGGTGTTGAAAGTTCAAGGGGTAATATAGATCGGACACCGCACACCATCTCACGTATAAAAAAATTTCTGTTGGAGTTAAAAGTTAACTTTGGAGTTAAATGTAGATAACTGAAATTTAGCTCTATGCCTTATATAGTAAGGGTTTTATGGGGTTTTCTTGTAAATTGAAAAGTTAAAGTAAAGAGTTAAAAGTTAACTTTGGAGTTAACTAAAAGGTAGGGGGGATAGTAAAAACTTGTAGTCTTACACGCCGTGACCGCTACCCTAGTCACATTTTTACATGCGCGAAATTAAAAATTGAGTGAGTTGACAAAAACTAAAGTTTCAATGGTGAATTAACCCACTTGATCGACTTTGAAGTGTGGGCAAGTTTGCTCATATTCCATATTTGAAATAGCAAATTTAGATCAGGCATTTACTTGGATGAAACGCCGTACTTTTCAAGTTTTACGTTGATGTACGTTGATGGAAAGCTGCTCTTTTCACATTTTACTTAGATGTACTTAGATGGAATGGTGGAAATGGCATGTATTACTTGGACGTACTTGGACAGAATGGTGGACGTTTCAACTTTCGCCAGTGATGAAAGTTAAGGGGAATATCCCTTTTTCAATCTTTACCTTGTTGTACCTTGTCAGATTGAGGGATTTTTCAAACTTTTCCTTGATGTTCCTTGATGAAATCGGGATTTTTTCCAGTGTTTTTGTTGGACGTAGCATGACAAAACAGGTTTTTTTGCTATACGTAGCTATACGAAATGAAAGTTATAAAACTGCCTGAAAACCTTGTTCTGTATGGCTTTGAGGCGGTTTTTAAATTATTTGTGGTAAAGGTAAATTGATTGGGGTTGTCCAACAAGATTTTTGATAGTTGATCAAGGGAATTTCCCCTTTCATGGTCTTACGAAATGAGCTTATTTTGTTTGACGTAGAACGACAAAACGCTATTTATGCAAAATGGCTATAACCCTTGATATATATGGCTTTGAGTGTGTTTTTGACTGGTTTTTTGGGTGGGCTTGTCGTACTAAATGATGTGTGCCTTGTAAGAGTAGCTAAGTTTAGTCATTTTCTTTGACATGATTTAGCTATGAATTAATGTAATTGATTGATTGTATTTAAATTTGTTGTGACATTTGGCTAGACATTTTAGCTAGTTAGTTGGTTGTGTCTTGTGATACGTAGTGATACGAAAGGCAGTTTTCAATAAATGGCTGTAATGCTTGCTGTATATGGGCTAGAGGGGTGTTTTGAGGTGGTTTTTATTGGGTTGTTGTAAAACAAAATTAAAAGGTCGTTTTTTGTGATGGACTTAGTAAAAAGCCCCAGTTAAGGGGCTGTATTTTTAATTTTTAAATATTTCATAATAATTGATAATCATAGTCTTTGGGTTAGCAAAACATTTAGTTGCATACTGATTTTTAAACGTATTTTGAAGCATATAATCTCTACTCAGCAATACGGCTCTTTCTGCATCATCTGATGCATTTAAGATTAACTGACTCTCTTCTGCTGAGGTTATATCAAGTAATTCCTCACTTTCGCGATTAAAACGTGGGGAATTTGCACCGACTTGTGCCTGTAATGCGGCATTTACATATGCATCAGTCACAATATTTGCGGATGCTTGGCAATATCTTCTTATATTATATTCAGTTTTTGGAATACCTTTAGCAAGCTGCTTTTTATATTCTGTGCGTTTTTTAATGGCTTCTTGTTCAATTTGTTTTTGAGTTGCTAGGCGTTGTACTTTTTCCTGATCTTGCTGAATTTTCAGTTGATGTTCATAATTTTTTGATATGTAGAAATCATAAAAGCAACTGCCTTCATTATCTACATTGATATCTTGAGCAAAGCACATGGATACAATAGTTTCTTTCATTTCTAAAGTTTCACTGTGAACCCTATTATTCATTAAATAGATGCTTCTCAAAGAATCTATATTTGTATAATTCTTATTGAGCTTTGAAAAATCAAGTTTCCTCGTTATATCAACTAAATATCTAAATTTATCCTCTGTGCTTTTTGCATTTTCATGCTCTACCTTAGCAATAGACCTCTTTCATAAATCAAAAAACAGCCACCTTTTAGATCAAAAAATATCCTGCAAAGTTTCATATTTTCAAGCATAATCCCTCCTATGAAATATCTAGACTTTAAAAAGCTTCCTGAAACTCAGTTTAAGCGATACACAGGCATCTCATGGTCAACCTTTGATTTGATCGTTGAATACATGAAGAAGAAGATCCACACCAAAGGGCGACCAACCAAGCTTTGCGTGGAAGATCAGGTTCTA
>NZ_BKNN01000009.1 GCF_008993995.1 Acinetobacter brisouii
AAAATGTATTACACATTTGGATAATTTGGTCCACCGCCGCCTTCAGGTGCAACCCAAGTAATGTTCTGTGACGGGTCTTTAATATCACAGGTTTTACAGTGGACACAGTTGGCTGCGTTAATCTGAAAGCGTTTTGAACCGTCATTTTCCTCGACAATTTCATATACACCAGCAGGACAGTAACGTTGTGCAGGTTCATCCCATTTCGGCAGATTGACATTCACAGGAATCGAAGCATCCGCCAGTTTCAAATGCGATGGCTGATTTTCTTCATGTACAGTATTAGAAATAAAGACTGACGATAAACGGTCAAAAGTCAGCTTGCCATCTGGTTTTGGATAATTTGGCTTAAAGTTGACTGCATCAACAGTTTTTAAAGCTTTAAAGTCAGGCACAAGATCATGCAGGGTAAAAGGAATACGGAATACGTTTTGGTCGATAAAGTTAAACCCACCGCCAATGTACGTGCCAAACTTATGCATGGCTGGGCCAAAGTTGCGCGAGTTATATAACTCTTCTTTGAGCCAGCTATTTTCATATTTTTGAGTGTACGCAGTGACTTCTTTGATGAAGACATCATCACCTTCAGTGACACGGGCAAAACCAACTTCACCACCTTGAGCTACGCCTGCGGCAATCGCTTCAAAGATCGCCTCGCCACAGAGCATGCCTGATTTCATGGCAGTATGTGAGCCTTTGATTTTGGCAAAGTTCAGGAAGCCTGCATCATCACCAATCAGGCAGCCACCTGGGAAAGTCAGTTTTGGTAGCGAGTTAAAGCCACCTTTCACCACGGCACGCGCACCGTAAGAAATACGTTTCCCACCTTCTAGGAACTGTTTAATCAGCGGATGAGTTTTCCAGCGCTGCATTTCCATAAATGGATAAACATGCGGATTGTCATAAGACAAGTCAGCAATCACACCCAAAGATACTTGGTTGTTTTCACCATGATACAACCACCAGCCACCAGCAGTGCCTGTTTCGGCAAACGGCCAGCCTGTACCATGCATCACCAAACCTTCTTGGTGTTTGGCTGGGTCAATTTCCCAAAGTTCTTTAATGCCGATACCGTAATGCTGTGGATCAGCATCTTTATCGAGGTTATATTGAGCAATCAGACGTTTGCCTAAATGACCACGGCAGCCTTCTGCAAATAAAGTGTATTTTGCATGCAGTTCATAACCAGGCGCAAAGTTGTGGGTCGGTTGACCATCTTTACCAATGCCCATGTCACCTGTTTGAATGCCTTTCACAGAACCATCTTCATGGAACAAAATTTCAGATGCTGCAAAGCCCGGGAATACTGATACTTCCAGTTCTTCAGCTTTCTGACCAAGCCAACGAACCACATTGCCTAAAGACACCACATAGTTGCCATTGTTATGCATGGTTTTTGGCACCATCCAGTGAGGGGCTTCTTTATGGGTACTGTCAGACAGCAAGAAATAGGTTTTGTCCTGTGTCACAGGAACATTCAGCGGTGCGCCTTCTTCTTTCCAATTAGGAAACAGCTCATTGAGCGCACGAGGTTCAAGAACAGCACCAGAAAGAATATGCGCGCCAACTTCGGAGCCTTTTTCCACGACACACACAGAAAGATCGGGTAAATTGTTTTCAATTGCGAGTTGACGGATTTTGATTGCGGCAGAAAGACCAGATGGCCCTGCGCCAACGATCACGACATCAAACTCCATCGATTCACGTTCGATGTGCTCCATGTAGGACTCCTCATATTGCTTAAAGGTGGCAACCAAAAGCGAAAACTGGTGCTGCCATGAGTGTTCTTTGGGGTAGATTCAAATATTTTCAGTTAGTATAGATTTGAACCGTGTTCAGTCCATTGACTGAGAGGGCTGTATTTTCTGTCAAATAGGGCATAAAAGCGATGGCAAATCAAAAGATTTCACCCGATATGAACAAAAAAACGTCAAGTAGTGATAATAAAAATTTTATGCAGATTACTCAATACTTAAAAGATGGACAGCAAAGTCACAAAAGGTCAATTCCCCCTCTTGACCAGTGGCATCCAACACATTGTGGCAAAATGAATTTAGTCATAAAATCCAACGGAGAATGGTGGCACGAAGGTCAATTGATCACGCGAAAAAGCCTGATTGACCTGTTTTCTAGTGTGCTTTGGAAAGATAAAGATACATTTTATTTAAAGACGCCTGTCGAACAAATTGAGATTGAAGTTGAAGATGCACCGCTGCAAATCAATCAGGTGGATCAAGTCGAACTCAATGGGAAAAGCCATTTGCAGTTGACCACGACCCATGGTGATGTCGTGATTGTTGATGCTGAACACCCGATTTTTATGCAGCAGTATGCAGGCGAATGGCGTGCTTATGTGCATGTCCGTTTTGGTTTAAATGCCCTGATTCAACGTCAGTGTTTTTATCATCTGATCGACTATGGAACACTCAGTGAAACCGAACACGGCGAGAGCATTTTGTCTTTACAAAGTGGTGATTTGCTCTTGCAATTACACAGTTGAGGTTTAAGCTTTACACATGAATTTGATTGCCATTTAAAGTCTGACCATGACCGCAATACAACCCAGACCACTTATTTCTCAGCCCATGCCTCAAGCCGATGCGCATGCCCCGATTGGAATTTTTGATTCAGGAATTGGCGGCTTATCGGTTGTCAAAGAAATTGCCCAGTATTTACCGAATGAGCGCATTCTTTATTTTGCGGATACAGCCCATGTGCCTTATGGCTCGCGTTCTGGACAAGATATTCAGGAGCTGACCGCCCATGCGATTGAGTGGCTGTATCGTCAAGGCTGTAAAGCTGTAGTGGTCGCGTGCAATACGGCATCAGCTTTTAGTCTAGACTATTTGCGTGAGCACTATGGGGAAAATTTTCCGATTATTGGTTTAGTTCCTGCACTTAAACCTGCGGTTCTACAAACGAAAAGTAAAGTTGTGGCTGTTTTAGCAACGCCTGCAACCTTTCGTGGGCAGTTAATCAAAGATGTGATGCAACATTTTGCCGAACCAGCAGGTGTGAGTGTCATTACAGTGACTTGTTTAGAACTTGTTCCATTGATTGAAGCGGGACAGGAAATGAGTCCACGCTGTTTGGAACTCTTAAAACAATGTTTAAGCCCAGCCGCCGAGCAAGGTGCAGATTATTTGGTATTGGGATGCACCCATTATCCGTTTTTGACCGATGCCATACAGCATGTGTTTGGAGATCAGTTTAAGCTTGTCGATTCGGGTCTGGCTGTGGCACGCCAAACATCGCGTATGCTGATTAAACATGGCTTGCTCAATGATCAGCCGATTTTGGGGAAACAGATTATTTGCTATGCCAGTGGCGGAAAGACACAACAATTAAACACAGTCATTCAGCATTTAATGCCGTTACATTTACAATGGGAGATTGCAAATCTTATACTGTGATTTATACTAAAATCGCTGTTTTTTGTTTGATTTATAAATCAAATTTGGCTCAGTTCTCATAGTACACTCAAGAGTATAATTATGGTCGATAAACGATACCAAGTGTTTATTTCTACCTCAGGGCAGGAAATGCTACCAGAGCGGAGTGTGTTGTGTCAGACCTTAGTCGGGATGGGATTTTTTGCTTGGGGGCTTGAACAAAGAACGCCATTAAGCACAAGTTTGGCGCGTCGGCAAATTGATGATTGTGACTATGTGATTATGCTGCTAGGCAATCATTATGGTGAACAATCCATGTCTGGCGTGAGTTATATGCAGCTCGAATATATTTATGCGATAAGTAAAGACAAACCGATTATTGCCTTTATTCATTCAGATCTTGAGTCACGGCGCGATATTTTGCCGAAAGAACCCGAGATTGTGCAGGAAAAATTTCAGGCGTTTCGCCAAATTCTACAACAAGAAGTCGAGCATATTTTTTATTTTCGCAATGTCCGTGAACTTGAATTAACGGTGAGAATGAATATGTCCAATATGTTAATTCGTTATCCTGCACTCGGTTGGGTACGCCCACAAAATACACAAGAACTTAATGATGAAATTGCGGCATTGAAAGAAAAAATAAAAGGTTTAGAAGGTGAGTTGGAACAAAAAACACCTGATCCCTTTTTGAATGTGCGTAAAGTGACCAGTCAGGATACCTTTGATTTTGAATATCAACTGCATGCTTATCAGGATGGTAATTTTAAAGAGTTAAAAATCAATCGCCAAATGACATGGTTGGAGATTTTACAACTTCTGTTTAAGGTCTTTAAAAATCAAACCCCAGAAGAATATTTTTCCATTCGGATCAATGATTATCTGAATGAAACAGGTTTAAAAGATGCTCAAGTTCAAATGCCAAGAGCACATGCAGTTGCACGTTCACAAATCAATTTCCGTGCTTTGCACAACATCAAACATCAACTCAAACAAAGCGACTGGATTACGCCTGTTGGACGGGATGACCGTCAACGTGTGATGTGGCAATTTACCGAAAAGGGCAAGAATTTACTGAAAAAAATGACCGCCAGTAAAAATGCCTGAAAGGCTTATGATATGTTAGGCTGCATTCCTTTGCGCAATGAATGAATAGGTTCACTGTGAAACCCAAGATCACTGTTATTTTAGCCAACTTAGGCACGCCCGATGCCGCGACTGTTCCTGCAGTACGTGCATTTCTCAAAGAGTTTTTATCAGATTCCCGTGTTATCGAAATCCCAAAACTGCTTTGGCAAATCATTCTAAGAGCTTTCATTTTACCATTTCGTCCAAAACGGGTGGCTCATGCTTATGCTTCGGTTTGGGGTGAAGACTCTCCAATGCGCGAAATCATGTTTCAGCAAGTGGAGTGGTTGAAACCGCGCCTTGAAGCCGCTTATCCCGAATTTGAGCTGAATATTGTGCCTGCCATGAGTTATGGCAATCCGGGATTAAAAGCACTTCTAAAAGAACTGCCACCACAAGAACATCTTTTGGTTTTACCCCTATTTCCGCAGTACTCAGCGACTTCAACCGCACCGCAGTACGATCAGTTAGCAGAATGGGTGATGCAGCAACGTAATTTGCCGGGTTTAACCATTATTCGGGATTATTATCAGCATCCACTGTATATTCAGGCACTGGCTGAGAGCGTGCAGCAGTATTGGGCTGAGCATGGTCGTGCTGAAAAATTGTTGATGTCATTTCATGGCATTCCACAGCCCTATGCAGACAAGGGCGACCCGTATCCCGAGCGCTGTCATGTCACTGCCAATAAAGTCGCACAGGCTTTGGGCTTGATGGATGGAGATTGGGCGATCAGCTTCCAGTCCCGTTTTGGTAAACAAGAGTGGGTCAAACCGTATACCGATGCGTTGCTAACCGAATGGGCACAACAAGGCGTGAAATCAGTCCAAGTCTTGAGTCCTGCATTTTCGGCAGACTGTCTTGAAACATTAGAAGAACTCGCCATTCAAAATGCAGAACTGTTCCAAAGCCAAGGTGGACAGTCGTATACTTATATTCCTGCTTTAAATACTCAGCCACTGCATTTGCAGTTGTTTGAACAATTGTTGTCAGCGCATCTGACCGCTTTACAACAGACCTTTGCAAGTTACTGAGATTAAGAAATTATGCTTCAAGTTAAAATTGTCCCTGTCACGGCATTTGCGCAAAATTGTTCAATCCTTTGGGATGCGGATACTAAACAGGCTGTATTGATTGATGCAGGTGGTGATGCGAAAAAATTGCAACAAGAAGTCGAAGCACTCGGTTTAACCGTACAAGCACTTTGGGTCACGCATGGGCATTTGGATCATGTCGGGGCAGTCGGGGAATTAGCACGTGTGTGGCAAGTGCCCGTGATTGGCCCACAAAAGGAAGATCAGTTTTGGCTCGATGCACTGCAAGACGTTTCAGCGCGTTATGGCTTTCCAATTCCTGAACCTGTAGAAGTGACACAGTGGCTTGAAGGTGGGGAAACTTTAACTTTGGGTGAGCATCAGTTTGAAGTGCGCTATGCACCAGGACACACACCTGGACATGTGATGTTCTACAGTGCCGAATATGGTTTGCTGTGGACGGGTGATGTGCTGTTTAAAGGTTCGATTGGGCGCACGGATTTTCCACGAGGCAATCATCAGCAATTACTGGATTCGATTCAACGGGAATGTTTTAGCTTGCCCGATGACACCCAGTTTATTTCAGGACATGGGCCAATCAGCACCATCGGACATGAAAAACAGTTCAATCCCTTTGTTGCCAGCAAAGCAGGTTAAGACCTGCTAAAACTCATCTTCTTGGCGAGAAATATCTGATTGCGGTGAGTCTTGAGTGGGTAGACGATAATCTTCGTTTGCCCATGCACCGAGATCAATCAGTTTGCAACGCTCCGAACAAAATGGACGATAAGCATTATCTTCCCAGTGGCTCGGTTCACCGCAGCGTGGGCAAGGGAAAGTGCGAGGCATAAGTAACTCCTACAAAAGCGTTTTCGGGTAGGCATTTGGTCAAGCACTTGTTAGACTTGTGCCAATTTGTGAATAGTTTGATCTGATTATGCATCTTCGTCAATTTCAAGCCCAGCGTATGCAAGCCCCGCGTGACTTTCAGACCATTGAAAATCTACCTGTTTGTGTGGAAATCGGTGCAGGCAAAGGTAAACATGCTGTTTTGTTTAGCCAGCAACAGCCTCAGTCGACGCTGTATGCAATTGAGCGGACGCGCGAAAAATTTGAAGCGATGCAAAAACAGCATCAATTGGCTAATTTAAACAATTTGTGTCCTGTTCATGCTGATGCGTTGCCGTGGATTACCCATGCGCTTTATCCTGCACAGGTTGAACAGTTTTTTATTTTGTATCCCAATCCTGAACCGCATAACCCTGCGCAGCGTTGGGTGAATATGCCATTTTTCGAGTTCATTTTGTCGCGTTTGCAGTTCGGGGGGCAGATTACCCTTGCTAGCAATATTCCTGAATATATTGAGGAAGCCGAACAGCAACTCAAAGACATCTGGAAATTACCCTATGAAAAACAGGTGATTGCATCGGATTCAGCCCGCACACATTTTGAAGTGAAATATTTGGAACGTGGTGAATTGTGTCAGCAACTCATCATCCGTAAACCTGCGGATTACACCACCCGTTTTGACGACTTTATGCCGCTCTTGGGACAAAACCATGCAGGCTAAATCGGTGGCGATTGTCGGGGCAGGACCTGCGGGCCTAATGGCTGCCGAAGTGTTGAGCCAGTCAGGTTATGCCGTTGAAGTCTTTGAACAGATGCCTTCGGCAGCCCGTAAATTCCTGATGGCAGGTAAAACAGGACTCAATATTTCCCATGCCGAAGCTTTGCCTGAGTTTATCCAGCGTTATGACCATGCCGATTGGTTGAAACCATGGTTAGAGCAGTGGGATGCTACATGGATTCGCCAATGGATGGGTGACTTAGGCATTGAATCCTATGTTGGTACATCAGGGCGAATTTTCCCTGTCGAGATGAAAGCGGCACCGTTATTACGTGCTTGGCTGAAACGCTTAACTGAGTCGGGTGTGGTGTTTCATTATCGGCATCGCTGTGTCGACATTCAGCCTGAGCAAGTGTTGTGTTTTCAGCATACGCAAATGCCCGATGCACCTATCATTCAACAGAAATTTTCCGCGATTATTTTAGCCTGTGGGGCTGTGTCTTGGTCACGCTTGGGCAGTGATGGCGCATGGCAAGCATGGCTGAAACCTGAAGAAATTCAAACTTTTCAGGCGAGCAATGCTGGTGTGGAACGAACATGGTCAAGCTATATGCAGCCTGTGTTTGGTCAGCCTTTAAAGCGGGTGAAAGCTTGGGTCGATCAAGCGGAACAGGCAAGTATGGGCGATATTGTGATTACCCAATATGGTCTAGAAAGTGGACTGATTTATAAGTTGAATCGTGCCCTGCGACAGCAATCTTCCATGCAGCTTTACTTGGATGTGTTGCCTGAACTGACCCAAGCAGAATTGACTCATAAATTACAACCTCATAAAAAACAGTCGATGGCAAATATTTGGCGTAAAGCAGGTTTAGACGCTGCAAAAGCCAATTTAGTCCGCGAGCTTGTGCCGAAGACACTTTGGCAGCAACCTGAAGCATTGGCGGCTCAGATTAAGCAGCTTCCGATTGCGCTAACAGGTTTTCGTCCGATTGAGGAAGCGATTAGTTGTGCGGGTGGCGTCAAGCAAGACGTTCTCAGTGATGCCTTACAGCTCAAGCAGCATGCAGGTATTTTCTGTTGTGGTGAAATGCTGGATTGGGATGCCCCAACGGGTGGCTACTTACTCACGGCATGTTTCGCGACAGGACGTGCAGCAGCACAAGGTGTGGCGCAGTTTTTAAGCTAAATCCTATCTATTTTTGTTATGCTGACGCCACGATCAATACAACATGAAGGAAGAAAAATGTCTGAAACGATCTATCGTGGCAGTTGTTTATGCCAAGGCATTCAATACGAAGTGCATGGTGCAATTGGTGATATTGTCGAATGTCATTGTCAACGTTGCCGCAAAGCCAATGGCAGTGCTTATGCTGCCAATGCCCCGATTCGTGTTGCAGACTTTAAGATTGTAAAAGGTGAGCACTTACTAAAAAAATATCAATCCACTGCAACGACACAGCGCTGTTTCTGTAGCGAATGTGGTTCACCGATTATCAGCGTAAAAGAAGAAACACCAGACCTGTATCGTTTACGCATTGGTACACTCGACACACCACTCACGCAAAAACCAACCATGCATATTTTTGCTGCCTCAAAAGCAGAGTGGGATGAAATTTGTGATGAATTGCCACAGTATGCAGAACGCCCTTAAAAAGATCGGGAAAAACAATTTTTCATGTGATTGAAAGATCGTCTAAGATAAGTCCATCGGGAGATGGCATTCCTCCTGTCACAAACCGCCGTATCGGCTAATGATGCCTACGCCACCCTTCATCAATGACAGGGTACGTAGGTTTCGTGTGCGTACTCTGTTTAGGAGTACTTTAATGTTCTTTTTATTCTCATCATCTACTCTTTTAGATTTGTGCTAAAGGAGAGTCAAATCTATGTATTATTCGCTGATTTCGATTGCGCTTGGTTCAGTATTTGGCGCATGGACACGTTGGTTTGTGGGCTTAAAACTCAACTCAATTTATCCTGATATTCCACTTGGAACCGTTGTAGTTAATTTGGTGGGAGGCTTTATTATTGGCTTTGCTATTTCATTTTTTGCACACAGCAGCTTAAGTCCAAACTATAAATTATTTGTGGTGACAGGCTTCTGTGGTGCTTTAACCACATTTTCAACATTCTCGGCTGAAATTATCAGTTTATTGCAAAATGGCAAATTCAGTTTGGCATGTTTAGCAATCTCGCTTCATTTAATTGGTTCATTGTTGTGTACATTTTTGGGAATGGCAGCACATCATTATTTAACCGCACAGGCTTAAGTTGGAGATCGCTATGCAAGGTTATTTACTGCGTTTTTATACTGAACAAAGAGTACAGTATCGTGGCAAACCACTCTCAAAATGGTTACTCAGCGTTGCTCAACAATTTAATATTCAGGGTGCAACCGTATTGAGCGCACTTGAAAGTATGGGGCGACAAGGTGAAATTCATTCGAGCCATTTCTTTGAGCTTACGGATCAACCGATACAGGTGGAATTGATTGTCACCGCACAGCAAGCCGAACAATTGTTGGATTATGTGCAGCAGCAAGAGCTGTCTTTGTTTTATGTCAAAATCCCAGTGGAATTTGGTTCATTGGGGCAGTTGTCATAAAAAAAGCAAGCGAGAAGCTTGCTTTTTACAACAGTAAAGTCAGTGTTATTTTGCTGCTAAAGCCTGACCTTCAAATTTAATTCCTGACCAGCCATGTTGCATAAACTGACGGATATTTTGGTGATCTGTGCCTTCAGGTGTTGCCAATACAGAAGCATAGTGTTCTGCAAACAAGGCTAAGGTATCTTGTGGATTCAATTCATTGAGCTGAGCAAATGAAAACACTTTCGCGCTGCCTTGATTTTCAGTGCTGGCATTGTGCTGAGCACCGTTTTGAAATGCAGTTGGTGTATGCGTGTAGTGTTGTTCAATGAATGCAATCACATCTGCAAATTTTGCTTGACCGTTTTTGAGTTGCTCTAGAAGAACCTGAGCCATAATAACCTCGAAAAATATTTAAAATGCAGCGCAGCATAGCATTGTTTACAGACATAAAAAAAGAAGCCTAAAAGGAGGATATGTTTTTAGGCTTCTAAGTTAAATCAGCATATTCCTGTTAACTTAAAGCGGGATTAATCAGTGTTTAAGAGATGTATCCGATGGTATTGAAATTTGTTGTTGAGCGTCAGGAACCAGTTGATTAAATAGGCTGTTTAAATTGTCATTGACTTTTAAATGTACCAAATTCCAATAATGCCCCGTAAAAGTTCGATTCAGCATCAAAGTATTTGGCGATGGCTTAAAAATATGCCAATACTTTAAAGACGGTTTCATGAGCAGCATTCCATCATGATGCGCACTATTTTTAGCAAAATCATAATGATGGGTTAAAGGACGTAATAATACTTCAAGCCATTCCAAATAAAGCTCAGGCGGAAAACATTGCTTTTCAGTCAAGACATTCAACTCGGCTAAGATATCTTCAAGTAAGCGGATATTGCCATGTCGCGCAGCATAGATCAGCTTTTGGAAAGCCTCTACCTGTAGCTGATCGAGTTGTTTCACACCGCCATAGTCATAAATAATCACGCTACCATCAGGGCGAAAAGCCAAATTGCCTGGGTGTGGGTCACAGTGAAAACGTTTGAGATAAAAAATTTCCTGTCCCATTGCAGTAAACAAACGTTTGCCCAATTCATTTCGTAATTCTTGTGACCATGTACTGGCCTGTTCAATACTGTCACCTGCTTCAAAACTCAGGGTCAAAATATGTCGGGTGGAATACTCTTTAAATACCTGAGGAATGATAATTTTCTGATCTAAATTTTGATGAAATGCCCGAGCAATTTCAAGATTTTGGGCTTCAAGTTCATAATTTAACTCGTTCGACAGACTCTCTTGAATTTCCTTAAATAATTGATCTTGCAGTTCTTTATCAATTTTGAGCATGCCCATCATACGTAGAGCCAAGCGGATTTGCTTTAAGTCACTTTCACAGGCAACATCAACCCCTGGATACTGAACCTTAACAATAACCTCCTGCCCATTTTTAAGAATGGCACGGTGTACCTGCCCAATCGATGCTGCGGCAAAAGGTGTTTCGCTAAATTCGTTAAAAACTTGCTCTAAAGTTTGTCCAAGTTCATTTTCAACCTGCGCGCGAATTTCACTAAAGGCAACAGCAGGGGCTTGGCGTTGTAGTTTACTGATCGCATTGGCGACTTCAGGAGGGAAAACATCTTTATATTGAGAGGCAATTTGCCCCACTTTCATGGCAGCGCCTTTCATTTGCCCAAGCGTATCTGCAATTTGTACACCAATCTCCTGAAACAGCTTGGACTTTGCTGCATGTTTTTGTTCTTCATCGGCACTCAGGCTTTTAATTGTGTTAGAAACAGTTTTCGTGGCAATACTCGCTGTCATCCCTGCAAGTTTTAGAAAACGCCGTGTCGGGGAATTTGCTGAATTTGCCATACGGGCAGTATCCTTATCGTTGTTGTATTGGATTTATGATAGAGCGCTTTAGGCTGAAGTGTGATAGAAAATTGTTAAGCTAAAATTGTTGATCTGCTTGTACAGTTCGTCCACGTCCTGTTTTTTTAGCACGATAGAGTGCCTGATCAACCGTTGCCAGTAGGTGAGTTAAATTGCACTGTGCTTTTTCAACAAGGACGACACCCGCACTATAATTGAGTTCAATTGGTTGGCGCTGATAACTCAATGGATTCTTATTTAAAATAATCCTTAATTTTTGATCAAAAGCTAGCGCTTCATCCAAACTGGTTGCCCGCATGATCAATAAAAATTCTTCTCCACCAAAACGTCCAACCGTGAGCGTTTGTTGTTGCTGGGAGCGGAGTAGGCGGCTAAAGTGAATTAAGCTGTCATCGCCTGCCAGATGTCCCCATGTATCATTGATGCTTTTAAAATGATCAAGATCGAGCATAAACACACAAAAAGGCAGTTGTGCTTGCTGTTGTTCAGGTTCAGCCTTGAGCAGTTGCTCAAGCTGATGCAAAATTTCATCACGATTAAAGCATTGGGTTAAGCCATCAATACTGGCACGGGTTTTGAGGATTTTTTCAGCTTTGCGCTGCTCGGTAATATCAATGCCAAAATTCAGTGTAGTTTGATCAGGCAAAAGTAACTGTGCCCATAAAGTGGTCAGGATACTACCATCACGGCGTAGGGGATTCCACTCACTGAGTTTTTTTGAGCCAACGTGTTGAGCCGCTTGTTGTAGGACTTGATCACGATATTTTTTGTCAGGATAAAACAATTTAAGCGGTTGTTGAAATTGTTGTAATTCGGCTTTAGACCAACCAAATACGTGTTCGCACTGTTTATTCCACATCACGATTTTTTCTTGTTCATCAAGTGCATAAATCATGATGGGTGCATCATCGACAATATCTTGATAAAACTCACGAATATTTAAAGATTTGAAAAAGTTATTTTTTAAGCTAGCCCGTTCTGAAAAATATAAACGAATAATATTGAGTAGTAAGGTAAATTCAGTCCCGAGCAATGAATCTTGTGCTTGCGGTGTCGCAAACTGAAAATATAAATAAATACTGGCTAGATTGTCACGGGTTGTTAGCTGAAATGTTACCTTCGATACATGGGCTGACGGCGTTGGGTTGGTTGGTAGATTACTGGTAATAGATGAATGATGTGAATGAAAATGTTGCTGACTGATATAGTGTTGGCTTTGTTGTTCTGAAAATAGGCTGTCAGAAGCAAAAAAGAAATGTGATTCATCCCAAGAATGATATTGCTCACATAACCATGCATCTGTAGCGTGCAGGGCATCCGCGCAGTGCTGCAATAAGCTCAATGGTGTGATGCTTTGCTGAATCGCATCGGTTAATTGGCTCACCAAAGATAAAAGCTGTATGGAATCAGTAGCACATATCGGGGCACGCATTTTAATTTATTCTGACCTGAGGGGAGGAGATCTGTTATAGCCACGCATCCATGGATCTATTTCTCTATGCTTTCAATTGTAATGGATATACTTGTAATAATGAATAATAATTGTTCATAAAAATATGGGATAGTGTGAATGTCATCACGCTTCATCTAACTGTTTTATCTTAACCCGATCTAAATTAAAAAAGCCACACAATCGTGTGACTTTTTCATCGATCACGCGACTTAAGCTTGACCTTCTGCAGCTGCCATTTCAGCACGTTGCATGTTGGCTTCAAACTCTGCGTCAAAGTTGATCGGAGTCAATAGCAATTGAGGGAAGCTACCTTTAGTCACAAGGTCATTCACCGCTTCACGTAGGAATGGGAACAAAATATTTGGACAGTATGCACCTAAAATGTAAGGTAGACGTTCATCTTCTACACCACTAATGAGGAAGATACCTGATTGAGTAACATCAACTAAAAATGCAGTTTCATTGGCATTTTTTGCTTCAACAACCACTTTTAATGAAACTTCGTAGTGCGTTGGATCAATCTTTTCAGCAGCAGAAGATAGATTGATATTGAGTTCGGGTTGCCATTCTTGAGTAAAGACTTGTGCACCAGGAACTTCAAAAGAAACATCTTTAGTATAAATACGCTCTAGAGCTAATTGAGCTTGTTGTTCTTCACTCATTTTAAGTTAAATCCTTCGTTGGGTAAAAATTATGCAAGTAATGGGTCAAGTTTGCCATCACGCTCTAAAGCATAGAGCTGATCAAACCCGCCAATAAATTGATCATTAATGAAAATCTGTGGCACAGTACGGTGATTGGTGCGTTGCATCAATTCAATACGGACTTCAGGTGCTTCATTTGAAAGATTGATTTCTTTAAAAGCAACGCCTTTGCGCTCAAGTAACTGTTTTGCACGAATACAGTATGGGCAAACGCTTGTTGAATAGATTACGACTTCAGCCATCATATTCTCCTCTGAATTATTTTTTCGCTTTAACAAGCGGTAAGCCTTGTGCTTTCCAGTTTGCAACGCCACCATCTAAACGATAGCTGTCAGCATGCCCAACTTGTTGTAAAGCACTGCCTGCAACCTGACCCAAATTACAAATAAACACCAATGGACGATCTGAGCTTTTCAGCTCTTCAAGATGGCTTGCAATTTGACTGTAAGGAATGTTACGGCTACCACTGATATGACCTTCACGGAAATCTTTAGCATCACGTAAATCGATGAGAATGGCATTTTTAACTTTGACTAAAATACCAAGGGATTGTGGGGAGATTTTTCGACCACTACGGCGTCCTTCAAATACAAAGAACAGCACGATAAGAACGGCAAGAATACCAAATAAGAAGGGGTGATTCCCCATGAATTCAAACCAACGTTCCACAATTCACCTTATGACCATCAAAAATTGAGCTAGAGTATAGCTTATATTAATAGTGATCAAAAACCTCGCTTCAAGGGTAAAACTCAACAAACTTAATTTTTTTGTTGAGCTTCTTGAATCTCATCACACAAACGTAAAAAACTTTCTAGGCGGCGGGGGAGGATTTCACCTGCGGAAGCCGCTTTTTGCAAGGAGCAATTTTTCTCATGCTTATGGGTACAGTTACGGAACTGACAGGTGCCTAACAAGTTGAAAATCTCAGGAAAACCATGCTCAACGGCATCGAGAGTTAAATGCCAAAGCCCAAATTCACGGATGCCCGGAGAGTCAATTAAAGCACCTGTTTCACCAAAACTAATCAAACGGGTTGAAGTTGTGGTGTGCTGACCCAGAGCTGAGTTTTCGGAAATAATATTGGTTTTTTGTGCCGCTTCAGGGGCAATTGCATTAATCAGTGAGCTTTTACCTACACCTGATTGACCGACAAAAGCCACGGTTTCATTGTCTAAACGCTGTGCTAGCGCTGAAATATCACCCGTAGAACAGGTGTGTAGGATTTCATATCCTAAAGCCTGATATTCGGCGACAAGATCTAAAATAGGATCATTGTCTTGTAACAAGTCGGTTTTATTGAGCACCAATAACGCAGGAATTTCTGCATTTTGACACGCCACCAAATAACGGTCGATCAACATGGGTGCAACTTCAGGCAGAGGTGAAAAGACAATCACAATAAGGCTGACGTTGGCTGCCACAGGTTTAACCTTGTGATAACGGTCAGGGCGGGTCAGTAAAGACTGGCGCGGATGAATCGCAGTGATAATGCCTAAACCTGTATTGGGGTCGGCTTGCCATTTGACCCGATCGCCCGTCACTAACAGTTCTAGATTGGTACGGGTATGACAGCGCCACACGCTGCCCACTTCAATCGGTTTCCAAAATGGTTCTGGTTCGCCTTCAGCAACAACAGGTTTTTCAGGATGTAGCTCAGGGGTAGAGAGTGCTTTAACTTCGAGCTGGCGTCCATAATGTTGCACCACCAAACCTTCAAGATCATTGGATGTATCAAGATCTTCTTGGCGTGATTGATGCTGTTTTTGAATCCGTCGCTGTTGTTGTTCAGTTAAGCGACGTTTACGGATGAGAGCCATGCATATCCTAAAGACCAACTGAAGAGAATGGCAAAAATAGCATGAAGCCCCGATGAATTACAGCGAAGTTGCAAGAAATTTGCTAATATTGGGGTTTTCAGATAGATAAGAATTGATTACATGAGCAGCACCCCAGATACACGTTTGATTTGGATTGACCTCGAAATGACAGGTCTGGATACAGATAATGATCAAATTATTGAAATTGCAACAATTATTACAGATGATCATTTAAACGTGCTAGCTGAAGGTCCTGTGCTTGCCGTGCATCAATCAGACCCAATTATTAATGCAATGGATGAGTGGAATACCCGCCAACATGGTCAATCAGGTTTGATTAACCGTGTACGCCGTAGTCAACTGACAGCGCGTGATGCTGAAGTTCAGACCATTGAATTTTTGAAAAAGTGGGTCAACCCGAAAGCATCGCCAATGTGTGGTAACTCAATTTGCCAAGATCGCCGTTTTTTGCATCGTCTGATGCCTGAGCTAGAACAATACTTCCACTATCGTAATTTGGATGTGTCTTCTGTCAAAGAGTTGGCGAAACGCTGGCGTCCAGAGATTATGTCAGGCTTGAAAAAAGAAGCCTCACATTTGGCTTTAGATGACATTCGTGACTCAATTCGTGAGTTGAAATATTACCGTGAATATTTTTTCATCATGAATAAATAATCTTTAGAAACCTGCCCAAGCGGCAGGTTTTTTATGACTGAAAGAAACAGATTTGCTCTCTAGAAAAGCATTTGAAAATACGCCAATATATTGAAAAGGTCGAAGCTTTGAGTTGTTGTTGAGCAACAATTTCACAATACACGACTGCCGAAAATGGCACATTAATTGCTCAATTTTAAATAGACACTCAAGTTCAAAGGATATCATCGACCCATAAAATATTGAATACAGTGTTGTTGTCATGGAGGCGAACACGGCAAGTTTGAGTATTTTTCTAGATTTATTTTTTAGCGCGATATAAACCGTTTTTTCATTATCTATAGTTTCTTTGGTTTTCTCACTATTGAACCCTCTTAAAGAAAACGCTCAATCAAAATAATCAAATTCAAGATTTGGAGTCCGATTATGCGAAAGATAGATAAACCTCTTATTTTAGAGGATGTAGAATATAAGCGAAGTATTCACAACCAACTCGATAAGGAATGGAGTTGGTTGAACCCCGACTGTGCCGATATTGATCAGCCTGCCAATTATTATGAAAGTTCTCTGGCGCACTGGCAGTGTTTCGACACGCTGAGTAGCGATCAAGAATGTGATGTTGTGGTGATTGGTGGTGGATTACTTGGCTCATCAACAGCATTGCATTTATCTGAAATGGGCATAGATACCATTCTGGTAGAAAAAAACCGTATTGGCAGTGCCGCTTCAGGGCGCAATGGTGGGCAACTCACCCCAGGCTTGGCACGTTGGGAAGCTTCGGAAATGCTTGAGCACATGAGCGTAGAAGATGCCAAAAAACTTTGGCGTTTTACTGCCGATGAAGCCATGCAACTCATTGATGACATTATTGATCAATATGATTTGTCCCTAGACCGTAAGCAGGGGCATATCACAACCGCAGTACATGAAGGGCATTTGATTGCACTAACGCAAGGTGCAGATGCTCGAAAATTCCTTGGCGAAGATCACACAAAAATCATAGGCAAACATGAAGTACATAACTATGTAAACAGCGAAGCGTATCATGGTGGGCTAGTCGATAGTTTAGGTGGACAAATTCACCCGTTGGCACTAACTCGTGGTTTAATTTATGGCTTCTCTAAAAATGGTGGTCAGGTTTTTGAGCAGACAGAAGTTATAGAATTAAAAACGCAGGCTGATGGTGTTTATGTTCATACGACACATGGCGTGATTAAGGCACGTAAAAGTGTGGTACTGGCAGTTCATCATGCCTCGTTTAAATTGCTAGAGTCGCATAATCAAACCACGATTCCATTATTTACTTATGTGTGTACCACAGCACCTTTAGAGATGGATTTAAAGGACATCATTCCTTCTGACTATGCAGTTTACGATACTCAATTTGCACTGGATTTTTATCGAGGGGTGTCAAAAAATCGGTTGTTGTTTGGTGGGGAGGGTACAGGAACCTGCTGGAATCCACATCGTGCCTATCAGTATTTACAAAGACGGATTCATCACGTTTTTCCACAACTCAAATCGGTTGAACTCGACTTCGTTTGGAGCGGGGAAACCGATCTTACCTATAATGGTGCAACCGATTGTCGTAAGTTTGGCGAGCGTTACCCAATTTATGCGGTACATGGCTGGAGCGGACATGGTGTGGCGCAAACCGTGCGAATTGGTAAAGCTATTGCGCATGATTTTATTGGCGTGTCACATGATTATGAAATGCTGACCAAAATTCCACATAAAGACATTTTATTTGGTCGGGAACTTGCTCCTTTTGCGATTCCTTTGGCAAAAGGTGCCTATGAAATCAATGCTTTTTTTAACCCAGCCAAACTGATTTCTTTCTAGTTCAGTTAGTCGGAAATTTAAAAAACCGCCGTGAATGGCGGTTTTTTATTGCATTAAAATAATGAAATTCAGAATTCTGTAATTAATCTTATATTTTTAATTTTTAAAGATATAACTCAAAATATCGTTACAAAAATACAGCGTAAAATCTATTCTCAACACGCTTTAACGATTAAAATTAGAAAGTATCTAGTTAAATATAACAATGAGTGAAACGATGCAAAGTAATAATCCTATTTTAACGCGTGTAGAAACCTACAGCGATTATCAGCACCCAATGACCATTCAGGGTGCAGTCAACAAGTCAGTCTTACTCACCAGTATTGCCGCAGGTTTAGGTTTGGTGTTCTTTTTCTACTGTGCCATGAGTATGAACTTCGGTTTAGCCATGACAGGTGCAATGGTGGGTGCAATTGGTAGCTTTATTTTGGCACTCATCACCACCTTTAAACCAAACACTGCGCGTACACTGGCGATTCCGTATGCCTTGTTTGAGGGTGCATTCCTTGGTGGTATTTCTTTTGTGTTCCAAGCGAAATATCCAGGTGCACCGCTTCAAGCATTATTGGCAACTTTCGTCACGACCTTTGTTTTGTTTGGTTTGTACAAAATGAAGATTATCCGTGCGACTGAAAAATTCAAAGCCATTGTGCTTTCAGCCACTTTAGCGATCTGTATTGTGTTTGTGGTACAAATGCTGATGCGCCTTATTTTTAGCTCAAGTATTCCTTTTGTATTTGAAAGCAATGCTTTAGGTATTGGCTTTGCTGCATTTGTTGCCATTATTGCTTCTTTAAATCTGATTCTAGATTTCGATTTAATTGAAAATGCAGCAGCACAGCGTGCACCACAAGCATTTGAATGGACCTGTGCAATTGCATTATTGGCAACTTTGGTCTGGATGTATATTTCATTTTTACGTCTAATTGGCATGTCACGTGATTAATCTCATGTAGTGTTAAGCGAAAACGCACCTAAAATCAGGTGCGTTTTTTATTGGAAATCTTGAAAATAGGCGCATTATGCAATTTCTAAAAGTCTGAAGACTTGGCATTATGCAGATATAAAACATCTTGATGAGAGAAAATTCATGGCAGGATTATTGGCAGGAAAACGCTTTTTAATTGCTGGTGTTGCAAGCAAACTATCTATCGCATTTGGTATTGCACAAGCTCTACACCGTGAAGGTGCTGAATTGGCATTTACTTACCCAAATGAAAAACTAAAAAAACGTGTGGATGAATTTGCTGAGCAATTTGGTTCAAAATTGGTGTTTCCTTGTGATGTCGCTGTAGATGCAGAGATTGATCAAGCATTTGCTGATCTTGCACAACACTGGGATGGTTTAGACGGTGTGGTTCACTCAATCGGTTTTGCGCCAGCGCATACACTCGATGGTGACTTTACTGACGTGACTGACCGTGAAGGTTTCCGCGTTGCACATGACATTAGTGCGTACAGCTTCATCGCGATGGCGCGTGCTGCTAAGCCATTGTTACAAGCACGTCAAGGTTGTTTATTGACATTGACTTACCAAGGTTCTGAGCGTGTAATGCCGAACTACAACGTGATGGGTCTTGCGAAAGCATCTTTAGAAGCGGGTGTACGTTACTTGGCATCAAGCATGGGCGTTGACGGTATTCGTGTGAATGCGATCTCTGCTGGTCCAATCCGTACTTTAGCAGCTTCTGGTATTAAATCTTTCCGTAAAATGTTAGATGCCAACGAAAAAATTTCTCCACTTAAACGCAACGTCACTATTGAAGAAGTGGGTAATGCTGCGTTGTTCCTATGCTCACCTTGGGCTTCAGGGATTACAGGTGAAATTATGTATGTTGATGCAGGTTTCAATACGGTTGGTATGAGCCAATCAATGATGGATGACGAATAATTTTTTAAATTATTTCGTCCATAAAAAAATCAGCTCTTTTGAGCTGATTTTTTTTATGTCTTGAAATTTAATTAAACAAAGGTCTGCCACAAAGTTCGGCAACGGCTTGTAAACACAAATCTTCGGGATTTTCTTCAGAAGCACCTTTAATTGCAGCATCAATTCGAAGTAATAAGCCTGACCAAGCTAAAAAACGTTGTGCCGAGAGTCGACGTAGGGCTTGTTGATATAAAGAAACACGGGTTTTCCAGATGCCAAGCTGTAGTGCATTTTGCGGTTGCTCATAGAGTTGCATTAACAATCGCATTTCTTTACTGATTGACCATAAAATCAGACTCATGGCTTCACCAGTAGCGAGTAAGTACTGATAAATTTTCACAGACTGAGCAAAGTCACCTTGTAGCATGCTGTCATTTAGATCATAAGTGCTATAGCGTGATTGGTCTTGTAGACATTGATAAAGTTGCTCAATCTCAATCTGTTGTAAGTCTGGAAACGTATCACTCACGCGAATTAAGCTGTTTTTAGCCGCCAGCAAGTTATGCTCATGATGTTCAAGCAACCATTGCCAAGCATCTTGATTTAATGTAATGCCGAGTTTGTCGGCTTCTGTCGCCAAAATGCGTTGACGATCTTGTGGATAATTGGCTTGCAGTGAAACCAACACACCATTGGCTTCAATGGTCTGAAAGAAACTGGATTTCAAGCTTTGTGTATCTTGCTTGGGCATCACCACGACAAGCAAATTTTGCTCATTGTATTGCAGATATTCTTTGAGTAGCTTGAGTCCCGCAGCATCGGGCTTGATGTTGCCATGTGCTTCAATTGCCAGTTGCTGAGAAAAGAGCGACAGGCTGTTTAGCGCATTAAAGACATTTTTCCAGTCCTGAACACTTTGAATTTCATAGCGTTGTCGTTCAATTTCCTGACTTTGCCAATGGCGACGCAGGGCATCGAGCAGGTTCTGTTCAAGCAATGGCTCTTGACCTTGCATGACCCAAGCACCGCGTGCTTCATGAACACGCTTGAGTGCCTGTAAATAGTCGAGCTTCATAACAACAGCAAATTAAGGCGCTGTTGACGCAGGGTGAGCAGGCTGAATCTGAGGAAGGCGATTGGTCGAAATTTGACGCGCCATTTGTTGAGCCACATCGTCAATCAAATTGCTAATTACAGAATCTTGTTCATTATCATCAACGTTGACTGTAGCAACATTGTACTGATAGCTTTTTACACCGTTGATGGTACGTGGAGCAGTGACAGGATTGCCTTGTGCATCCTCAATTTGGAAGGTGACATTTAAATGTAAAATCACTTCGGCAACACGACCGCTGAGTTTTTGACGACGATAGTTGTAGTCTAGGACGTGTAAGGTATAGGCTTCTTTAGCATCATCAAACTGAATGCCATAACCCGATAAATAGGTTTTTAACTTGGTTTGTAAGGTGTTCCCTTGAGGAATCAAATTATTATTGCTGTCGGTGACATGAAGCGCTTCACTTGGTAAGTTCAACTTCATGTGTGGGTATGCCACAGGCATTGAGGTCGGGCTGAGACCTTTTAAATGAAAGCCACAGCCGACTAAGCTTGCACTTAGACCAAGAGTTAAAACGACAGATGCTAAACGTGGGACTAAGTGCATGCGTATTCCTCAACTAATTAAACGACTAAGTTCACCAATTTGTTTGGTACAACAATTTCTTTTTTGGTTTCACCCGTTAAGAATTGTTGAACTTCAGGTAAAGCTTTGGCTTGTGCCAATAAATCTTCTTTAGAAATATCAACACTTACTTCTAATTTACCACGAAGTTTACCATTGACTTGTACCACAATCGTTTGTGTATTACGGGTCAATGCTGACTCGTCAACACTTGGGAATGCTGTTGTGGTTAAGTCGATACCAAACTGAGCCAAAACGGTTTGGCTTAAGTGCGGTGCAAATGGTGCAAGTAAAGTCAGTAAGGTAATCACGGCTTCACGTGCAACCGCTGCATCGTTGTCTGATTTTACTTCAAACTTAGTGATGGCGTTAAGCAATTCCATTTGAGCGGCAATCGCCGTGTTAAATGCATAACGACGCTCAATGTCATCACCCACTTTTGCAATGGTTTCATGTACTTTACGACGCAAGTCTTGTGCTTCTTTAGATAAGTTCGCTTTATCCAACGCAACAGTTGCATAACCTTGCTCAAAGAAGTTACTGCTTAAACGCCATACACGTTTTAAGAAACGGTTTGCACCTTCAACACCTGCATCTGACCATTCAAGAGATTGATCGGGTGGAGCAGCAAACATCATGAAGACACGTGCGGTATCTGCGCCGTACTGGTCAATAATCGCTTGTGGGTCAACACCGTTATTTTTCGATTTTGACATTTTTTCCTGACCGCCAATGATTACAGGCTGACCATCTGTTGTGTATCTCGCAGACAGGATACGACCTTTTTCATCACGCTCAAGTTCAACATCAGCAGGGTTAAACCATGTTTTCTTGCCAGACTCATCTTCACGGTAGAAAGTGTCAGCCAACACCATGCCTTGAGTCAGCAAGTTGGCAAATGGTTCATTGCCTTGTACCACACCTTCATCACGCATCAATTTGTGGAAGAAACGTGCATAAAGTAAGTGCAAGATTGCATGTTCTACACCGCCAATATATTGGTTCACAGGTAACCAAGTTTGCGCAGCTTCAGGTTTGATCATGCCATCGGTGTAATCTGGTGAAGCATAACGTGCGTAATACCAAGAAGACTCAACAAAAGTATCTAGGGTGTCGGTTTCACGTTTTGCGGCTTTTCCGCAACATGGACAAGTTGTTTCGTAGAATTCAGGCATTTTTGCCAATGGGTTACCAGAACCGTCTGGAACAACGTCAGTTGGCAAGATCACTGGAAGTTGTTCTTCAGGAACAGGCACTTGACCACAGTCATCACAGTTGATCATTGGGATAGGGCAACCCCAGTAACGCTGACGAGAAACACCCCAGTCACGTAAACGGAACTGAACTTTTTTGTTGGCTAAAGTTTGTGGTTCTAGTTTTGCAAGGAAAGCATCGAATGCTGCTTGGAAACCTAAACCGTCAAATTCACCTGAATTTACCAGTTTACCTTCTTTAGAACCGTACCATTCTTGCCATTCGGTTGCATTGAACGCTGAGTCATCTTTACCTTGAGCATCAATCACTTGCTTGATTGGTAAGTTGAACTTATTTGCAAATTCAAAATCACGTTCGTCATGCGCAGGAACCGCCATTACTGCACCAGAACCGTAAGTCATCAGAACGTAGTTTGCGATCCAAACTTCAACATTTTCACCTGTTAAAGGGTGTTTTACGAATAAACCAGTCGCACGACCTTTTTTCTCAGCCGTCGCAAGATCGGCTTCAGCAACTGAACCATGACGACATTCTTCAATAAACTCGTTGAGTTCAGGGCGAAGCTCAGCCGCTTTTTTCGCTAAAGGATGGTCGGCTGCAACAGCAACATACGTCACACCCATTAACGTATCTGGACGTGTGGTGTAGACTATCAAGCTGTCTGCATAAATGCTTTCATCGGCAGAAGGGAAAATGATTTCCATGCCTTCTGAACGACCGATCCAGTTACGTTGCATGGTCACAACTTGTTGTGGCCAACCTGCTTTTAATTGTTCTAAATCATCGAGTAATTCTTGCGCATAGTCAGTAATGCGGAAGTAGTACATTGGAATATCACGTTTTTCAACCAATGCACCTGAACGCCAGCCGCGACCATCAACCACCTGTTCATTGGCAAGGACGGTTTGATCGACTGGATCCCAGTTGACTGTTGAAGATTTACGGTAAATTAAGCCTTTTTTATACAACTGAACAAATAGCCACTGTTCCCAGCGATAGTATTCTGGTGTGCAGGTCGCAATTTCACGATCCCAGTCAATTGCAAGACCTAAGCTTTTTAATTGATTACGCATGTAATCGATATTTTCAAATGTCCATTTTGCAGGTGCAACTTTGTGTGCAATCGCAGCATTTTCCGCAGGCAAACCGAAAGCATCCCAACCCATTGGCTGGAGGACTTGTTCGCCTTTTAAACGGTGGAAACGGCTGATGACATCCCCAATAGTATAGTTACGCACATGACCCATATGCAGTTTGCCACTTGGATAAGGGAACATCGACAGAATATAACGATGTTTACCTTCTACCGTGTCAGCAACTTTAAAGACTTTGCGATTTTCCCAGTCTTGTTGGACTTGCGGTTCAATCGCACTGGCTTGATATTCAGGGTCAATATGAGGTGTAGTCATAAACGTAATAAGAACAATGTGAAAATAGTTTGTGGCAAAGCATAGCGCAAAATGCACCTAAAAGTGAATTTTGCGCAAGAAAATATCCTCTGTTTATCCGCAAATTTTCACAAACAGCAAAAAAGCAGACGGGTTTTACCCTTTACTGAGCAGGAGCTTCTTTGACTTGAGGTGCATTTTGTGGTGCTGGTGGTATAGGGGATGGTGCTTGGCTTGCAGGTGGTGTGGTTTGAACAGGGGCTTTTTGTTGCGTATTGGTGCTTGGTGCTCGGGTTGTATTTGTTGTCGCAGTTTCGTTGCTTTGTGTCACAGGTGCTGGATTGCTCCAACCGTAAGTTTTTATTTTACCACGGGTTTTAACGCCTTTAACTTTTGGTGGCGGTGTTGTGGTGTAATGCGTTGAGCCATGTGAATCTACCCATTTATAATAATCTTGCTGTGCAAAACTGGTCGTTGTAAATCCTAAAAAACTTAATCCGATAAGACTGGCGATGATGCTGTGTTGTGCTGTTTTCATAAGGAAACCTTAAGTCATTTTTAGTTGAAAAAGCTGATTAAATTTTAACGTGTTTTTTTGTGGTAAAGATGAATTTTTATCGAGAGTAAATTATTTTAAATGCCAAAAATGCAAAAGGTAAATCGCATCAATTGATGTTATTGATGAAAAAAATCATAGAAGCCTTGACAATCTTGGATTAAACCACAAAAATGCTACACTTATTTATCTGATCACCCTTCGGATAATTAAACGAATTGTGCAATAGGCATATATCCTCTAGCCGAGCTATATGTTGAATTAAAAATATGTTTATCCCAGCATGTTTTTTTTACGTTAAAGATGCAGTATTTACAGGTTATATCTCTGTTGCATCTGATTTTTATCCTATTGCAGCGCCTAGGCGTAAAATTTGTGCTATAAGAGTACAGTTTGTATGAATTAAACACTATGTAATGTCTCCCATTACGTAGAAAAAAGATATTTAGGGTGAATCACGTTGGAACTTCTATCTGGTGGTGAAATGCTCGTTCGCGCTCTTGCGGACGAAGGTGTTGAACACGTTTTTGGATATCCTGGTGGCGCAGTTTTGCACATCTATGATGCATTATTTAAACAAGACAAAATTGAGCACTATCTAGTACGCCATGAACAAGCGGCTGGACATATGGCGGATGCATATTCGCGTGTCACAGGTAAAACTGGCGTAGTACTGGTCACTTCAGGTCCTGGCGCAACCAATACCGTTACACCAATCGCAACAGCATACATGGACTCCATTCCGATGGTGATTCTGTCTGGTCAGGTCGCTTCACATTTAATTGGTGAAGACGCTTTCCAAGAAACAGATATGGTCGGTGTGTCACGTCCAATCGTGAAGCACAGCTTCCAAGTTCGTCATGCCAGTGAAATTCCTGCCATCATCAAAAAAGCATTCTATATCGCTGCGAGTGGTCGTCCTGGCCCAGTTGTGGTCGATATTCCTAAAGATGCGACCAATCCAGCAGAAAAGTTTGCTTACGAATACCCCGAAAAAGTGAAGATGCGTTCTTATCAACCACCTTATCGTGGTCATTCGGGTCAAATTCGTAAAGCAGTTGAAGAACTGATTTCTGCTAAACGCCCTGTGATCTACAGTGGTGGTGGTGTCGTACAAGGTAATGCAGCAGCATTGTTGACCGAGCTTGCACATTTATTGAATTACCCTGTAACCAATACCTTGATGGGTCTTGGTGGCTTCCCTGGTACAGATCCACAGTTTGTGGGCATGTTGGGGATGCATGGTTGCTATGAAGCCAATATGGTAATGCACAATGCTGATGTGATTTTTGCAGTGGGCGCACGTTTTGATGACCGTGTCACCAACAACCCTGCAAAATTCTGTCCAAATGCCAAAGTCATTCATATTGATATTGACCCAGCAACAATTTCTAAGACCATTTCTGCGCATATTCCAATCGTGGGTGCTGTTGAACCAGTCCTTCAGGAAATGTTGAGCCAGTTGAAACAGTTGAATGTGTCTAAGCCAAACCCTGAAGCATTAGCAGATTGGTGGAAGCAGATCAACGAATGGCGTCAAGTTCATGGCTTGAAATATCAGCCTGCGGTTGATGGTGGTATGAAGCCGCAGCAAGTGGTTGAAACTTTATATAAAGTGACCAATGGTGAAGCGATCATCACCTCTGACGTAGGTCAGCACCAAATGTTTGCTGCTTTGTATTATAAGTATGATCAACCACGTCAATGGGTGAATTCTGGTGGTTTGGGGACGATGGGTGTTGGTTTGCCGTATGCAATGGCAGCCAAGCTCGCAAAACCTGAACAACAAGTGGTGTGTATTACGGGTGAAGCATCGATTCAGATGTGTATTCAAGAGCTTTCAACCTGTAAGCAATATGGCTTAAACGTCAAGATTCTATGCTTGAATAACCGTGCCTTGGGTATGGTTAAACAATGGCAAGACATGAACTATGAAGGTCGTCACTCAAGCTCATATGTTGAATCATTACCAGACTTTAGCAAGTTAATGGAAGCTTATGGACACGTGGGTATTCAAATTGACCACGCAGATGAGCTTGAAGCCAAACTTGAAGAAGCGATGGCAATTAACGATAAATGTGTGTTTATTAACGTGATGGTTGACCGTTCTGAGCATGTTTATCCAATGTTAATCGCGGGTCAGTCCATGAAAGATATGTGGTTAAGTAAAGGGGAGCGGACACAATGAGACATATTATCTCGGTACTGATTGAAAATGAATCAGGTGCGCTTTCCCGTTTAGTGGGCTTGTTTAGTCAACGTGGTTACAACATTGAAACTCTTAATGTTGCGCCGACGGAAGACCCAACTTTGTCTCGCCTAACCTTAACGACCTATGGCGATGACCACAAAATTGAGCAAATCACCAAACAACTCAATAAACTCATTGAAGTTGTAAAAGTGGTTGATTTGAGTGAAGGTGCGCACATTGAGCGTGAGCTGATGCTGATCAAAGTGAAGGCATTGGGTGCAGCACGTGATGAAATCAAACGCACAACGGATATTTTCCGTGCTTCAATTGTTGACGTTACACCAACGACTTATACCATTCAGATTGTTGGTGCGACTGAAAAACTCGACGGATTTATTGATGCTTTAGCTGAAAATACCATTTTGGAAGTGGTGCGTTCAGGCGTGTCAGGTATTGCACGCGGCGAAAAAGTATTAACGGTTTAAAAAGATTTTACTGGAGAACACAAATGCAAATTTTTTACGATAAAGACTGTGACTTATCTATCATCCAAGGCAAAAAAGTAGCGATTATTGGTTATGGTTCACAAGGTCATGCTCACGCACTTAACTTGAAAGATTCTGGCGTAGACGTAACTGTAGGTTTACGTGCTGGTTCAGCATCTTGGAAAAAAGCTGAAAATGCGGGTCTTAAAGTTTCTGAAGTTCCAGCTGCTGTTGCTCAAGCTGACTTGGTGATGATTTTGACTCCAGATGAGTTCCAATCTCAACTTTATCGTGACGTGATTGAGCCAAACATCAAAGAAGGCGCAACTTTAGCATTTGCTCACGGCTTCTCTATCCTTTACAACCAAGTTGTTCCACGTAAAGACTTAGACGTAATCATGGTTGCTCCGAAAGCGCCTGGTCACACAGTACGTTCTGAATACCAACGTGGTTCAGGTGTACCAGATCTAATCGCTGTTCACCAAGATGCTTCTGGTAATGCGCGTAACGTTGCACTTTCTTATGCTTCTGGCGTAGGTGGTGGTCGTACAGGTATCATCGAAACTTCATTCCGTGAAGAAACTGAAACTGATTTGTTCGGTGAGCAAGCAGTTCTTTGTGGTGGTGCGGTTGAATTGGTGAAAATGGGCTTCGAAACTTTGGTTGAAGCGGGTTATGCACCAGAAATGGCTTACTTCGAATGCTTGCACGAACTTAAATTGATCGTTGACTTGATGTTCGAAGGCGGTATTGCGGACATGAACTACTCAGTATCTAACAATGCTGAATATGGTGAATACGTAACTGGCGTTGAAGTCATCAACGATCAGTCTCGTGAAGCAATGCGTAATGCACTTAAACGTATTCAATCTGGTGAATATGCGAAAATGTTCATCCAAGAAGGTGCGTTGAACTATCCATCAATGACTGCACGTCGTCGTCAAAATGCGGCACACGGTATTGAAGTGACTGGTGCGAAACTACGTGCGATGATGCCTTGGATTCAAGCGAACAAAATCGTTGATAAAGAGAAGAACTAATTTCTCGAATCAATTAATTTGAATGCGAAGACCCACTCGATTTGAGTGGGTTTTTTATGTTTATGGTGACGTACCTCAAAAAAATGAAAGCACTGCTTTCATTTTTTTCATGCCTTGGATTTAAGCCAACAAAATCGTGGATACAGAGAAAAACTAAGTTTTAGTTTCTTCTGAATAAAAAACCCTAACATCATGTTAGGGTTTTTTATTGCTCATTTCCCAATCTCTCATGCTGTATGAAAAACTTCATACAGCATGTTTTGAGATGTTAGATACCTGCATCTGTAGGGCGACGTTGTAAGTTTAAGTATGAGCGGCTAGGTGCCATATTTAAATTGATGTTTTTTGGTTGAATAGGAGATTGGAACCATTTGTGGTAAAGCTTGCCCATTTGTCCAGATTTCCATAGGTTGTTTACCGTACCATCAACCAATGCCTTAAATTTCTCATCGCCTTTTGGCAACATGATGGCATAAGGTTCAGAAGAGAGAACTGGCCCTGTAATTTCATAAGAACTTGGGCTAGAACTTCTAGCAATCAGACCTGCAAGAATGTTGTCATCCATGACAAAGGCTTCAGCTTTGCCATTGGCTAAGATGGCAAATGAATCATCAAAATCACGACCATAAACGTTAATGACGTTAATATTTTTACCACGCTCATTACGTTTGATGTACTGGTCAGATGTTGTGCCAGCAGTTGTAACAACAGCTTTATTGTCTAAATCAACCAAGTTGTGAATATTTGAACTCTTTTTCACAGCCATGCGCACTTCGGTATAGTAGAAGTTGGTTGAGAAAGAAACCAATTGCTGACGTTTATAAGAGTTGGTGGTTGAGCCACACTCCATATCAATACGACCTGATTGAATGCTTTCGATGCGTTGGCTTGGAGTTAACGCAAGAAACTCAACTTTTAGATTTGGCATGTTGAGTTCTTTTTTTATATCACTGGCAACATTACGACAAATATCGATGACATAGCCTGAAGCTGTACCATTCACAACATACGAAATTGGCATAGATGCATCATTGAAACCAATGACTAATTTGCCTGAATTTTTGATCTTAGCAAGCGTATCAACAGCGTAAACTTGGCTTGCTCCGAGGGAGAGACATGCGAACAAAGATGAAGCAATTACTGATCTTGAAAATAGTTTCATGGTGTCCCTTATATGATTTGATGATTTGTTCTAAAAATAGGCTAAACCCAGTGTAATTTATAAGCAAAACAAATGCCATATTTTGCGATTTAATATTTTGATTTTTTGGGTTTTTTTAGAGCTTAAAAATTTGATTTTATTTTACTATTTATCTTGTGAATTATGTGATTAAAATACTAAAAAATGCAAAATTGCGCACAAGAATTGAACATTTAAAATGGGGTTAAAAAGTAGCCGCAACATCGTGGTGCGATTGTTGTTTAGGTGTACTTATTAATGGTGCATTTTGTTAATCTTGAATCAATAATTTGTAGGTATTTTTAAGCTTCAGAATTGTCAAAAAAACGTCATGTCTTAATCATTAAACTGCAAGAAAGATGACTTAGATTATGCCTATAACAACAAAATTATGGTGGAACTATGCTCATGCCATCGACTGCTGCATTGAAACGCCAGTTTGACATGCCGTTTAAATTTAATTTTAAACGCTCAGGTCGGCAGTCTGCACAGGAAAGTGCAGTAGAACAACTCATTCGTCCTAAACTTAAAATTGCGATTGTTACAGAAACTTGGCCGCCTGAAATTAATGGCGTTGCTTTGTCGCTGTTGCACTTATGCCGTGGCTTACAACAACAAGGACATAAAATTTTACTCATTCGCCCTGAACAAAGTCGTAGTGATATGCGTTTTGAACCTGAACAGGAGTGTTTGGTGATTGCGCATAAAATTCCGAAATATCCGAGCTTACAGTTTGGGCGTCCACAATGGCTTAAAGTGACCCATGCAATTGAGCAATTTCAGCCTGATGTTGTACATGTTGTCACAGAAGGGCCTTTAGGATTGTTAGCATTGCAAGTTGCTAAAATGAAAAATATTGCGATTTCGAGTGGTTTTCATTCACCCTTTCAGGAATTTAGTCGATTCTTTGATTTGGCATTTTTGGTGAAACCGATTCAGCATTATTTACGCTGGTTTCATAACAATACCCATTTAACCTGTGTGCCAAGTCAGGATACAGAGCGAGCATTGCGCCAGCACGGTGTGAATTGCCCAATTCAGGTCATTAGTCGTGGTGTCGATCATCAGTTGTTTTCTCCAACACATCGCTGTGAAGAAATGCGGCAGCATTGGGGAGCAACTGCTCAAACCAAAGTATTGCTGTATGTCGGGCGATTATCGCCTGAAAAAGAAATTGATGTGTTAATTGATGGTTATCTCCAAGCGCGTGAAAAGCAGCAAAATGTTCAGTTGGTCATCGTGGGTGATGGCCCTGACAAAGAGCGCTTACAGAGAATGGATCAAGATCGGCAGGTGGTTTTTATGGGCAATCTGACAGGGCAACGTTTGGCAGAGGCTTATGCCAGTAGTGATGTCTTTGTGTTTGCAAGCCGAGTAGAAACGTTTGGCAATGTGGTACTAGAAGCGATGGCGAGTGGTTTGCCTGTGTTGGCTTACGACTATGCCTGTGCGCATGTTTATGTCAATTCTCACTCAGGGTGGCTGGTTGACGTGAAGAATCTACAGGAATTTATTGCACAGATGCAGAATTTACCCAATTTATCTGAATTGCGTCAAATGGGGCAATGTGCCAGAGAGCAGGTTAAAGATGCTGGATGGCAACGCCCTGTACAACAATTTGAACAGGCTTTATATCAGTTGGTTATACAAGGTCATTCATAAGCTCAAGCCTAGATTGAAAGGTGAGGAGGAAAGAAGATGAGCCATTTGCAGCGTGCCAAATCTCTTATTTTGGCATTTGATTTAAAAGGGTGTTTATATCTAAATCACTTTTCCCATTCTGAAAGTGTCAGTCAGTTTTTTAAAGTGATCAGTCGTTTAGGGGATGGCTGGTTTTGGTATGCCATGCTAGCAATTGTATGGATCAATCAAGGACTGAGTTATTTGCTACAAATCGCATATTTAATTGTCGCAGGCTCGATTGGAACATTGTTATATAAGTTACTTAAACACAAAACAGTTCGACCACGACCTTATCAGGTGCATCAGGTGATTATTTTGGGTGAGCGCCCGCTGGATCATTTTAGTTTTCCATCTGGACATACCTTACATGCGGTGTTAGCAACCACAGTCCTTGGATACATTCAGCCGATTCTACTGATTTGCATGTTGCCATTTACACTCTTGGTTGCACTGTCTCGGATGGTGCTGGGTTTGCACTATCCGACCGATGTGATGATCGGTGCTATTTTGGGTGGATTGGTGGCATGGGCTGTGATTTCTTGTGCACCTATTTTAAATCTGGTGTTGTAAAAGCGAGGTTGAGATTTTAAAGTAGCCACAGCTATACACAGACTAGGATAGATGATGGGCTTACGTTGGACTGATACAATCGATATCGCAATTGAACTTTTGGAAGCGCATCCAGATGTAGATCCACAGTGGGTTCGCTTCACCGATTTACACGCATGGATTTGTGCATTGCCTGATTTTAGTGATGACCCAAATAAGTCAACAGAAGGTTTGCTTGAAGCGATTCAGATGGCTTGGATTGATGAAAGTAACTAAAAAGAGTTAAAAACCCAAACTTTTACACTTTCTTAGCTGATTATTCTGAGTGACATCGGTATAATGCGGCAAAAATTTATCCTGATTTTTTGAGTTAAGGAGCCAGACATGGCAATTGAACGTACTTTATCTATCGTAAAACCAGATGCTGTTGCTAAAAACCACATCGGTGACATTTTTGCTCGTTTTGAAAAAGCTGGCTTAAAAATCGTTGCAACTAAAATGAAACACCTTTCTCAAGCTGAAGCTGAAGGTTTCTACGCTGAGCACAAAGAACGTGGTTTCTTTGCTGACCTCGTTGCGTTCATGACTTCTGGTCCAGTGGTTGTTTCTGTTCTTGAAGGTGAAAACGCAGTTCTTGCTCACCGTGAAATCTTGGGCGCTACAAACCCTAAAGAAGCTGCTCCTGGTACGATCCGTGCAGATTTCGCTGTAAGCATCGATGAAAACGCTGCTCACGGTTCTGACTCAGTAGCATCTGCTGCTCGCGAAGTTTCTTATTTCTTCGCTCAAACTGAAGTTTGCCCACGCACTCGTTAATCGAGATACTTCAAACCAGATAAGTGTTATACTGCTTATCTGGTTTTTTTATTCTTGAAAATCTCTTGGCTAAAATACAGCCGTTCTTGTTTTTTCTTTGACATTGTTTAGGTAATACACATGGCTCTTGAAGCAGTTGGTTCATCTTTGGTTGTAGATGGACAAGACAACACCGCCACATTGCATCAGCCTGCGAATTCAGTGCAAAAAGTTAATTTACTTGGCATGTCACGGGCAGAACTCGAAAAATTCTTTGAAGATTTGGGTGAAAAAAAGTTTCGCGCAGGTCAGGTCATGAAATGGATTCATCAGTTCTTTGTGACTGATTTTGCTGAAATGACCAATATTTCAGGCAAGCTTCGAGAGAAACTTGAGCAGCTTTGTGAAATTAAAGCGCCTGAAGTGGTTCACCGTAATTACTCTAAAGACGGCACACGTAAATGGGTGTTTCGCGTGGGTGAAGGTGAAGGTTCTCTGGTTGAAACCGTATTGATTCCTGCAGAAGACAAAACAGGTTCACGTAAGACCTTGTGTATTTCATCACAAGTGGGCTGTGCACTGGATTGTTCATTCTGTTCAACAGGCAAACAAGGTTTTCAGCGCGATTTAACCCCAGCCGAAATTATTGGTCAGCTGTGGATGGCAAACTTCTCTTATATGGAAGATGTGCCTGTTGCAGAGCGCGAACGCTCAGTGACCAATGTGGTGATGATGGGTATGGGTGAGCCGTTGCTCAACTATGATGCCGTATTAAGTTCAATGCGCATTATGCTGGATGACTTTGCTTATGGTATGTCCAAGCGTCGTGTGACTTTATCTACCTCGGGTGTTGTGCCAAAAATTGATCAGTTAGCGCAAGATATTGATGTGGCTTTGGCAATTTCTTTACATGCACCCAATGATGAGCTGCGTAATGAACTTGTACCGATCAATAAAAAATATCCGCTAGAACAACTGATTACAGCTTGTCAGCGTTATATTGGCAAAGATGGTAATGAAAGTGCGCGTAAGCATGTCACCATTGAATATGTCATGTTAGATGGGGTCAATGACCAGCCAGAACATGCACAGCAGTTATTGAAATTATTAAAGAATTTACCAAGTAAAATTAACCTGATTCCTTTTAACCCGTTCCCGCACGCACCTTATGGTCGCTCAAGTCGTAACCGTATTATTGCATTCCAAAAAACTTTGTCAGATGCTGGCTTTGTCTGTACTATTCGTCAGACACGTGGCGATGATATCGATGCTGCCTGTGGTCAACTGGTTGGTCAAGTGGCTGACCGTACTCGTCGTGCAGCGCAGTGGCAAAAGAAAATCGCCGAAAAAAATGAGATTATACGCTCAAAAGGATAATAACCAACTGAGGTGTTTGGCGTGAAAAAAACGGTACAACATTGTGTGACATTTTTCGGTTTAGGTCTCTTGGTCGTCAGTTTACAGGGGTGCCAAGCTTCTTTTGGTCTCATGAATAATAAAAAAAGCAATACACAAGCGGCGCAAAATACCCGTTCTGATGGTGCATTCAAGCCTGATAAAAAGAAATCTGCTGAGATTAGGGTGCAAATTGCCGCTGAATATTTAAGGACAGGTGATGTTGATGCAGCAAAACGAGCATTAGATGAAGTATTTAAAGAAACGACACGTAATGCTCGCGCCAATATGCTGATGGCAGTATTGCTACAGCAAGAAGGTAGTCCTGAAAATGTTGCTAAGGCTGATGAATATTTTAAACGTGCGATTTCATTAGATCCTGATGATGCACAAACACGTAACAATTATGGGCGTTATCTGTTTCAGTTAGGGCGTTATAATGATGCGCTTTCTCAACTACAAGTTGCAGGTGCAAAATTAGGCTATGATCAACGTGGCTTAGCACTCGAAAATCTAGGTTTAACCTATATCAAGCTTGGTGATGTGCCAAATGCTGAAAAAACATTCAGACAAGCCCTGCAAGTAAATCGAAATTCTGCAGTTTCGATGTTAGAGTTGGCAGAAATTTTTTACCTGCGTCAACAATTTGCTCAAGCAAATGAGATGTACGGTAATTATGCGCGTGTGGTTGGTGATAATAACCAAGATGCGCGAGGTTTATGGGTGGGTATTCGTGTTGCTCGTGCCAATGGTGACAACATGAGCAAGCAGGTTTTGGTGAATCAATTGCGGGCTTTATTCCCGAATAGCCAAGAATATCAACGTTATTTGCAATTACAGTACAGTACTGAGGCGGTATGGAAGTAAATCCAAATTCACAGCAATCGACGGGTACATCAGCAACCCCTAATACTTTAGGCAACGTTCAGCGTCCAGGTGAATATTTACGTCATATCCGCCTTGCTCAAAAGCGTGAATTGGCTGATGTGTCAAAAGCTTTGAATATGCCAGTGAAAACACTCGAGGCTTTAGAGCGTGATGAATATAAATCATTGCCTGAAGCAACGTTTATTAAAGGTTACTATCGCGCATATGCGAAGTTTCTCAATGTCGATGCTTCAGCAATTATTCAGCGTTTTGATGAAATTTATGCCAATGATACGGGTTTATTACCGAATCACGCTTTAAAAGATTCACCGATTAAAATCATGGGCAAGTTGCCAGGTTCAAATAGTGACCGCAATAAAAAATGGCTGAAACGCATTTTAATTGCAATTGTGGTTATTTTTGTGGTGAGTATGCTGGTGTTAAGCCTACAGAAATGGTCTGCCAAAAAACAACCTGCGGCAGCTGCCAATCCACAAACCACGATGCAAGTTGTTTCTGTGGATTCCAATACCGCCAGCACGGGTGATCAATTGGATTTAAAATTTTCACAACCAACCTCTGTCAATATTGTAGATTCAACAGGTAAAGTGTTGGCAACAGGTCGTCAGGCAGCAGATTTGAGTTTGAAAGGTATTTCACCTTTTCAGGTTCGCCTAGATGATGCCAGTGCAGTGACTTTAAGTTTGAATAATGAAGCAATTTCTTTGGCACCTTATACAGTCAATGGTAAGGCGGACTTCCGTTTATCACCTTAATGCAGCAGAGTTGACCAAGTCATGATCGAAAATCCAATTAAACGCCGTCCAACACGTAAAATTCGTGTTGGTTCTGTGTATGTGGGTGGGGATGCGCCAATTTCGGTGCAAAGTATGACCAATACTGAAACATGTGATGTTGATGCAACCGTGGCGCAAATTGAACGTTGTGTTCAGGCTGGTGCAGATATCATGCGGGTTTCTGTACCTTCGATGGAAGCCGCAGAAGCCTTCGGAGCAATCCGTCGCCGTGTGCAAGTGCCTTTGGTTGCGGATATTCATTTTGATCACAAGATTGCACTGGCTGTAGCAGATTATGGTGCTGACTGTTTGCGGATTAATCCAGGTAATATCGGTTCAGATCAGAAAGTACGTGAAGTCGTTGCAGCAGCGAAACATCATGGTATTTCCATTCGCATTGGTGTTAATGCTGGGTCACTCGAAAAAGATTTGCAAAAAAAATATGGCGAACCGACAGGTCAGGCACTCCTTGAATCTGCGTTACGTCATATTGATATTTTAGATCGTTTAGACTTTCAAGAATTTAAAGTCAGCGTAAAAGCATCAAATGTATTTTTAACTTTGGATGCTTATCGTTTATTATCTCAACAAATTGATAATCCGTTACATTTGGGTGTGACCGAAGCGGGAATTTACCGCACAGGGACAGTCAAGTCAGCGATTGCCTTAGGGGGTCTGTTGATGGAAGGCATTGGCGATACCATGCGTATTTCCTTGGCTGCTGAACCTGAAGATGAAGTCAAAATTGGTTTTGATATTTTAAAATCACTAGGACTTCGTTCCAACGGCATCAATTTTATTGCGTGCCCAAGCTGTTCGCGTCAAGAATTTAATGTGATTAAAGTGATGCAGACCTTGGAGCAACGTCTAGAAGGTATTCGTACACCAATGGATGTTTCGGTAATTGGCTGTAAAGTCAATGGCCCAGGCGAAGCCAAAGAAGCCGATATTGGTGTAGTAGGGGCAAGCCCTCGTTCACTGGTTTATCGAAATGGTGAGAAAAGTCACCTTATCGATACCGATCAGTTAGTTGATGAAATCGAAACGATGGTTCGTCAACGTGTTCAAGAGCTTGAAGAAGCTAAAGCTAAAGAGATTATTCGTAGTTCATCATGAGTTCAATTGTCGCAATTAAAGGTTTTAATGACGTTCTTCCTTCGCAAACACCAGCATGGAGACGTCTAGAGCAGCATCTTGCATCGTTAATGGATGCCTATGGCTATCAACAAATCCGTTTGCCGATGGTTGAACATACGGGCTTGTTTAAGCGTGCAATTGGTGATGCCACCGATATCGTTGAAAAAGAAATGTATACCTTTTTCGACAAAGGTAATCCACCTGAGTCTTTGACTTTACGTCCTGAAGGCACAGCAGGTTGTGTGCGTGCCATGCTTGAGCACAATTTGCTACGCGGTGCGACACCTCGTGTGTGGTATATCGGGCCAATGTTCCGTTATGAAAAACCACAAAAAGGTCGTTATCGCCAGTTCCATCAGTTTGGTGTGGAAACCTTTGGTGTTGCAACGCCAGATATTGATGCTGAACTTATTTTGATGACCGCACGTTTATGGCAGCGTATGGGTGTGGCGGATAAAGTTCAGCTTGAACTCAATACTTTGGGCGAAATGGATGAGCGTAACGAATACCGTAATGCGTTGGTTGAGTTCTTGACTGCGCAAAAAGATGAATTGGATGAAGATTCTCAGCGTCGTTTAGGCACGAACCCACTGCGTATTTTGGATTCGAAAAACGAACGTACTCAACAAATTCTTGAAAATGCACCGAAATTGCATGACTTTCTCAAAGAAGACACCATGCAGCATTTTGCTCAGTTACAGCAATATTTGACTGATGCTGGGGTGAAGTTTGTGATTAATCAAAAACTGGTTCGTGGTTTAGATTATTACAACAAAACTGTATTTGAATGGACAACCACACACTTAGGTTCACAAGGCACAGTCTGTGCAGGTGGGCGCTATGATGGTTTGGTTGGTCAGTTGAAAGGCAAGCCTGATCAGTCTGTTCCTGCGGTTGGTTTTGCCATGGGGATGGAGCGTTTATTGTTGTTGCTTGAACAAGTTGAGCAAGAACAAACCGTTCGTGATTGTGAAGTTTTCTTGTTGGCTGATCCTGCTTGCCAAGGTAAAGGATTGGTGTTGGCAGAGCAACTTCGCAATCAGCTTGAGGCAGCAAATAGCAAAATTCGTGTGAAAACAGGTTCTCAGGGCAGCATGAAAAGCCAAATGAAAAAGGCTGATCAGTCAGGAGCAATCTTTGCTATGATCTTGGGTGAGCGTGAGTGGGAAAATCAGCAAGTGAGTCTGAAAACTTTAGCAACTGCTGAACAAGTTGAACTGAAGATCAGTGATATTGTGCCATTTTTAATTAAAAAATTTGCTGAATAAGCTGCATAGGAACGCCAGAAGGACAGTCACATGAGTGCACTAACACAAGAACAGCAACTCGATAATCTAAAATCAATGAGCAAGAAATATGGTTCTGCTGCGATTAGTGGTGTTCTAGTTGCTTTGATTGCATTTTTTGGCTGGAATTACTGGCAGAAAAAGCAGCTACACGGGTCGCAAAATGAAACGGCTCGTGTTCAGCAATTAATTGATCAAGCACAGAGTTTGGCGGGTGATCAAAGTGCGTATAACAAACTTGCACCCACAGCAGACACGATTTTGAAAAAAAATCTGGACTCTGTACAAGCCATTCAAGCTGAATTGGTCATGGCAAAAGTCGCATTTGACCAAGGCAACTATGTTGCTGCCGAACGTGAGTTGAAAAAAGTACAAAATGTGAAGGTTGATGATGAAGGTTTACTTCAGTTGGTCAACCTGCATTTGGCGTATACACAGGCTGCACAGAAAAAATATGATGACGCTTTGAAAACACTGGATCTTGTCAAAGTCCCTGCTTTCAAGGCTTCAGCAGATGAAGCACGTGGCGATATTTATGTTGCAAAAAATGATGTAGCTCAAGCACGTAAGGCGTATCAAAGTGCATGGGATGCGATTGTTGCGCGTAAACAAGAACGACAAATTTTACAAATTAAACTCGAAAGTGTTGGCGTTTTAGTTGATGATCCTGATATCGAACGCCCAATTTTGAAAACACAAGTGGATGAGTCTTAAATGAATAAGAAATTTACCATACCGTTTGCGCTAACACTTGCAGCAGTTGCTTTGGTTGGCTGCTCTAGCAATAAAACCAAAGTGGAAGAAATTAAACCCAATAAACTTCCAAAAATTGTGCAAGCAAAAACACTCGTTCCTGTATTTTCTGAACATGTGACTGCCACCAATAAAAATGATCCGCTACGCTTGCAAATGGCTGCAGACAATGGCGTGATTTTCTTGGTCGATCCAAAAGGTTATGTCGAAGCTTACAAGGGTAAGCAACGTCTATGGTCAACCAAAATCACCAAAAAACACGGCTTAAGTGCAGGTGTTGAAGTGGGTGAGGGAATTGCTGTTGTTGGTAATGAAAAAGGTGAATTGTTTGCACTTGATCAGACCTCAGGTCAAATCAAATGGGCAGCACAATTGTCAGGTTCGATTATCGCACCATCACATATTCAGGCTGGGCGTGTGATTACTGTGAGCAATGATGGCAATGTCTATGCGCATGATGTCAGCACAGGTCAGCAACTGTGGACGTACCGTTTACCGAATGTCCCTTTTAGCTTGCGTGGACGTGCAGCGCCTGTCATGCTCGATCCTAACAATGTTTTGATTGCGACATCAAATTCATATGTTTATATCATTGATGTGATTAGTGGTGTCCCTCGTTTACAGCGCCGTGTTTCGGTTGCGGAAGGTCGCTCTGATGTGCAACGTTTAAATGATATTAGTGGTGATCCCGTCATGATGGGTCAGTATATGGTCACCACCAGTTACCAAGGGCAAGTTACAGTAACGGATCTATCACAACAGCAAGTGGTGTGGAGTGAAGATGCGAGTAGCGATCAACGTCCAGAAGTCACACAGAATAAAGTCTTTGTCAGCACGACCGATGGCAAAGTGATTGCTTATGATTTGATGAGCGGTCAAAAACTTTGGGAAAATACACAGCTTTTGCATCGTAATTTAAGTAACCCTGTCATGTTGGGTTCTGACCTTGTGGTTGGGGATTATGAAGGTGCTTTGAGCTTACTCGACCCAAATACAGGTAATTTGATTGGTCGTTCAGAAACCAAAGGGCAAGTAACGTCCTTAAAGGTAATTGACAACCAACTTTATGTTTCAACTCAAAAGGGCGCGTTAAGCGTTTGGCAGAATCGTTAATTTATGAAACCCGTTATTGCGCTGATTGGGCGTCCGAATGTCGGAAAATCAACGTTATTTAACCAGATAACCAAAAGTCGTGACGCACTGGTTGCCGACTTTGCTGGTCTGACTCGTGACCGCAAATATGGTGATGCAGTTTTCCAAAACAAATCGTTCATTGTGGTTGATACTGGGGGTATCGGCGAGAGTGAACAGGGCATTGATGCCTATATGGCAGAACAGTCCAAAACAGCCATTCACGAAGCTGACATGATTATCTTCGTGGTGGATGCGCGTGCGGGATTATTGGCATCTGATGAGCAAATTGCTCGTGAACTACGTACTTTAGGCAAAAAAGTCCACTTGGTTGCCAACAAAGTGGATGGTGTACACGCTGAAGCGGCTGTTGCTGAGTTTTTTAAACTTGGTTTTGGTGAGCCACTGCATGTAGCTGCAAGTCACGGTCGTGGCGTAGCGCAAATGCTTGAAGATGTGTTGGAAGATGTTCCTGAAGATGAAAATCCTGAGGAACATGACAAGGCGACAGGTCTACGTTTGGCGATTATTGGTCGTCCGAATGTGGGTAAATCGACTTTGGTCAACCGTTTATTGGGTGAAGACCGTGTGGTGGCATTTGATCAACCAGGCACAACCCGAGATTCAGTCTATATACCATTTGAACGTGATGGTCGTCAGTACACCTTGATTGATACAGCAGGTGTGCGTCGTAAAGGTAAAGTCGATGAAATGATTGAGAAATTCTCAGTCGTGAAAACTTTACAAGCGATGAAAGATGCCCATGTTGTGGTTGTGGTTCTCGATGCACGTGAAGGCGTGGTTGAGCAGGACTTGCACCTCATTGGCTATGCGCTTGAGGCAGGTCGTGCCATGGTGATCGCCATTAACAAATGGGACAACATGACCGAGTATGACCGCAAGCAATGTAAACTCGATGTTGAACGTCGTTTTGACTTTATTCCTTGGGCACGTATTCACCTAATTTCAGCATTGCATGGCACAGGTGTGGGTGAGTTGTATCCATCGATTCACCGTGCTTATGAATCGGCAAATCTGAAAGTTTCTCCTGCGAAATTGACTCAGATCTTGAATGATGCGACAGAAGCGCACCAACCTCCAATGATCAGCGGTCGCCGTATTAAAATGCGTTATGCGCATATGGGCGGACAAAATCCACCGACCATCGTGATTCACGGTAACAAAGTGGATAAAACGCCTGCGGATTATCGTCGTTACTTGGAAAATGTATTCCGTAAAGTCTATAAACTTGAAGGAACGCCTGTTCGTATTGACTTTAAAACCTCGGAAAATCCGTTTGAAGGGCGTAAAACTCAGGTGGATGAGCGTGTTGCTGCACGTCGTCGTCGTTATATTCAGAAATTTAAGAAAGCGGAAAAGAAATTTAAACGCTAATCGACATCAAGCCATCTTCGGATGGCTTTTTTTATGGTGTGTAAATATTGAGAAGACATAGAGTCTTTATACTTTTAGCGTATCTTTTATCAAAAATATCGCAAAACCAGTATATTGCGAATAATTTTTTGGCTCGAACAGTTGCAGATGACATTTTACCTCTCTGATTTTTGAGAAATATTTCTCTCACGTTATGATATTGAATCACTTCAGCTAAAGGGGCAGTTCCATGAAAATTGAAATTTATTTGCAGTTACTGTCCCAACTGGTACCGAAACAACTTGATGCTTTTGCACATCGGGCTGACTTTAAACAGTATCAGCAACAACTGATTTATGCCTATCGGGCAGAGAGGCTAGCAGCACAATTGGGTGTGTCAGCGCAAAATTTACAGTTTGAAAAAACAGGACACGGTAAACCTTTTTTAGGCAATTATCCTGAACTGGCATTTAACCACAGTCATGGTCGTGAGCATTATGCACTGGCACTGAGTCAGCAGGTGCAGGATGTCGGGGTGGATATCGAATCTTTGCAGCGCAAGGTGCGTTTTCAGGCATTGGCTGAACATGCATTTCACCCTGAGGAATATCAGCATTGGCAAGCCACAGGACAAAGTCCTAAATACTGGTTTCAGGTCTGGACAGCTAAAGAAGCGATTCTTAAAGCCTGTGGTTTAGGAATCCGTTTGAGCCTCAATACGCTCAATACTCAAGCGGTAGCAGGGCAGCAGTTGGGCTTTTGTCAGCATCCTGAATTAGGGAAATTTCGTTATCAGTATATGCTTTGGAAAGATGCTTTATGTACCGTGGCTTGGCGAGATGTAGAAAGTGTGACACCTGAAATTCTGTATATTGAGCCATAAAAAACAGCATCCGAGGATGCTGTTTTGATGTCTAGCCTAAACTAAAGATGATTATTTATGTTCATCTTCAAATTCAGGTTTGACTTGAACAATAAAGTCCTGACGGTTTAAACCACGCCACAAGGCATAGGCAGTCGCGATATAAATCGAAGAATATGTTCCTGCAAACACACCAATAAACATCGCAACAGAGAACCAACGTAGACCTTCACCGCCCATGATCAGCATGGCAACCACAACCAAAAGTAAGGTTGCAGAAGTATGTACGGTACGGCGTAGAGTTTCCGTTAAGGCAATATCGACCACCTCACGGGGTGAGGCACCACGAATCTTACGGAAGTTTTCACGGATACGGTCAGATACCACGATGTTATCGTTGAGTGAGAAACCGATTACCGCTAAAACTGCTGCTAAAGTGGTGAGGTCAAACGGCCATTGCATCAAAGCAAATACCCCTAAAATCACCAAAATATCGTGAAATAAGGAAAGAATTGCACCGACAGCCAATTTAAACTCAAAACGGATGGTGACATAAATCAGCATCAGTACCAATGCCAGTGCTACCGCACCCGCAGAGCGTACATATAACTCGCTACCGACTTGACCACCGACCGAATCGACTTTATGCAGCGTGGCAGTGTTATTTGGAACTTGGACTGCTTTTGACAAAGTGTTGCTTAAGTCATCGACTTTGACTTTTTGCACAGGCATCCGAATCAACAGATCCGTATTACTGCCCAGTGTTTGTACTACAGCATGTTCAAAGCCAGCAGACTCAAGAGATTTCACTACTTGATCTTGGTCAACCGCTTTTTTATAGGTCACTTCCGCAGAAATACCGCCTGTGAAGTCTAAGCCTAAGTTAAGACCGTGGTAGGCAATAAAGAAGATACTGGCAATGGTAATGAAAATTGACGCAAAGGCAGCAGGTTTGCTGATCTTCATAAAGCCAATAATACGTTCATTGTCAGGGCGACCGTATTGTTTTGATTGAGGTTGAGTCATATTGGTCATCATTGATCTCCTTAAATGCTCAACTTTTTCAAGTTACGGCTTTTGCCATAAATCAACTGAACAATCGCACGCGTTACAGTGATCGAAGTAAACATTGAGCAGACAATACCGATCATATGTGTGACCGCAAAGCTCTTGATCGGGCCAGAACCAATCGCAAACAAAATGAATGCCACAATAAACGTGGTCAAGTTTGAGTCAAAAATGGTGTTATAGGCACGTTCATACCCCGCCACAATCGCTTGTTTGGGCGAAGCGCCCCACTTGATTTCTTCTCGAATCCGCTCGCAGATCAGCACGTTGGCATCGACTGCCATACCAATGGTAATGATGATCCCCGCAATACCCGGAAGCGATAGCGATGCGCCAATCCATGACATCACGGTTAAAATCATGGCGATGTTGACTACAAGTGCAAAATTGGCAATCACACCAAAGACACGGAAGAACACCACCATCCAGATCGCCACCAAAATGAAGCCCACTTCAGTCGACAAAATACCTTTATCAATATTTTCTTGACCAAGGCTTGGCCCAACCACACGCTCTTCAACAAAGTACATTGGTGCTGCCAAAGCACCTGCACGCAGCATCAAGGCAAGCTCAGAGGCTTCTTGAGGTGAACTTAAACCTGTAATACGGAATTGTGAACCCAATACCTGTTGAATGGTTGCCGCATTGATGACGACAGATTCAGTATAAGGGGTACGAACTTCCGTTTGCGCACCTGTTTTCGGATCTTTAACGTAAGTGATTTTTTGTTTATTTTCAATAAACAATACCGCCATACGTTTACCCACAGCACTGCGGGTTGCATCCGACATTAATTTACCACCTGCGCTGTCGAGGGTAATGTTCACCTCAGCACCGCCAGAATCTTGGCTTAAACCTGAAGATGCATTTTGAACACGCTCACCTGTCAGGATGCGATTACGATCAAGTAATAATTGGCGACCACTGTCTAGAGACTCATAAGCAAATAGCTCTGTACCCGCAGGCAATGGTTGACCATTATATTTACCTGTATATGGGTCAATATATTGATCATTTTGGTCAGAGACCAAACGGAATTCTAAGTTAGCAGTACGACCCAAAACACGTTTTGCTTCGGCAGTATCTTGTACACCTGGCAATTCAACCACAATACGGTTGCTACCTTGGCTTTGTACGACGGCTTCAGCCACACCCAACTCATTGATACGATTACGTAATGTCGTTAAGTTTTGGTTGATGGCATAAGACTGAATTTCTTGCTTTTTCGCATCGCTATAGGTCAGATTCAGGGTTGGACCTGATGTCGTCGCAAGCGCTTGCTGAGTATAGTCAGTATTGCTACGACGTAAGAAGCCCATTGCTGCATCACGGTCATCGTTATTGGCAAACTGAATGGTAATCACGTTGTTATTGACAGCGAGATTGTTAAAATTCAATTTGTTATCACGTAGTTGACGACGTAAGTCAGTCGCTGAGGTTTCCATACGTTGTGACAAAGCTTTGTCCATATCCACTTCAAGCAAGAAGTGAACACCGCCACGCAAGTCTAGACCCAGCTTCATTGGTTTTGCACCAATTTTTTGTAGCCATTCAGGGGTGGTAGGTGCAAGGTTCAGAGCAACAACATATTGATCGCCCAAAGCCTGACGTAAGGCATCTTTGGCTTTTAATTGAGCATCAGAATTGGCAACACGAAGCAAGGCAGCATTATTGGTAAAGCTGTTGTCATGAGTGGCAATATGTTGGCTTTGTAAAATTTGCTCTGCTTTTTGCAAAATCGACTGGTCGATATTGGTACCAGCCTTCGCCCCTGAAATCTGAACCGCTGGTTCATCTGGGTATAAGCTTGGCAGTGCGTATAATGTACTGATAATTAAAACCACGATTATCAGCAAATATTTCCATGCAGGGTAACGCATTTGCTATCTTCTTAAAATGAGAAAGTCGTGCGTGTGCACGACTTAAGGAGGAAATTAAAGACTATTTAAAGTGCCTTCTGGTAGTACCGAGATTACACTTGCACGTTGAATTTTGACTTCATTGCCACGGCTTAGTTCAATGACTGCATAATCACCTTCCATCTTGGTGATACGTCCCATTAAACCGCCAGCAAACACAACCTCACTACCTACGCCTAGGCTTTCAATCAAAGTACGGTGTTCTTTGGCACGTTTAGATTGAGGACGCCAGATCAAGAAGTAGAAAATCGCAATAAATACGACAATCATACCGACATTGGCAATCATACTTGGTTGTTGTGCTGCACCGTCTGCGGCATAAGCTGTAGAAATAAATAGGCTCATTTGTGTTTCCTAATAACAATGATATTTACTGACTTAATTGAGCAATTTACCTTGTCTTGCCCTCTAGCGCAAATATTGCGAATCAGTCGGCAGGGCAAGTTGGAACCTCTAAACCACGACGCTGATAGAAGTCTTCGACAAAGGCATCAAAAGTACCTGCATCAAGCGCATCACGCATGGCTTGAGTCAGGCGTTGGTAATAACGGAGGTTATGAATCGTGCCTAACATTGAGGCAAGCATTTCTCCGCATTTTTCTAGATGGAACAGGTATGCACGGGTAAAGTTTTTACAGGTGTAACAGTCACAATGCGGGTCAAGCGGACTTTGGTCATGACGGTATTTACTGTTACGAATACGCACCAAGCCATCGGTGACAAAATAATGTCCATTACGTGCATTGCGGGTTGGCATGACGCAGTCGAACATATCGACACCACGGCGCACCGCTTCAACGATATCTTCAGGTTTACCGACACCCATTAAGTAACGTGGTTTATCTGCTGGCATTTTGTTGGGCAGATAATCTAGCACCTTGATCATTTCTTCTTTTGGTTCACCCACAGACAAGCCACCAATCGCATAGCCATCAAAACCCACTTCGAGCAAACCATTTAAAGACTCATCACGCAGGTCTTCGTACATGCCGCCCTGAATAATACCAAACAAGGCATTTTTATTTTTGAGTTCATCATGGTGATGGGTTTTACAACGTTTTGCCCAGCGCAATGATAATTGGAGTGATTTTTGAGCCTCATCATGTGTTGCAGGATAAGGCGTACATTCGTCAAAAATCATCACAATATCTGAGTTCAAGGTGTGCTGAATTTCCATCGAAATTTCAGGCGACAGAAATACTTTTGAACCGTCGATTGGAGAGCGGAAGGTGACACCTTCTTCCTTAATCTTACGCATAGCGCCTAGACTAAAGACCTGAAAACCGCCTGAATCGGTCAGAATCGGTTTATTCCATTTTATAAAGTCGTGCAAGCCACCATGTGCTTTAATGACATCTAAACCTGGGCGCAAATATAAATGGAAGGTATTGCCTAAAATGATTTGGGCTTGAATTTCTTCAATGTCTCGTGGCAACATGCCTTTGACCGTGCCATACGTTCCGACAGGCATAAACACAGGTGTTTCAACAACCCCGTGCTCTAAGGTTAAACGACCACGACGGGCACGCCCCGACTGGGCTAATTTTTCAAACTTCATACGACATCCAAATCAAGGCGAAAAAACAGTTCGCTGATATTTTAAAGCTCGGTGTAAAAGAGCGATATTTTCCTTGATTCTGTGTTTCTGTGCTACTGTTTATTGCGTTGTTTTGTAAGTATTCAATTTCTCAGAAAATATCAGCGATTGATGACAAAACGATGTCCGTTAAAAGTTAGGACGATAGCGATAATTTTGACTCATGATGGGGTCGCGGAATGGGCGAATTGGCTTTTTCGCTAAAGTAATGGTATTGATCATATTGTTCGGAAAAACTTCAATCTGATTATTGAAGGCTTCAACATTGCGGTTAAAAATGCTGATTGCGGCGCTGATATTTTCATTTTGCTCCTGAATTTCCTGCATCATTTGGCTATATAGCGTATCTGCTTTTAGCTCAGGATAATTTTCTACCACGATATTTAAATTGCGCATGAGTTCCTGATTGAGTTGCTCAATATGCTGTAAATGTGAAGTGTCTGTCTGATGCAGATTAAGATTCATAATCTGTTGACGTAGTTCTGTGACTTTTTCTAAAGTTCCTTTTTCAAACTCAGTATATTGCGCTAAGGTTTGTTCTAGATGGTCTAGCGTTTTCACTTTTTGTAGTTCAAAGTTGGCAACTTCAGCCCATGCACGTTGAGTTGCATTCAGATAGCGTACGATATTGTTACGAATCAGGATGCCCCAAATGATTAAAATAAAAAACAACCCAAAAAAAATAATAAAGCCAGACATAGTCAATATCCTATAAAAAATTATGATAATAACGGTGAGATACGTTCTTTAAATAAATCATATTCCAACATATTCAGCGTTCTTAAATGCCCGCGTAAATGAGAAATTTCCTGAATATCCGTATGCTTACTTTGCAAACGAAACAGATCATGTTCACCTAAATAACATACAATATTTTCATGTGGATGAAAGATCAGATCGCCTTTGAATTTCTCAAAAAAATGGGACAATTTGAGGGTAAAACTTGGCGTAACGTGTTTAACAATTTCGTGTGCGTCACAACCATAAATATCTAACTGCTGATTGGTTTGAATATCACTGGTTTCCCATTTTTGGACATAAGGCGGGAAAAAGTCATTGCCTGTGTTACTGATCGCCAAGCCTGTTGCAACCGCATCGAAAATAAAAGCCCCCCAAAGCTGTTTATTGATTTTACGAATCACATTACGCGTTTCTCTTTGATTGCTGGTTGCAATTTCAATCACATAATCATATTGAAAAATGATCACAGGGTAGCTTTTTCCCTCATGTTGCCATAAGGTCGATGCAAAATAATCAATGCGGTTTTCTTTGGTTCCTTTGTAAAATAAAGGGAACAAAATTTTAAGCTGTGATATGACGGAAAATGTTCGAGTTGGGTCAGGGAAGCTGGCAGGAAGTTTTTGAAAATTCAGATCATAGCGCAGGGTCAGCATACGTTCTCGAAGATATTGAATCACTTCATCAATCGGGTCTTGGCTTTCATAAATGAGATATGCCCAAAAAACGATGGCTGCACTGATCATCAGTGTAAAGAAAAATGGAAAATACTGATGTAGCAAGCCACCAATGACTAAAGTCGCAACGCCGATGATGATTAAAAACTTGGGCAGAACATTATAAAAGCGTAAATCGCGGTCTTTTCCCCAAGGGTGTAGTGCATCAAGTAGTTCATCTGCGCTTTGAGCCTGACGTCCAATATCCCATAGCCGTGCTACATTGCGCATGACTTGCTGATTTTTCTTGCGCTGAATGTGCAAAATTTGCTGTAGGGTATCGGTCGGCATTGTGGTTAAGCTCTAATCCAGTTTGACCATTTTAACCACTATTTATGTTTTTGTAATCTATAAAAAAGGCTACTCGAGGTAGCCTTCCGATTTTTTATTTTTTATGCTCGGTCAATCAGCATCGCATCGCCATAACTAAAGAAACGGTACTGCTGTTTTACCGCATGATTGTAGGCATTTAAAATATTGTCACGGTTCGATAAAGCCGAAACCAGCATCAACAAGGTCGATTCAGGTAAATGGAAATTGGTAATTAAACGATCCACCACGCAGAACTCATAACCTGGGTAAATAAAGATTTGTGTATCACCTGTCCATGCCCCAATTTTTCCACCATTGGCTTGAGCTGCGCTTTCCAGTGCGCGAGTCGCTGTTGTCCCAACGGCGATGACTTTATTGCCACGTGCTTGTGTTTCACGAATCAGATCAACTGTATGCTGTGGAACATCACACCATTCACTGTGCATGATGTGATTTTCAATATCATCGGTACGCACAGGTAAGAACGTGCCTGCGCCGACATGTAAAGTCACAAAGCTTTTTTGAATGCCTTTTTTTTCAAGCTCAGCCAAAAGCTGTTGGTCAAAGTGCAGGCTTGCCGTTGGTGCAGCCACGCTCGCCAGTTTTTCAGGATCATGAAACACAGTTTGATAGCGTTCGGTGTCAATCGCTTCAGCTTCACGGTTAAAGTACGGCGGAATTGGAAGCTGACCATAGCGATCCAGTACCGTTAAGATTGGTTGAGAAAATTCCACAATAAATAAATTTTCGTGACGTCCTTGAACAGTCACTTTGACCTCATCCGCCCCAATAAACAGTTCAGCACCTGCTTTAGGTGAGTTGCTGGCTTTAATATGGCAGTGAGCAATAAATTGATCCTGCATACGCTCAACCAGTACTTCAACCGCACCGCCTGTGGCACGTTTGCCTTTTAAGCGAGCTTTCATGACTTTGGTGTCATTTAAAATCATTAAATCGCCTGAATTGAACAATTCTAAAATATCGGTAAACACATGATCCTGATATTGTCCATCGGCATTTAAATGCAATAAGCGTGATGAGCTACGTGATTGAAGAGGGTAGCGTGCGATCAAATGATCTGGGAGTTCAAAGTTAAAGTCAGAGAGTTGCATAGTTAAAATCTGCAAAATATATTGGCAATATTATAGACTTTTTCCTTTTTTTTAGTGAGTTTTGCTGAAAAAAACAACAAAATATCAATTTGTTGCTTTAAAAGTGAGCGATAGTGTTAAAAGGGCGTTGACACATTTTTAAAATACGATAATATACACAGCACAAACCAGCCATACTTAATCCCGAGGTGGTGAAATTGGTAGACGCGGTGGATTCAAAATCCACTGTTCGAGAGAACGTGTCGGTTCGAGTCCGACCCTCGGGACCATAAATCTGGTACCAAGATTTTAAAAAACCGAAGCCAAATGCTTCGGTTTTTTATTGCCTAAGTTTTTTTGACTCATAAAAACAGCCTTCATGGCTGGACGGTCGCATGAAGGCTGATCAACTGCAAATAAGCTTATTTTTTTAAGTGTTGTAATTTAGGTTTTATCCATCGACTTTGCTTGATTCCCCCCTGCAACTGAGTACGTAATTGGCACTTTACGGGTTGCCAAGAATTGCTCAAGAGTTTCACCACGGAATGCTGCATAGACTTGTGGGTTTGGTACACCTAATACAGCAGCCATTTTCTCCAGTACGAAGAAACTCACGCCTCGACGAACCATCTCAATCCATTTACGTTCACGAATCAGGTTTTTCTCTTCTTCAGTCAGACCACGCTCATTGGCAAGTGCTTCAAAGTCTTTCACAAAACGCATACGGTGCTGTGGAATAACTAAATCACGCAGGAATGAGTTAATACGGAAATTGGCATGGCTGACTGCATGGGTGAATGGGTAAGTGCCCTCAAGTTTCTCAACACCTTGGAGTTCATAATCCAAATGCTCACGATACGCTTCAATGTCTTCAGGATTTGGTGCATCGCCAAGATCTTCAAAGACCAGTGTGGCAATATTGGTGACTGACGGCGCATAGTTTTGTTTGTGAATCAGTTTAACCTGATCTGATAATGCACCCCGCATAATCAGCCACATCACCACCTCAGCGCCTTCAAAACCGCCTTTTTCAGCAAATTCTGCAATACGCATATTGGCTAAAGTTTCAGGCTGTTTTTCGAGTAACTCAAGGAATTCTGCATCCCATTCTTCGTTCAGGAAACCCGCACGTTCACCATGTACCTGATGTGAAAGTCCACCTGTTGCCATAATCGCAACATTCAAATCTTCAGGGTAGCTTTCAATGGCTTTACGTAAGGTTTTCCCCATTTTCCACATGCGTTTAGCACTTGGAATTGGGAACTGTAAAACACCGACTTGTAATGGAACAACTTGACCCGCCCAAGGGCCATCTTCATCACCGAGCATAGAAAGTGGTGATAAGAAACCATGATCGACAGGTTTGCCTTGGAAGAATGATAGATCGAACTCATCTGCAACAAAGGCTTTGGCAATGTGCTGAGATAAACCCAGATGTCCATGTGCAGGCGCAACGTCACGAGGGCCACCGCCTTCATCGGCTGCCACATAGATATCGTCAATTCCTAGGGTAAAGGATGAATAATGGTCAAAAAAGAACGAAGTGACATGATCGTTATAGATCGTAAATAACACGTCAATTTTCTTTTCTTTAACCCAGTGACGAATTTGATCAAAACCTTCAAAGATAGGCTTCCATGCAGGATCTTGATGTTTGCCTGTGTCCTTGGCAAAACCAATGGTTGGAGAATGCGAAGCGCCAATGCCACCAATAATACGTGCCATGAAGTATTCCTTTTCAGCGAGTTGTTTCTGATCCTATTTTTCACCATTCTAATGATTGTTGCTGAGCGAACAATTGGCTAAAATCAAATTCATCGTTCAAAAAAATGAACAATCAAATGATGAAATGGAATTTAGATGATCTTCCTGTATTTTTGGCAATCGTTGAGCGTGGTGGTATTTCAGCGGCAGCACACACTTTAGGAATGCCTAAATCAACGGTCAGCACCACGTTGACTCGTTTAGAACAGCACTTAGGCTTGCGTTTAATAGATCGGTCATCGCGGAGTCTGCGGATTACTGCGGAAGGTGAAGTTTTTTATCAGCAGGCTCAGCGTATTATGGAGCAGGCTTTGGCTACCGATAGTGTTATGGCTGATTTGGGTTCAGTAGCAAAAGGACGTTTGCGAGTGGCACTGCCGCCTGCTTTTAGCCAAGAATTTGTTGCACCGTCGCTATTGAGTTTTCAGCAGCAGCATCCTGAGATTGATTTAGAAATTGTAGTGACCAGTCAGGGTGCGGCACTGATTCGGGATCAGGTCGATATTGCTGTGTTGGTGGGTGAGTTAGAAGATAGTGAGTTAGTGTCTTTACCTTTGATACGTGGGCAATTGATCTGGGTAGCCAGCCCTGAATGGTTGGCTGAGCATACTTTAGGGAGTAGTGTGCATGACTTGCGTCAGTCTATTCGAATCTGTGAAACACGTTATGCTCAGCGCCGTTTACCGATCTGTATAGGTGAGCAGTTAGATACTTTGGATTTAAGCCAAGGTGTGATTCAGGTGAATAATCCTCTCGTGGTTCGTCATGTTGTATTGTCGGGTGGGGGAATCTCGATGCTTCCACAACATTATTGTGTTAAGCCTTTATCTGAAGGACTTTTACAACAGGTTTTTCCTCATATTCGATTGGAATTGGCCAGTTCACAACTGACAGCGGTTTATCCAAGTCGACGTTTACTTTCGCCTCGGGTTCGGGTTTTTTTAGATTTTTTAAGTCATATTTGTCGTGATTACACATTGGTGTATCAAGCTTAAAATGGGTTTGTTTTCGGCTGTTCGATGAGGTTAAAATGCTGAATATTTGTACTAATAATTTTTAAAAATTTCTAAAAAAATTGTTTTGATTTATTGGCTTATATCTAAGGTTTCTCAGTTACAAAAAAAATTAGATGATTTTAACTTTGTTTAAAAAATTTAGCATTAGTGTGCTATTTTGTTAACTTGTTGTACGCGGTTTTCAGTCAGATCAATACATGAAAACAATGCCAATACAGCGCTAATTTATGGGGAAAGCATGCAGTCAGAATTGTTAGAACTCAATCAAGTCGATCAAATGAGTGATTGTAGGCTATCGCTATTGCTTGGGGTGTCTAGCCCACGCAATCAGATTGATATTTTTCTGAAAATGGTACGTCGAATCCTGAATGTCGAGAGTGCAGTATGGGCTTTTCATCATGAACCTTATGTTTGGTTTGTGACTCCGCAAGGATTTCAGGCTTATCCTGCCAATCATCATTTGGCAGTCAAGTTGCAGAGCTGTTATACGCCTGAACGTTGCGCCATTTCTCCAAGTCATCCGAACTATCCGTTATTTTCAGGGTACTTACATAGTCATTCTTTTGATCATAAACGCTTGTTGGCGCTTAATTTAGTGGTTAATGAAAAAAGTATTGGTCAGTTGATATTTTTTGATCAGCACGTGCGCGAGTTTGACCCTGATGACATTGCCCAAATTGAGGTGTTGTTGGACGGGATGTTGGGTTATATCGAGCTGCAATTTGAGCACACAGAGTTAAAAGATGCTTATGAGCAGTTAGTTGCTTTGAATTTTAGCCGTACCAAATTTTTTCAGATTATCGCCCATGATTTGCGCGCACCATTTCATGGTCTATTGGGTTTTACCGATGTTTTGGCAGAAGAGTTGGACACGCTTGATCATGCCAGTATTCAAAATATTGCCAGTTATCTCAACGATACCGCCAAGTCGACTTATAATTTATTAGAAAATTTGTTGGATTGGGCGATGGCAGAAGGTGGACGTTTTGTTTATCACCCCATTAATTATAATTTAAAACAATCTACACGTATTGTAATGGATGTTTTGCGGAGTTTGGCACTCAAAAAAAATATTGAGTTGATTGATCAAGTTACTGAAGATATTCGTATTTTTGCTGATATTAATATGTTGACTTCGGTGCTACAAAACCTGACTTCAAATGCACTCAAATTCACCCCTGTAGATGGTACAGGGCAAGTGATCATGAGTGCACAAGTCTACGAGCAACATGTTGAACTCTCCGTGACCGATACAGGTTTAGGCATGACTGAACAGCAAGTGCATCATGTGTTTGAGCCACGTATTAAAACATCGTTGAAAGGCACCGCGGGTGAGCGCGGCACAGGACTTGGTTTGGTACTTTGCAAGCGCTTCGTCGATATGAATCACGGTGAAATTCGGGTAAGGTCTAAGGAAGGTCAGGGTACAACCTTCACAGTGACTTTACCAAAAGCCCAAGATGAGCATAGCGCTTTACCTCAATTGCAAGATCAGCTTGCTGCTCATTAAAAGCCAACTTTTATTTTCCAAAAGCTTGTTTCTCCTGCTATAACTACGCTTAGCTATACGGGAAACAAGCTGATCATGAATCACGATCAATTACAAAAAACACTTCACGCTAGTCAATACGCAGAACAAGTTTTGGCGCAGTATGCTGACCAATTACAGCAAGATGATCAACATCATCCTTTTCATCAGACTCTATCGACTGCAGAAATTTTTGCTTATGTTGAGCAAACGCTTGCAGGTATCGAGGATGAAATTCAGTGGATGCGTCAGTTAAGAATTTTACGTGCCCGCCTGATGTTTCGCTGGATTTGGCAGGACGCTAACCAACAGACCACCGTACCACAACTCACTCGTGAACTTTCCGATTTTGCTGATGCCTGTATTTGTGCTGCCAAAGCCTTTGCTCTGCCTGCATTGTTGGCCAAATATGGGGAGCCAATCGGTTACGATGGTCAGTTACAAGACCTGATTGTAATTGGCATGGGGAAACTCGGTGCACAAGAACTTAATCTATCGAGCGATATTGATCTGATTTTTGCCTTTGATGAACAGGGTGAAACCAATGGTCGCAAGTGTATCGAAGTACAGCAGTTCTGTATTTTATGGGGGCAAAAGCTGATTTATTTGCTAGATCACATGACTGCAGAAGGTTTTGTGTTCCGAGTTGATATGCGTCTGCGTCCGTGGGGAGATGGTTCGGCACTCGCGATTAGTCATGTCGCCTTAGAAAAATACCTGATTCAGCACGGGCGGGAGTGGGAACGCTATGCGTGGATTAAGGCGCGAGTGATTACGGGAGAAAAAGGCGATAGCCTGATGGCGATGACCCGTCCATTTGTATTCCGTCGTTATGTGGACTATAGCGCCTTTGAAGCCATGCGCGAAATGAAGCAGATGATTGAGCGTGAAGTTGCACGTCGAAATATTCACGATGACATTAAGCTTGGTGCAGGCGGTATTCGGGAAATTGAATTTATCGTACAGGTCTTTCAGCTCATTCACGGTGGTTCAAAACTGGAGTTGCAAGATCGAACCTGTTTGACCAGTCTCGCGCATATTGGCGTAGCGGGTTTGCTTGAACCACAGGCTGTGCACGATCTGGAAGATGCTTATCTGTTCTTGCGTCGTGTTGAGCATGCGATTCAGGCCTTGAATGATCAGCAAACCCAAGCATTGCCCGTTGAACCTGCACTGCGTCAGCGTATGGTGGAAACTTTAGGTTTTAGCTCATGGGATGAGTTTTTAACGGTACTGGATCAGAAGCGTGACAAGGTCAGTTTGCAGTTTAAAAATGTCATTCAGGAAAATGAGTTTGATCAGCAAGACAATGACAGTGCTCAGCTTGAACAGCAGTTATTTGCTGTACTAGATGATGATGCGCAAAAACTGATTCATGAATTTTGGCATGGGCATGCGATTAAAAAAATTCCAGCCAAAGCCCTTGAACGTTTAAAAGCCTTTTGGCCACCGCTGATTGCAGCGATTTTACAAGCTGAGCAGCCACAAGTGGCATTGCTGCGTCTGATGCCACTGATTGAATCGGTGATGCGCCGTACCGTGTATTTGGTGATGCTGATCGAAAATAAAGGCGCATTACAGCGCTTGGTGAAAATGGCCGAGGTCAGTCCGTGGATTTGTGAAGAACTGACACATTATCCTGTACTGCTCGATGAATTTCTGTCGATGGACTTTGAGTTGCCACGCCGTGCCGACCTAGAAGCTTCCATGCGTTATCAGTTATTACGCATTGAGCTGGATCAGGTCGAGGACTTGATGCGTGTTTTGCGCCTGTTCAAGAAAAGCCATGTGCTTGCGGTTGCAGCCAGTGATGTTTTAGCTGAAAGTCCATTAATGAAAGTCTCTGATGCGTTGACCGATATCGCAGAAGTTTGTGTGGAAGCAACTTTGCATTTGGCTTATGAAATGGTGGCACAAAAGCATGGTTATCCTGTGACTCAAGAAGGGCAGCGTTGCTCCATCGATCAGAAAGGTTTTATTGTGATTGGTTATGGCAAGCTCGGTGGGATCGAGTTGGGCTATGGCTCAGATCTGGATCTCGTGTTTATTCATTACCTCGATGAGCAAGCTGATACCGATGGGCGTAAATCGATTAGTGGTTTTGAGTTTGCTTTAAGGGTTGCGCAGAAATTTATGTCACTGATGACCACACAAACCCTCGATGGTCGTGCCTATGAAATTGATACCCGATTGCGCCCTTCGGGTGAGGCGGGGGTGCTGGTCACCAGCCTGAAAGCTTATGAGCAATATCAAATGAAAAGTGCATGGCTTTGGGAGCATCAGGCACTGGTTCGTGCGCGCTCAATTGCGGGAGATTTGAGCTTAAGACAGCAATTTGAGCAAATCCGCTGCCAAATTCTCACGCAAAAGCGCAATGAAAGTGACGTACAGGCTGAAGTATTGAAAATGCGTCAAAAAATGAAAGACCATCTCGGCTCAAGTAAAGAGCAAAAAAAAGATGGGATTTTTCATTTAAAACAGGATGCAGGTGGTATCGTTGACATTGAATTTATGGCACAGTATATGGTGTTGGCATGGAGTGGGACGAAGCCCGATCTCGCCCATTTCTCTGACAATGTTCGAATCCTTGAAGATGCTGCGCGATTAGATTGCTTACCCAGCCAAGATGCGCAGGCTTTGATTCAAGCTTATCTCAGTGAACGAGCCGAGAGCCACCGTCTAGCACTTGCAAACAAAAACATGCAAGTTCAAGCTGCACAATGGCGCGACACCCGCGAGATCGTTTGCAAGTTATGGCAGAGATTAATTGATCCAAGCGCACAAGCCTTGGACAGTGAATAATGATGTGAAAATTTGGAGTGTGTGCCGTGAATTTGGCTGATCGTGATGGTTTTATTTGGCAAGATGGAAAATTAGTAGATTGGCGTGATGCAAAAATTCACGTCTTAACCCATACATTACACTACAGTATGGGCGTGTTTGAAGGTGTCCGTGCCTATGAAACACCAAAAGGAACTGCGATTTTCCGTTTAAAAGAACACACCAAACGTTTGCTTAACTCTGCAAAAATTTATCAAATGAAAGTCCCATTTGATCAAGCAACGTTAGAGCAAGCACAAATCGACGTGGTACGTGAAAATAAACTGGCTTCTTGCTATTTACGTCCGCTTATTTGGATTGGTTCAGAAAAACTCGGTATTGCAGCAACTGACAATACCATTCATGCCGCAGTTGCAGCATGGGGCTGGGGTGCATATTTGGGTGAAGAAGCAATGGCGAAAGGTATTCGCGTGAAGACTTCTTCATTTACACACCACCATCCAAACGTGACCATGTGTAAAGCAAAGGCATCGGGTAACTATACGTTATCGATTCTTGCGCATCAGGAAGTGGCACATTCAGGCTACGACGAAGCCATGTTGATGGATCCTCAAGGTTACGTTTGCCAAGGTTCTGGCGAAAACGTGTTCTTGGTGAAAGATGGTCAATTGCATACACCTGATATCGCTGGTGGTGCGCTTGATGGTATTACCCGTCAAACCATTATTACTATTGCTAAAGATTTGGGCATTGAGGTGATTGAACGCCGTATTACGCGTGACGAATTCTACATCGCTGATGAAGCATTCTTTACAGGTACTGCTGCGGAAGTAACGCCGATTCGTGAATACGATGACCGTCAAATTGGTGAAGGTTGCCGTGGTCCAATTACGACATTGATTCAAAAAACTTACTTTGATGCTGTTCAAGGTAAAAATCCGAAATACGAAGACTGGTTAACTTACGTAAAATAAGTTGAATCAGTTAAGATAAGAGCGAAACTTTGGTTTCGCTTTTTTTTATGCGAGTGGAAAAATCAGTATGCATGTGGTGTATATCAGTGATGGTAAGGCAGGGCATCGTTCTCAAGCCTTGGGATTGTATCAGGCAATGCAGCGCCAACATGCAGATTGCTCTTTTCAGGAACTCTCGATTGCTGATTTGCCGATGTTGAGTTTGATCGGTGCTATTTTTTCTCGGAAGTGTGCTCAGCTTGAACAAACTCCAACGTTTATTTTTGTCGTTGGGAGTCATACCCATTTGCGTGTGTGGCTGATGGGGAAAGTTTATCCTAAAGCCAAAACGGTGATTTTAATGAAACCAAGTTTACCTCTTAGTTTTTTTGATTATGCCGTGATTCCTGAGCATGATGGTGTGTCTGCATCGGACAAAGTCATCGTGACTCAAGGTGTGCTCAATCCGATTGTCAATCAGCAACGTCATCAAACCAACCGAATCCTGATTGCTTTAGGTGGCTCATCTAAACGTCACCAATGGAATGCTGAAAAAGTATTCACTACCATTCAAAAAATTGCTGAGCAGCAGCCACAAGCAACGATTATTTTAACCACATCACGTCGTACACCCAGTGATTTTTTAGCACAGTTACAACAGCAGCCTTATGCGAAGCAGCTCCAGATTTTTCCTGTGGAGCAAACCCCTCAAGGCTGGATTTTTGAAGAAATGCAAAAAGCCGAAGCAGTTTGGGTCACTGAAGACAGTGTGTCGATGATTTATGAGGCGCTGACCGCAGGTTGTCGTGTTGGATTGATTGAGATTGATCGGCTTAAGCAAGATCGTATTACTCATGCAGTGGATGGGTTACTACAAAAACAATATGTCTCCTCGACCACCCATTTACAACAACTGCCTACGGCGAATGCTTTTAAAGAAGCAGAGCGTGTGGCAACATATTTACTTCAATCTTGTTAGGTTAACCCTGTGATTTATTTGGCTCTGATTGTGCTGCTTGCGGTGATGGCATTTAGTTATAAATATGCGTGGTGGAAACCTGCAATAGATTGGAAACGTCCGCGTGTCTTGATGTACCACATGGTCAGAGAGCATATAGATGGTGCCAAATTTAATAAACTGCGTGTGACCCCTGCCGAATTTGACAAACAAGTGGTGTGGATGAAAACGCAAGGTTTTCACTTTGTCACCATGCGGGAACTTCAGCAAAACTGGGGCAAGCATCCTGAAAAAACTGTGGCGATTACCTTTGATGATGGTTATCTGGATAACTTGGAAAATGCCTATCCTATTTTAGAAAAATATCAAGCCAAAGCGACCATTTATGTGGTGGTTGATCGCCATGATCGTGATTGGTCGACGTATAAAAAAGCCCATCATAACAGTGGTGAATTGGCACGTGAGCCAAAACTGAGTGATGAGCAAGTTCGATTTTTGGCAAACAGTGGTTTAGTTGAAATTGGTTCACATACCTTGACTCATGCCAATTTGGATAAGCTCAATGATGCAGAATGTTTGCATGAATTGGCAGAATCCAAGCAACAACTCGAACAGATGATTGAGCAACCCGTGACGAGTTTTGCCTATCCTTTTGGGATTTATAGTCAGCGTGATGTTGAACTTGCAAAGCAGGTGGGTTATCAGAATGCCGTGACCACCAAAGAGGGGATTGACGCACAGCAGCCTGACTTTATGCAGTTACAACGGATTAAGATCAGTGGTAAAGATTCGATGTTTGCAGTGAAATGTCGTTTGAAATTAGGTAAGCGTGAGGGCTAAATATGAAAATTACGCTTGTAATGGCTAGTGATGAAGAAGGTGGCTTAGAAAAGCATGTGCTTGAACTGGCGGAAGGACTTGCTGAGTTTCATTCAGTTTCATTAATTGCGCACCAGAAATATCAGACTCAACTTTCTCATGAAGTAAACTTTATCGCCTTTGATATGAGTGGTAGCCGTTATAATCCGTGGACCAAATATCAATTAAAAAAAGTCATACTTGCAACTCAGCCCGACATTTTACATGCACATGCTTCTAAAACCGCTAAGCTATTGCAAGGGATGCTTCAACAATTCAGTTTTCCCACTGTAGTGACTGTTCACGGTAAAAAGAAAAGTAATCAGGCATATTTTGCCTTTGATCATATAATCGCTGTGAGCCATTCAGTTGGCGCGATTTTAAATCACCCAAATAAAACAACAGTGGTGTATAACGGCACTAAAATTAGTATATTTCCAATTCCCTTCAAGCAAAACAGAAAATTTATTGCGATAGGGCGTTTAAATTCAGTTAAAGGCTTTGATCTACTATTGGAGGCTTGGAAAGATATTCCTCACTCGCTTTCAATTGTTGGAGAAGGTCAGGAAAGACATAAGCTTGAACAACTTATTCAACAATATCAACTCTCAGATCGCGTGAGTTTGCTAGGTTATCGTCAGGATATTCATACGCTCATTTGTGAACATGAGGCATTAATTGTTTCTTCACTTCGAGAGGGTGGACCGTATACCTTAGCAGAAACTCTATTATTAAATCGACCTGTGTTCGGTACAGATGTTGGGATGATGGCAGAATTTATTCCAGAGGACTTTTTATGTGAAGCAGGGAGCTATCATGCTTTGAATGCTTTGATTCGACATTATTTGCAAATCCCTGATCCATCCATGGATTTTACATCTGCGTATAAAATGGCTCAGGAACAGCTTACGTTTCAGAAAATGATTGAACATACCCTACAAACTTATCAATCTTTGCTTGTGTCATAAATGAGATTTAATATGAGCCAACCACCAATTATTCTTGCACTTACCGATGGTAAAGCTGGTCATGAAACTCAAACGCAAGGCATTGTACAATTACTAAATCAACAGCAGGCATATCGGGTTGAATGGATTCAGCTAACCTTGCCAAGCAAATGGGTGTATTATTTACTGAAGTGGAAGCTAAAATTTTCCTGTAGTACTGCTTGGCTGAGTCACTTTATTTCTCGGCAGCAGCTTGAAAAAATTAAGCAACAGAACGTTGCATATATTGTTTCGGCTGGTGGTAACACATTGCTTGCGAACCTTTTGCTTAAACAAGAATTATTAAAGTCTGCACTTGTTAAAAATATTGTTGCCAGTTCTTTAAGAGGGATTGCCGCCCATTATTTTGATGTTGTTTTCACCATTCATGCATCTCAGGAAAATCTTGAGCGTTATCTATATTACCCGATTGCACCCAATAAAATGAGTGCATTAGCTTTGACCAAAGCACAGGCAAGATCACATCTGGGGCTAGATGATGCAGATCAAGTGATTACTGTGTTAATTGGTGCTGATACAAAAACTGTAGGTATAGGCTCAGCAACCAGTTGGGGAGTAATGCTAAGCAAAATTCGTGAAGATTATCCACACGCTAAAATATTATGCAGTACCTCAAGACGTACACCTGTGGTATTTGAGCAAGAATTGGCTCAGTATGCTCAGCAGAAAGGAATCTTTACTGCGGATGATCAGATCACATGGGTAGCTCAAGGTCAACAGTGCGATATTAAAAATTATATTTGTGCCGCAGATTGGGTTTTATGTAGTCCTGACTCAACGTCTATGGTGGCAGAGGTGTTGATGTCTAATCGTCCTTTGCTTGTATTTTTGAATAAGAGTAGAATATATGATGTTGATATTTTCAAGCAATTAAAATTTTTAGCAGAAGAGAAATTGATTGCTTTTTATGATTCTCTTGAACAAGGAAACATACATGAAATGATTCAGAAATTAGAGCCGAAACAACACTCTCAGATCATTGATAGAGAGTTACAGAAAATAATTTAATATCTTATTTAATGTTGTATTAGTTAGATCTTGTTTCATAGGTATAGCTAAGAATTTTTTTATACTACATTTATTAAATTAATAAGTTTAAATATATCAATATTTTATACATAAAAAAGTATAGTACTAAATTATCATTTAACTATGCTTGTTTACGGTGATTGATATTTTATGGATAGAGTTGTTGATATTGAAATATAGTATTATTTTAATATCAATTAAATACATGTTTTAATAAAGTTTTGGTGAAAAAGTGAATCATCTTGTAATAAAGTCAAACATTAACCATGCTGAAAATGAAATATCTATCACATCTAATAAATATGATGAGATAAAGTTTCTTTTTCCTTATGAGCCATTACCTAGTTTCAGTTGTCATGATTATGCACTTTGGGCAATTTTGCCTTTAGCTATGAAGAATGGTGATCATATAGAAATTCATGAACCAATTTCTAAACGCGCTTATGATTCTGTAAAAAAAATTGCGAATATTTGGTATTTTTGGATTCCTAATTTTTATAAGAAAATTAATATTACTGCCCATAACATTATTGAATCTAATTCTTTTGAAAAAAATAATAAAAATTTAATGTGTTTTAGTGGGGGGATTGACTCAACATATAGTGCTTTTAAGTTACAACAAGATAATATTAAAAATGTCGATAGTCTAACTGTTCATGGAATGGATTATAAATTTAAAGACACATCTAAATTTGATCAACTCATGGAGAAAACAAAAAAATTAAGAAATTCAGTATTTACTAATAGTCACTTTGTAAAGACAAATATATATGCTATTTACAGTCAGCACAAGTGTAACCCCAGTTTTACACATGTGACGCATATTTTTTCTCTTTTTGCATCTTTATCCATATTTGAAGGTTATGAACAGTATCTGATCGCATCAGATGATCGATTAGATCAGCAGTTTCTAATTCACCCTTATGGTTCAAATAGTGCATCAAATCGGTTAATGAAAAATTCCACAGGCAATTTAGTTACTCTAGATGATGATGTGACGCGTTTAGAAAAAACAAAGTATTTAGCAGAAAATGAATTTGATTTAAATTCACTTTCAGTTTGTGGTAATGCAAAAGCACGACCATATAATTGTGGTATATGTGTAAAATGTTTAAGAACTAAATCTATGCTGCTTGCAATTCTGGACTATGTACCTAATATATTTGTGGATAATGAACTAGGAAATGATTGGTTCTCAAAAATAGACTTAACAGATTTAAACAATCAAATGTATGCTTTTGACACACTCCTACATGTAGAAAGTAAGAATGCACAGGATAGTTTTCCTGGCTTCGATAATTTGAGAAAAAAGTTGTATACAGCAATGTTAAATCGTGAAACTAATAAATTGAAGAATTATACTAAGTTTCAAATAGTTAAAGCAATTTTTTAATTATTTTAAATAAAAGTTGTAAGTTTAAGAGAATATCATGGTGGTCTAATTGAAAATTGCATATTTTATCAATACATTTAAGTCAACCAATTGGGGCGGGCAAGCCACTTCAACTGGTATTCAATATCTTTTGGCTCATGACTATCCTAAAGCTGAATTTGTACCATTAGATTTACCTGATTTGACTTTCAAAAAACTCAAGCTTTTAAGGAGGTATTATGAAAAAATGCTTCTTCAGGCTTTAGTTACTAATAATCA
>NZ_BKNN01000010.1 GCF_008993995.1 Acinetobacter brisouii
TTTAATATTGTATTTACAAAAGATCCATAAATTGCATTACATTCTCTTTACATTGTATTTTTAAATACAGTATCTATACAAAATAATATAGTGTTTTTTATTATAAAACATAAATTTATCTTATTTTAAAAGAACATTCTTTATTCAACAAAACTGAATAAATATTTTGATGATGAATTTGAGAAACCGGCATAATCCCTAGCGGGTATAGACCATATCGCAATACCTAAAAGCACAAATGAGCAGTTGTTCAAATTTTAACAATTAAGGTAATTATAAAATATTTATCACTTTATTATTGGTGATTTTATAAATAAGCACTGGATATTTTGCCCACAAAATGGCCTTTTTATCATATAATTTAGCACGCTAGCTAACAGCCCGCTCAAGAGACTTTTGATATGACAACCATTATCAAACAAGATGACTTGATCACTTCGGTCAAGGATGCCTTACAGTTTATTTCATACTATCATCCACAAGATTTTATTCAGGCAATGAGCCGTGCGTATGATCGTGAAGAAAACCAAGCAGCCAAGGATGCAATCGCACAAATTCTTATTAACTCGCGTATGTGTGCAGAAGGTCATCGCCCAATCTGCCAAGATACCGGGATTGTCAACGTATTTGTTGATGTGGGCTTAGACGTTAAATTTGATTTAACCTTGAGTCTTGATGATGCGATCAATGAAGGTGTACGCCAAGGTTACTTAGAAAATACCAACGTACTTCGTGCATCTGTTTTAGCAGATCCTGCGTTTGGTCGTAAGAACACCAAAGACAATACGCCTGCCGTGATTCATTATAAGCTCGTACCTGGCAACAAAGTTGATATTACCGTTGCAGCAAAAGGCGGCGGTTCAGAAAATAAATCTAAACTTGCAATGTTAAACCCGTCTGACTCGATTGTGGACTGGGTACTTAAAACTGTTCCAACAATGGGTGCAGGCTGGTGTCCACCAGGGATGCTGGGTATCGGGATCGGTGGTACTGCTGAAAAAGCCATGATGCTTGCGAAAGAAGCACTCATGGAAGAAATCAACATGGATGAACTGCTTCGTCGTGGTCCTCAAAGCAAAATGGAAGAGCTTCGTATCGAAATCTTCGAAAAAGTAAATGCTTTGGGTATTGGTGCGCAAGGTCTTGGCGGTTTAACCACTGTTCTTGATATTAAAATCAAAGATTACCCTTGTCACGCTGCGGGCAAACCAGTGGGTATGATTCCAAACTGTGCAGCAACTCGCCATGCGCATTTCCAACTTGATGGTTCAGGTCCTGCACACATTCAAGCACCTAAACTTGAAGATTACCCTCAAGTGGCTTGGGATGCATCGAAGTCTAAGCGTGTAAACCTTGACACCATCACTCAAGAAGAAATGAACTCTTGGAAACCAGGTGATACGCTTCTTCTAAACGGTACAATCTACACAGGTCGTGACGCTGCCCATAAACGTATGGTTGATATGCTAAACAACGGTGAAGAGCTTCCTGTAGACCTTAAAGGTAAGTTCATTTACTACGTTGGACCTGTTGATCCAGTGGGTGATGAAGTAGTTGGCCCTGCTGGCCCTACAACTGCAACCCGTATGGACAAGTTCACTCGCCAAGTCTTAGAAGCGACTGGCATGTTTGGTATGATTGGTAAAGCAGACCGTGGGCCTGCTGCAGTTGAAGCAATCAAAGACAACAAAGCTACTTATTTGATGGCTGTTGGTGGCGCTGCATACCTCGTATCTAAAGCGGTTCGTCAAGCAGAAGTGGTTGCTTTTGCTGACTTAGGTATGGAAGCGATCTACAAATTTGTCGTTGAAGATATGCCTGTTTCTGTTGCTGTCGATGTGAATGGTACGTCAATCCATGCGATTGCACCAAGAATCTGGCAAGAGAAAATCGGCAAGATTCCAGTTGTAGATGCAACAGCGGGTTAACCGAAATACATCAAAAAACACGCCTCAGGGCGTGTTTTTTTATTTAAATTATTACGCTACAACGAATGCGATAAGGTCGTTCCTCATGCAACTCAAGAGTATTAGTCAAATCATCACTTTACTTGGAGGGTTGTTCTTATTTGAATTGAGCCATGCGCAACCCGCATCTCAAGGCTCTATTGATCAACTCTTTGATATTTTAGAAATTAAACAAGATACCCAAGCAATTATCCAACCTCGACAGCTACAAGTGCTTGGTTTAAACCAAGAACAATTTTGGCAAGGTGTAGAACCTGAGCTCAAACAACTCTATCAAAAAAATCTATCCGAACAAGAAGTTCAAGCACTCAACCGTTTTTACCAAACCCCTGAAGGTCAATCACTTACAGTACAAATGCCCTTCTTGAGTCAAGAAACATATAATCATGTTATCAATCACATGATGCATAACACTTCTGTAAACAACAGCCTATTTAAACTCATAGGCATTGATAATATATAGTGATAAACATACAATTTGTAAGGTTTAGACACAAAATCCACTCATAGCAACATCGAGTAAAATAGTAATAGGAATCTAATATGCTTTTAAAAACAACGATTAAATCTGCTTTAACAATTGGACTAATGAGCTGTGCTGTCACAGCATTTGCTAGCCCTGCTCAACCGAAATCTGTTGATGAATTATTAAAATTAGCAAATATTGATCAGACTATTCAAAACTCAATTAACAATATGCAACCTTATTACTATCAGCAAGGTGTGACGATTGTTAAAGACTACACTCAGCATACAACGCTTAATCAACAAGAATTAAATGCAGCAAGCCAACTTAGTCAACTCATGCTAGGAACTACACGAAATATTTTAACTCAAAGTAATTTCCATGATGTAATGCAAAAAATTTATGCTCAACAGTTTAGCGAGCAAGAAGTACAAGCTTATATTCGTTTTTTGAAAACACCTGAAGGACAAGCAATTAACCGCAAGACCCCTGCATTAGTCGCTGAAACATCCAAGCAAATGGCACAAATCAGTACTTCAGTCATGCAACAACCCCAAATGAAACAACAGCTACAAGTACAAGTCGCAAACATTCTAAAACCGATCACGCCAGCTCCTCAGCCTACACCTGCACCAACAAAACCTAAAAAGAAATAAATAAACATAAAAAAACGCGCACATGGCGCGTTTTTTTATAGCTGAGTTTTAAGCAGATTTTGAATCAATGATTTTCAAATCTGTTTTCTCTACAGCCACTTGCTGACTTTTATGAATTCGCTCAGCTTTTACTTCAGGCTCAGCTTGATCATTAATCACAGCATCATTAATGATGACTGTACCGACATCTGTACGACTTGGTAAATCATACATGGTATCGAGCAAAACATTTTCCAGAATTGAACGCAAACCACGTGCACCTGTATTACGCTCTAGCGCTTTTTTAGCAACAGCGTGTAATGCAGACTCTTCAAAAACTAAATCTACATTTTCCATATCAAACAAATGTTGATACTGACGTGTTAATGCATTTTTAGGTTCAGTCAAGATCTGAATTAAAGCGTGTTCATCAAGTTCATCGAGCGTTGCAATTACAGGTAAACGACCGATAAATTCAGGAATCAGACCAAATTTTACTAGGTCTGTCGCTTCAACCTGACGGAATAACTCAGAGACTTTTTTATTGTCATCTTTATTCTTCACTTCAGCATTGAAACCAATACCACCTTTTTCCTGACGCTGCTGAACGATTTTTTCGAGTCCAGAGAATGCACCACCACAAATAAACAGAATATTTGAGGTATCAATCTGAATGAATTCTTGCTGCGGATGCTTACGCCCACCTTGTGGTGGAATCGATGCCACAGTACCTTCAATCATTTTCAGCAAAGCTTGCTGTACACCTTCACCAGACACATCACGAGTAATGGAAGGGTTTTCAGATTTACGGGTAATTTTGTCGATTTCATCGATATAGATAATGCCTTTTTGTGCTTTCTCTACATCATACTCTGCTTTCTGCAAAAGCTTCTGTATGATGTTTTCAACATCTTCACCCACATAACCTGCTTCGGTCAGTGTTGTTGCATCTGCCATGGCAAATGGTACGTCAAGCAAGCGTGCCAAAGTTTGAGCCAGTAAGGTTTTACCTGAACCTGTAGGACCAATCAGCAAGATATTGCTTTTCGCAATCTCAATATCGTCATGCTTGTGCCCTGTTTGTGACACTTTTAAGCGTTTATAGTGGTTATAAACTGCCACTGATAAGGTTTTCTTCGCCATATCCTGACCAATGACATACTGGTCAAGCGCTGCGCGAATTTCATGTGGCTTTGGCAAAGGACGGCTTGCCCAGTCACCTGAGTCGACTTGTTGACTGGTTTGTACCAAGTCAAGACATACGTCCACACACTCGTTACAAATGTATGCGTCCTCGCCTGCAATCAGTTTCCCGACTTCAGACTGCGTTTTACCGCAAAATGAACAATGTTTTTGTCCTTGAGGATGGTTGGACATATTTTCTCCAATAAATAATCTTTTACATTATGGGCGTTTAGTTAATACAGCATCAACTAAGCCATACTCTTTCGCAGCCTGCGCAGTCATGAAGTTATCACGATCTGTATCTCGTGCAACAGTTTCATAATCTTGACCGCTATGTTCTGCCATTAAGCGATTTAAACGCTCTTTAATGAACAGAATTTCACGTGCGTGAATTTCAATGTCCGATGCCTGACCACGGAAACCACCGAGTGGTTGGTGAATCATGACACGCGCATTTTCCAAACAATAGCGTTTGCCTTTTGCGCCTGCATTGAGCAAGAATGCACCCATAGATGCTGCCTGCCCCATACAGATCGTCGATACATCTGGTTTAATAAACTGCATGGTATCGTAAATCGCCATACCAGCCGTTACTGAACCACCTGGTGAATTAATATAAAGGTGTATATCTTTATCTGGGTTTTCTGCTTCTAAAAACAACATCTGAGCAACAATTAAATTTGCCATGTTGTCTTCAACTTCACCCGTCAGAAAAATGACACGCTCACGCAATAAGCGTGAAAAGATATCAAATGAACGTTCACCGCGTGAGGATTGTTCAACAACAACTGGAACTAAAGCATTTTCTATGTTTGGAACATACATACGTTTATTTATTCCTAAATTTTTATGACTTAAACCATAACAACAATATGAGGGATAAAAGTCAAAATTGCAAAACTATTCCTTATCTAAATAACAGATAAATAATCGGATTACACGTATTATCCACTGTATTAACAATTTTTCTACAGCATAAAAAAAGGCGCAACAAGCGCGCCTTTTTTTATGTCAAAGGATTAACCTTGTTGACGAGCTTGTTGCTCTTTCAGTAACTCTTCATAGCTTACCGCTTTGTCAGTTACTTTAGCAGAAGCCAAGATGAAATCTACAACTTGGTCTTCCAACACAACCGCTTCGATTTGCTGACGTTGTTTTGCATCGTTTTTGAAGTATTCAATCACTTCTGTTGGATCTTCATAAGAAGAAGCCATGTCTTCGATGTAAGCATCAACGCGAGCTTGATCAACTTCAAGTTTAGCATCAGCCAATACTTTGCTGACTAACACGCCAAGTTTAACTGACTTTTCAGCTTGCTCTTTGAACAATTCATCTGGAAGCAAGTTTGAATCAAATGCTTTCGCACCTTCAGCACCAAACTGTTGAGTGAATTGTTGGATCATTTGTTGACGTTGACGGTCAATTTCTTGAGCAACCATTGCATTTGGAACTTCGATTTCGTTTGCAGCAACCAATGCATCAAATGTAGCTGCTTTAACTTGGTTACGAAGACCATTTTTCACTTCACGTTCCATATTTTTGCGAACGTCTGCTTTTAGTTTTTCAACACCTTCTTCTTCAGTCAAACCAAAGATTTTCAAGAATTCAGCGTCAATTTCTGGAAGCTTTGGCTTTTCAACTTGTTTAACAGTGATTTTGAACTGAGCTTGTTTACCTGCAAGGTTTTCCGCTTGGTAATCTTCAGGGAAAGTAACGTCGATGACTTTCTCTTCACCCGCTTTCATACCAACAATGCCGTCTTCAAAGCCAGGGATCATACGACCAGAACCTAAAACAAGTTTAAAGTCTTGTGCAGAACCACCTTCGAAAGTTTCACCATCAATTGAACCTTCAAAATCGAAAGTCACTTGCATGTCTTTTTTCGCCATACCCTTGGTTACAGCCCAAGTTTGACGTTGTTTTTGCAAGTTTTCGATCATGAGATCAACGTCTTTATCGTTGATTTCAGTTGTTTTACGTTCAACTTCTAGTGTATCAAACGCATTGACTTCAACTTCTGGGTAAACTTCAACAGTCGCTTCAAAAACTAAAGCATCGTCTTTGTTTTCAACTTTTTCAATGTTAGGCATACCTACAGCATTGATTTTTTCTTGTTGAATTGCTTCAAATACTGTATCGCGAATGATGTCATTTACAACTTCTTGATAAATGCCTGCGCCATATTCACGGCGTACAACATTTACAGGTACTTTACCTGGACGGAAGCCGTTGATTTTCGCAGTTTTGGCAGTGCGTTTTAAGCGAGCTTCGAATTGCTCGTTAACACGGCTCGTCGGTACAGATACATTTAAACGACGGGCAACGCCCGAAACCGCTTCAGTCGTTACTTGCATGGCTTCCTCAATATTTAGTTAGTAGTAACAATTTTTCAAAGTCAAACATTATATGCCATCACGGCAGGATATACAAAACTTTGCGGAAATATTCTACTGAACAGATCAGATCATGCCAATTTTTAAATTTAATTAGGATTTTTTTATTCAGCTTATCGGATGCCAATCATTGTATTTTTTGTAGTGGATGAAGAGATATACCTATGAGTCTCACTCATAAATCTATAAAAACACTTAAAATCATAAAATCAATTAAAATAATAGATTATTAATAAAATCAACAATTTAACTTATGATGTAATTTTATGTATCTGTTTTTTCATATTCTACACTATTTTTTGATAGCAAAATCCAATTAAACAAGACTATTCTTACAAACAATAATCATTATTATTTTGCATATTCTTTACAAATAGCTAGATTTATCAATATGTCATTCATTCGCACCCGCAAAAAATTGGTCTCCTCTGCGATTGTGTCATCACTTTCGCTTGTTGCAACAACTGCTGCTATCGCAGCTGATGATGCGACTGAATTACCAACCATTTATAGCCATGCTTCTGCAAGCAATAGTTTAAAAGTTGATAAATCAGCCAACAAAAAATATGTTGCGCCTTTACTGGATACGCCCAAATCAGTAAGTGTTATTTCTCAACAATTGATTAAAGATACTCAAGTTACAACTTTAAGTGATGCTCTTCGTACAGTACCTGGTATTACGTTAGGAGCTGGTGAAGGCGGCAATCCAAATGGTGATCGTCCATTTATTCGCGGCTATAACTCAGAAAGCTCTATTTATGTCGATGGCGTGCGTAATGCTACATCTCAAAACCGTGAAATGTTTGACATTGAACAGGTTGAAGTGACTAAAGGTTCTTCTTCATCTCTAGGTGGTGCAGGTTCTGTTGGTGGGAACATCAACATGATTACCAAATTGCCACACGCAGGTGATTCAATTGAAGGATCTATTGCTGGTGGTACTGATGATTATCAACGTATTGTTCTAGATGGTAACAAAGACTTTGGTAATGGTATTGCAGGTCGTGTTGTTGTATTAGGACATCACAATGATAAACCAGGTCAAACTGATGGTGCAGAATATAAACGTGCAGGTATTGCACCAAGTATTACTTTTGGTCTAGATACCGATACACGTGCAACATTAAGTTATTACTACTTAAAATCAGATGATACACCAGATTCTGGTGTTCCTTACTGGGATGGCAAAACCAACACAGCTACAGGGAAACCTTTAACTGCGAAACAAGGAATTTACTACGGTTGGAAAGATCGTGATTTCCAAAAACAAGAAAACCAAATTGGTACAATCAAGTTAGAACATGACTTTAATGAAAATCTAACGATTGCCAATACGGCGATGTACAGCAAGTCTAAAAATGACTATGTTTGGACTCAACCAGATGACAGCCAAGGTAACATCGTTAATGGTAAGGTTTGGCGCCGTGCCGATACACGTATTACAGATACTGATGCATTTAACGATCAGTTAAGTCTCCGTGGTAAATTCAATACGGGCGCGATTAAACACAGTTTCAATGCTGGTTTAGAATACGGTTATCAATCATCTGATAAAGGTTCTTATGCTTTAACAGATCTCTCTAGAGTCGTTAACATTAATGGAAAAAACACGACTGTAAGTGTTAATAGTGGTAATAAATCCACTGGTTCATGCTCATCTTATTATGGTTTAGGAGCTGCATCTAACTATTGGTGTACAGATGCTTACAATCCGAACTCAAGTGATCCGTGGTTAGGTAAAATCACTGCAAATCCTAAATTATCAAATACCAAAACTGAAACGTATGGTGTTTATTTCTTAGATAGCATTGAATTTACACCAAAATGGCTTTTGGACTTAGGTCTTCGCTGGGACAAATTTGACACTGAGGAAGTTACTTACGCAACTTCAACAGCGGCCGAATCACGTGCAAAAAGCGATACTGATTTCTTCTCATACCAAGCTGGTTTAACTTACAAACCTACAGCAAATAGTAGTGTATATGCAAGCTTCGCAACTTCTGCAAACCCACCGGGTGCTGACCAAGGTGACGGCTCTGAATCAGTTGCTGCAAACCAAAGCGATCTTGATCCAGAAAAAGCACGTACATATGAAATCGGTACAAAATGGAATTTATTTAACGATCGTTTAAACTTAACAGCAGCGATCTTCCGTACCGAAAAACAAAACACACGCATCCAATTGAGTAATGGTACATACTCAAATATCGGTGAAAGCAAAGTTGATGGTTTAGAACTTTCTGCAAGCGGTAACATCACTGAAAAATGGGCTGTATCAGCAGGCTATACATATTTAGACAGCGAATTGACTAAAAATGGTTATAGCTGCCGAGGTACAACATGTACAGACCAATCAGGTTACAATGGCAACCAAATGCCAAACGTCCCTAAAAACAGCGCAACTTTATGGTCAACTTATAAAGTATTACCGAAGTTAACGATTGGTGCTGGTGCAGTCGCTATGGATAAAGTATTTGGAGATGCTGCAAATACTAAATACGTTCCTGGTTATGTTCGTTACGATGCTATGGCTCGTTATGACGTAAATAAAAATGTTAATTTACAGCTTAACCTAAACAACTTATCTGATAAGCGTTATTTCACTAAAGCTTATGCTTCTCATTATGCAACAGAAGCTGATGGTCGCAATGCTGTATTAGCGCTTAACTTCAAGTTCTAATCAATAAATTCCATATAACTACTATGGAATTCTATATAAAATAGCTCCTATGATAGGGGCTATTTTATATTCTATTTTTTAAGTTAAGAGGGTTCGCTATGATCCACCATATTTCCAATGTATTGAGTAAAGAACAGGTCCAATATTTTCGTAATGAAATGGACAAAATTGAATGGGTCAATGGCAAAGTAACCGCTGGTACACTCTCTGCAACTGTAAAACGCAATCAGCAATTACCTGAAGATCATCCGCTTACTCACCATCTGAGTAATATTATTCTTGAGGCACTAGGCACTCACCCATTATTTTTATCTGCTGCAATACCACTTGATATTATTCCTCCCCTGTTTAATCGTTATGAAAATCAGGAGTCTTTTGGTTTTCATGTAGACAACTCTATCCGTCGTATACGTGGTACAAACGAACGACTTAGAACCGATTTGTCATGTACTTTATTTTTAAGCGAACCTGAAGAATATGAAGGTGGTGATCTGGTCGTAGAAGACACTTATGGTTATCACGAAGTCAAACTTCCAGCAGGAGATATGATTTTATATCCATCTACCAGTTTGCATGAAGTGACGGCGATTACTTCTGGCTGTCGTATTGCTTCTTTTTTCTGGGTGCAAAGTATGGTGCGTGATGAGGCCGAACGACATATGCTTTTTAACCTAGATCAAACAGTACAAAACCTAAGAATGCAGCTAGGTGACAATCATAGCGAAGTCATTAAACTGACCAACCTTTACCATAACCTGATGCGTAAGTGGGCTGAACTATAAAACCACTTTACTAATTTCCCGAAAATATCTTCGGATCACTTTGGGAAATTAGTTTTTATTTGCATTTTAAGACCAATAAATAGAAAAAATTTCCAAACCTTGTGCAAAAAATGCAAAAAACGAAAAATATTTTTTATTGTGCAGCATTATAATAATCTTATTGAGTAATGTACCCGAGGTATTATGCCAATGTTATTTGCGATAGCATCTGCCCTGTGGTTTGAACTGCGCTTTGCGCGCACATAAATTTTATTTGCTCATTCAGTGCAAAAACTGAAATACAGTTGAATTCACTTCGTTTAGACACAAAATAATATAGTAGATTGCCCAATTACCCCTTGGCACTGCTGCTATGCAAGGAGCTATCCCCATGATGTTGGCTGACCCAAGCAAAAAATACCGTCGTATGTACCAACGCGTCGATTTACCCGATCGCCAATGGCCAAATAAGGAAATTACCCAAGCGCCTATTTGGATGAGTACCGACCTTCGTGACGGTAACCAAGCGATTTTTGAGCCAATGGATATGGAGCAGAAATTCAAAATGTTCCAGATGTTGGTGAAAATTGGCTTCAAGCATATTGAAATCGGCTTCCCGTCTGCATCGCAAATTGACTTCGACTTCACCCGTAAATTGATTGAAGAAGGTCATATTCCTGAAGATGTCTATATTGAAGTTTTAGTTCAAGCACGTGACCATTTGATTCAGCGTACTTTTGAAGCGCTTGAAGGTGCAAAACGTGCGATTGTACATATTTACAATTCAAACTCGCCAACATTTCGCAGCAAAGTTTTAAATGTGGATATTGCGGGAGCGAAACAACTTGCTATCAATGCTGCTGAAAAAGTCAAAGAATATGCAGCAAAACAACCAGAAACTCAGTGGATCTTCCAATACAGTCCAGAATGCTTCTCTGCAACAGAATTGGAAGTTGCAAAAGATGTCTGTGACGCTGTGACCGAAATTTGGGAAGCAAGCCCAGAAAATAAAGTGATTTTAAACTTACCTGCAACTGTTGAAGTGTCTACACCAAATGTCTATGCAGACCAAATTGAATGGATGCATCGCAACATTGCACGTCGTGATGGTGTATTAATCTCAGTTCACTGTCACAATGACCGTGGCTGCGGTATTGCGGCATCTGAACTTGCGATTATGGCAGGTGCTGACCGTGTTGAAGGTTGTGTATTTGGTAATGGTGAACGTACAGGTAATGTCGATGTCGCTGCAATGGCATTGAACATGTATACCCAAGGTGTTGCACCAAACTTAGATTTCTCCAACATCAATGAAATTATTGCAACAGTTGAAGAATGTACAGGTTTGCCAATTCACCCGCGCCATCCGTACGCAGGCGACTTAGTGTTCACTGCATTCTCTGGTTCACACCAAGATGCAATTAAGAAAGGCTTTGAATACCAGAAAAATGCTGAAATTTGGGATATGCCTTACTTACCAATCGATCCAAAAGACTTGGGTCGTGACTATGATGCCGTCATTCGTGTCAATAGCCAGTCGGGTAAAGGTGGGATCGCATACTTACTTGAATCTAACTACAACGTGGTTTTACCGCGCCGCTTGCAAATTGAATTTAGCCAAGTTGTACAACAACATACCGATGCTACGGCTAAAGAAATTTCAGCAACTGAAATCTGGACATTGTTCAAAGATACTTATGTTGCAATTAAAGACAAAAACTATAGTGCGAAAAACTATAAATTGTCCGATGAAAATGGCAACCAAATCGTTGAACTTGAAATCGAGATTGACGGTGAAACCCAACACTTGCGCGGTGAGGGCAACGGTCCAATTTCTGCCATTTTGAATGCCCTTCAGTTACCCATTGATGTCTTAAACTATGAAGAACGCAGTATCGGTTCAGGTGCCAATGCCAAAGCATTAGCCTTAGTTGAACTTCAAGTCAAAGGTACAGGCAAGAGCGCCTTTGGTGCGGGTATGCATGACAATATCGTCACCTCTTCAATTGAAGCGATTATTGCATGTACCAATCGCTTAATTGAGCAAGACTTGTTAAGCACAACAGATATCATTTCTGAAGCCGTTTAACCTTAAAAAAGATATTTTAAAAGGATACCCAAGTTGGTATCCTTTTCTTTTTAAAATTCCAAAATATAAGGCGATTTCTACTCGTGTCTTTTTCAGCTGACTCCGTGGGTTTGGTCGTCCCGCAAAAGTACCAATTCGAACAACCACTTGAACTGGAATGTGGTCGAGTTTTACCGCGTTTTGACCTCATGGTTGAAACTTATGGCACATTAAATGCCGAAAAATCCAATGCAATTTTAATTTGTCATGCACTTTCTGGGCATCATCATGCAGCTGGCTATCATCATGAAGATGATAAAAAAGCAGGTTGGTGGGATGCCTGTATTGGTCCAAATAAAGCTATCGACACCAACAAATTTTTTGTGGTTGCATTAAACAATATTGGCGGCTGTAGTGGTTCAACAGGTCCTATATCGCCTAACCCAGAAAATGATAATTTGCCTTATGGTCCAGATTTTCCTCTCGTCACTGTTCGAGATTGGGTCAAAACTCAAGCCATGCTTTCAGATCGTTTAGAGATCAATACATGGTATGCCATTATTGGTGGTTCTTTGGGGGGAATGCAGGCTTTACAATGGTCTGTTGATTATCCTGATCGCCTCAAAAACTGCGTGATTATTGCCAGTGCACCCAAGCTTTCAGCACAAAATATTGCCTTCAACGAAGTTGCCCGTCAGTCAATTTTATCCGATCCAGATTTTCATCATGGTCGCTATTTAGAACATGATAGTTACCCAAAACGCGGTTTGATTTTGGCACGTATGGTGGGTCATATTACCTATTTGTCAGAAGAAGCCATGAAACAGAAATTTGGGCGTGATCTCAAATCAGGTAAATTCATGTATGGTTTCGATGTGGAGTTTCAGGTTGAAAGTTACCTACGCTACCAAGGTGAACAATTTAGCCGTAACTTCGATGCCAATACGTATTTGATTATGACCAAAGCCTTGGATTATTTCGATCCTTCTCGTGAATATGAACAGTCACTGACCAAAGCCATGGCAAATACCCAATGCCGTTTCTTGGTCGTATCATTTACCACCGACTGGCGATTTAGTCCTGCGCGTTCTCAGGAAATTGTCAATGCTTTGATTAGTAACCATAAACCTGTCAGTTATATTGATATTGAAGCTGAGCAAGGTCACGATTCTTTCTTATTCCCAATTCCACTCTATGTCAAAACTCTCCGAGCATTCTTGGGCGGTGAAGACCATCTGGCAACGACATCCAAGGAGATTGTGTAATGCGTTTAGATCAACAACTCTCAGAAAAGTGGATTAAACCAGGTTCTAGTGTTTTAGATTTAGGGTGTGGCGATGGTGAACTTCTTGCCCACATGAGTAAAAAACATCAAATTCGTGCCTATGGACTGGAAATTGATCAAGAAAAGATTGCAATTGCGATCAGTCGAGGGTTAAATATTATCCAACAAGACCTCAACTTGGGGTTACATCGCTTTGCAGACCAGTCATTTGACTCTGTGGTCATGGCACAGGCGTTGCAAGCCGTTGATGCACCTGATGTTTTACTGAGAGACATGGTGCGTGTGGGGAAACAGGCGATTATTACCTTTCCAAACTTTGCACATTGGAAAACCCGTTCTTTTCTTGCATTGAAAGGAATGATGCCCGTTTCAGAAACATTACCCTATATGTGGTATAACACACCCAATATTCATTTATGTACTTTTCGTGATTTTGAAGCATTGTGTGCGGAAAATCAGATCCGAATTATTAATCGACTCGCCGTAAATGGGAATCAACAAGACAGTTTACTCAGTAAACATATTCCGAATTTATTTGGCGAGGTCGCTATTTATCGAGTAAGCGCCCTATGAAAAAAGTATTCTTTAGCACCATTCTGTTTGGTATTTTAAGTACTCAGGTTCATGCTGATTACCTGCCATCTCAGCAATCGACCTCCGCACAGGCTGCGCGTTACTCGACTATGGGCTTCAATGATTTATTGAGTGAAGCCAAAGCAGGTCAACCTGCTGCACAATTTTACGTTGCGACACGTTACCAAGCAGGTCGTGAAGTGTCTAAAGACCCGCATCAGGCATTTTTTTGGTATAAAAAAGCAGCCGATCAAGGTATTTCCGCAGCACAGCTCAATGTTGGACGAATGTTGGTTGAAGGCATTGGTACTGGCAAAAATGAAAAATTAGGGCGTCAATACTTGGAAAAAGCAGCGAGTCACGGCGATAACCGTGCCAGCTTTAACCTTGCGTTAATTGAAGAGCACAATAAAAATTATATGAATGCATACCAGTGGTATGAGCTTTCAACCCGTGATGGTATGTTGGACAACAAAGTTATTGATATGTCTCAAACCAAAAAAACGGCTTTGGCAGCTAACTTAACGCCTGAACAAATTCGTCAAGCCGTTGACCGTGCTGACAAATGGATTCAAGCGCAGTAATTTTTGCTCAAGTTCACAAGGGAAATCACGTATTTCCCTTGTGAGAGCATTGAAAATTTTCCCTCTATCTTCTCTCTTCAAACATCTCACATTCTTTTTGTTTTTCATCACTAAACTCGGCATAATTCTGCCCATGTTTTTCTAATTTTGATGATAATTATGTCTACTCCATCATGGCTGAATGCAGGTCAACTGGTTCTTGCCAGTAACAATAAAGGCAAAGTTGCCGAATTCGAAACCTTGTTTCAACAGCTGAATTTACCGATCGAAATTATTCCTCAAGGTCGTTTAAACATTGAAGATGCTGTCGAAGATGGTTTAAGTTTTGTGGAAAATGCGATCATTAAAGCACGTCATGCTTCTAAAATTTCGGGTAAACCCGCTTTAGCTGATGACTCAGGTATCTGTGTTCCAGTTCTTGGTGGCGCACCAGGGATTTACTCTGCTCGTTATGCGGGTGAGCATGGTAATGATGCTGCCAACAATCAAAAATTACTCGAAGACTTACAAGCATTTCGTAAAGATAACCAAGCGATTGAAGGCATGTTTGTTTGCGTATTGGCTTTGGTTGAACATGCAGAAGATCCATTACCTAAAATTTTTCAAGGCATTTGGGCAGGTGAAATTCTAGAAGCGGCTCGTGGTGAAAATGGTTTTGGGTATGACCCACTGTTTTGGCTGCCTGAACTGGGTAAAAGTAGTGCTGAACTCAGCAAAGCGGAGAAAAATCAGATCAGTCACCGTGGTCAAGCCATGCAACTGTTCCGTCAAAGCCTGACTCACGCTTAAGCAACGACTTCTCAAGGGTTAAATTATTTAGCCCTTGAGTACATGCCACACCAATCCAAAAATTAAAATGACCACAATACTAACGATCGTCCCTGCCGCAATATAACGTGCTGAATAACCTGTCCCCTGATAATGGGTTTCCAATGCCACAATATTGGCCGCAGGTGGTAAGCAAAATAAAAACAACATCAAGCCGATATAATCTTTAAACGTATCGATTGGAATACAGAAATAACTGACACTACAAATGATCGCCCCAAACATTAATTTTGGCAGCATGACGCGAACACTATGCCAAAGATCGGCTTTTTCAACTTTGGTGTGGCGTAGCCACATGCCCAGTACGCACATACCTGTAAACACCATCCCCACTTTGGAAAATTGATACAGATGCAGTACCCAGCTCGGTTCCTGAAAGTTTTGCACCTGTAATAAACGCAGAATTGCCGAAATAATTAAGGCAATCACAGGCGGTGAAAACACGACTTTCTTGGCTAAACTCAAGGTATCTTGGGGGGCTGAACTGACAGCCGAGACCGCCCAAATATTGCCAAATAACGATCCACCAATATAAAGCGCGATCATTGCGGAACTGATCTGATGCCCAAAAATTGCCAAAGCGAATGGGAAACCGAGCCATGCCAAATTGACATAACTGGCACAGAGTGCAATTAGCCGATCTTTAAAGAAATAAACAAAGCCAAGATAGACCAAAAATGCAGAGACAAAGCTAAACAACATCAGGCTTAAACTACCTGACTGGTAGTAAACCATGTTGTAAACAATCACAAAGGGAATAAAGAACCGCGCCAAAATACGTGAACAAACCGTTTTGATGGATTCGGCAGATTTTAATCTTGCAGTGAGCCAGCCAAATATAAATGCCAATGTTGGTAAAACTAAACTCACCCTGATCTCCTTATACTGTATGTTTTATAGCTTAATCACGATAAAACAGCCTTATGAAATTACTTGAAATTTCAAATAAAATCAAATCACAGCCCGTGAATCTATCCAGTTAGATGGGTGATGAATGATCAGTATGTTTTAAACGCTGTGCTGCAAAAATCAACAGCAAAATACCACTCAATACCATCATGCTTGCCAATAGCATTTTTAGTCCAAAAGGCTCATGTAACAATAGTACACCTGCCAGTAAAGCCAGACATGGCACACTGAGCTGCACAGTACTTGCAGTGAGAGAATCAAGTTTTTTCAAGACTTTATACCACAGCACATATGCCAAGGCAGAAGTTAATGTTCCTGAAATCACAGCAAAAACCACACCTAGCCCATGTAGTTTGACTTGATCAAAATGCCCCACACTAAGCAGTAGGCAGATCGGAATTGCCCACAAGAAATTTTGATAGGTCATCAGCACAGGTGATGTGCTAGACATTCCTAAAACGCTATATGCTGCCCAGCTCAAACCTGCAATCACCATCATCAGCACATAAAAAACAGGTGGTGCATGACTGGCTGGCAAGAATAATATTAAAATCCCAGAAAATGCTAGAAGCAGCCCGAATGCTTTTGCCCATGTCATTTTCTCTCCAATATATAAGGCATACAGTGCCATGCTGATTTGTACTGTGCCAAACAGCAACAGGGCGCCCAAGCCTGCATCTAGCCGTACATACGCCACAGAAAACGCCAAAATATACCCTGTTAAATACACGCCCCCTTTCCAATGTAGACGGTTGGGCTTGAGTTGCTGTGTTGATCTAAGTAACAAAGCCAACACCAAAGCACCACTGAGCATCCTAATCAGGCTAAAGCTGTATGGGTCAATCATTTGCTGGGTGAGTGCCAAACGACAAAAGATCGAATTTGCTGCAAATGCACTCATCGCAAGCGCGATTTTTCCCCACATCATCGTCAATATCCTTATTGATGACAGCGATTTCAGTCTATAAAAATCATTTCCTGTCCAAAAAATTTCATCAAGCCGACTCAACCAGAGTAGCTAAACTCAATGGTTTGAACCACTCTCTGTGGCTGCCCATGTTGGGTTTTCTCGAGCCATATACAGTGCTGTGAAAAAATCCGCAAAAAATTAGAGCAACGTGTCCCATAATTTGGACTGACAATAAAGGTTGATGACAGGAGTTGTTCTAATTCTAGAGAAATGCCTGTCTGTGGCAACTGCTCAGGCAAACGCTGACGCGGGTCTTCTAAAATATCCCAAGCCACCTGTTGCAGCTCAGACTCAGTAACATCAGGCAATGCCAATAATGGTAAAAGTTCCTGCACAAACCGCTGACGCAAATGCTGATTTTTTGCCCAGTGTTCCGACATCAAACCATTTGATACCACATACACCCCATTCGCCAAAACTTGCGGCGCTTCACCACGATTGCTCATATAGACCGCTTGCTGTCGATCTCCCATAATCAGGTTAAAGCCTGCATAATCTTGCTGATGCTGTTCGAGTTGCTGCCCGAAACGAATGGGTGGCAGTTCTGAAGCCAGATAATCCGCCACAATGTCACCACGTGAAGTCGGATAGGTTCGCTGATCTGATGCATCGCGATAGTTGGTAATCACCGCCCAACGCCCCACCTCAGTCATTCCCATCCATGTTCCCCCCGACTGCAAGTCCTGCCCTGCAATAATCGGACTATTTTCCCAATGCTTTAAAGCTTGGGTTGGACGTGCGTAAAACTCGTCACGATTGGACAATAAACACAGAGGCAAGCCTTCAATCACCTGCCAAGCCAGCGCCACAATACACATCATAGTTCCTTTGTATCTTTAAACATTGAATGTACAACAATTTTAAGGTTTATCGGCTAGAATCTTGCCAAACATACAGAAATGAAAGGAATAGTCATGCTGACCTATCCCAACATCAATCCAATTGCGATTGAGCTTGGTCCGCTCAAAGTACACTGGTATGGGTTAATGTACCTCTTGGCATTTTTATGTGCATGGGGACTTGCCAACTATCGTGCCAAACAACGCACCGACTGGACAGCCGAAATGGTCTCCGATTTGGTCTTTTATGGAGCTTTAGGCGTTGTACTCGGTGGTCGGATTGGCTATGTGCTTTTCTATGAATTCGATAAATTTCTTGCCAATCCACTCTGGTTGTTTCAAGTCTGGACAGGTGGCATGAGTTTTCATGGCGGCTTTATCGGTGTCATGGTTGCCATGCTGTTATGGTGCAAGAAATATCAAAAGACGTGGTTTCAGACCATGGACTTTGTCGCACCTTGCGTACCCACAGGCTTAATGTTTGGGCGTATTGGGAACTTTATTGGTGGAGAATTGTATGGTCGTCCTGTGACCGATCCGAACTATCCATTTGGGATGATCTTCCCGACCGATCCGTTGCATTTAGTTCGTCACCCATCACAAATTTACCAAGCGCTATGTGAAGGTTTATTGCTGTTTATCATTTTATGGTGGTTTAGCAACAAACCTCGCCCACGCATGGCAGTTTCAGCTTTATTTTTGATTGGCTATGGTTTATCACGTTTCTTTATGGAATTTTTCCGCGAACCCGATGCAGATCAGGGCTTCATCCTGTTTGGTTGGGTCACAAAAGGTCAAATGCTGTCTTTCCCGATGATTGTTGCAGGTTTACTGTTAATGGCATTTGCCTACCAGCGTAAAATTTATGACTGGACACTGCATAAATAAAAGCAAAAATACAGTAGAGCATAAGGGGCGAAAGCCCCTTTTTTTATGCTAAAGTGCCACACTGCTTCCATCATGTTATTGAGATAAGATGCTCGAATTTTGGTTTGAATCGAATACAACACTTGCCAAGAAAATCCTGATTTTACTGATCACGGTTGCCATCGCTGCGGGGCTGTATCTCTATAAACCACTTCCTGCTTCGGTCATCCTGATGTTTACAGGCACAGGTTTGGTGTTTTTAATTTGCCGTTATGCACGTTTACAAATTGCCAAAAATGATCCAAGCCGCTTTTTATTCCGCGTATTTACATGGATACCCCTCGCCCTGATCTTGGCTTTATTGTTTATGAAAACCATGAATGACTTACTGATTTTAGGGGTTCAGGGACTCGCCTTTATGGCGCTGAGTGTTTTTATTTTTTCTCCACTGGCACATTTGTCAAAACCCACTTCTTCTGAATCTTAATTATGCTGCAATTTTGGTACTCTGAACGCTGTAACCGCCACGTGAAACTCACCATCACCATCGCTATTTGTGTCATTACCATGCTACTGTCAAAGGTATCAGCTCTCCCCTCTCTTTGGGTGGGAATCTGTGTCGTGATTGGCGTGTTTATGCATCTGATTTATCAATATGGCGCACGCTATCCTTATACAAAAATTCTAGTTTGGATTTTACCTGCGGGTGGACTGATTGCCCTTGGCTTACAACCCAACAATGCGCTATGGGCGTGGTTGGGGCAAGGACTCGGTTTTATTATTTTGGGTCTTTTTGTGATGTCTATTTATCAAAACCGAGCCAAACGCTAACAGGGGTTATGCACAATCCCAGTTATAAAGCACTTTAGAAAAATCACGATTTTTCAGATCATTGGGGTGTATAAAAAAATTGCCCACACCGCAATCACCCCACATGATGTCTACTCCATTGTCGGTATCCGAATCAATCTGTAGCAACAGCACATAATCCTGAATGGTCGGATTAAACTCGCGCGGATCAGATTGGGTAAAGAATGGATAACCGCCAATTCGATGCCCATTGGCAGGGCACAAATCTGCATACGGCTCATAGCATTCTTCATAAAAATCTTCACCCTCGAATTGTTCCTCAAAGTCAAAGACTTGATCGACCGCTAAAATTTGTCGACCGAAATGCGTATCTTCAATACTGATATACTGCTCGGTTGGGTTAAATGTCAGCGCGTATTGTCCTGTGAGTGGAGAATAAACCTCATCAGCATTTGACGAAGATGGAAACACTTGATGCAATTGCGCCAAATCTTGTGTCACCTGCTCAAAATACTGTACTCGAAAGTCTTGCTGTAAACGTGGCTCATCAAAATCTGCACCGTACAAATCATCTGTACCAATAAAAAACTGCAAGATCCCTGTACTTGGAAAATCGGGATGGGCAGGCATTTCAGAAAAATTAAGCTGAGCCAGCAACTTCAGTGGTCGACCTTCACGATCAACAGGATAAGAAGCTGTTAAAGGTAAATAAGGTTCTCCACCGACTTTACTTTGCCACAAATTTAAATCTTCAGATGGGCTCAATTGTATTTCAATGCTCGGTTTTGCCGAAGCCAAAATCTGATTTTTATAGGCCTGCAACGCTGCGGGCAACTGCTGTAGATCAATGGTCATTTTTGCTAATTAAATATTATTGGGCTTTGATGGCGATTAGTATAAACTTCTCAGACTGACAAATCTTGGCATAAACGCCATAGTGCGACAACTAACGTCGTAACATTTCAGCTCTATAGGAATTTTATGAAAGCGTATCTTGATCTACTACAGCACATTCTGGACAACGGTGGCGATAAGGGCGACCGTACAGGGACAGGGACACGTTCTGTATTTGGTCATCAAATGCGTTTTGACCTAAACCAAGGCTTTCCCTTACTCACCACCAAAAAAGTTCATTTTCGCTCGATTGCGATTGAGCTGTTGTGGTTCTTAAAAGGTGATACCAACGTTCAATATTTACAAGACCATAAAGTCACCATTTGGGATGAATGGGCAACCGCAGAACAAACCGCACGTTTCGGCCGCCCTGAAGGTGAACTTGGCCCTGTCTATGGTCACCAATGGCGCAACTTTGGCGCAACTCAAAATGCCGATGGCAGTTATCAAAAAGATGGTTTTGATCAGATTCAATGGTTAATTAATGAAATCAAAACCAATCCAAATTCACGCCGTTTAATCGTTTCAGGCTGGAATCCGCAAGAAGCTGGGCAGGTGGCTTTACCACCCTGTCACACGCTGTTCCAGTTCTTCGTTCAAGACGGCAAATTGTCTTGCCAATTGTATCAACGTAGTGCCGATGTATTCTTGGGCGTGCCGTTTAATATTGCCAGTTATGCCCTACTCACCCATATGATTGCGCAAGTCTGTGGTCTAGGTGTTGGTGACTTTGTTTGGACAGGCGGCGATACACATCTATATGCCAACCACTTTGAGCAAGCTCGCCTACAGTTAACACGTGAGCCTTTGCCACTGTGTCAACTTCAACTGAATCCTGAAATTCAAGATATTTTCGAGTTTAAGTTTGAAGATATCGAAATCGTCAATTACCAATCACATTCTGCAATTAAAGCACCGGTGGCTGTATGAGTTTTCAAGGAATCGAAGTTGTCCATGTTGTCGCGATGGATCAACAAGGCTGTATTGGTAAAAGCAACGCCCTACCTTGGCATATTTCCGCAGATTTAAAACACTTTAAAGCCATCACGCAAGGTGGTGTGGTGGTGATGGGACGTAAAACCCTTGAATCTATGGGACGTGCTTTACCAAAACGAGTCAATTGGGTGATTACCCGTGATACCTCATGGTCTTTTGACAAGGTTAAAGTCGCACATAGTATTGAAGATGCATTGGCTCAAGCGCTCACTGATGTTGCTGCTAGCGAAAAACCTGAAAGTATTTTTGTGATTGGTGGTGGGGAAATTTTCAAACAAACGCTACCGATTGCAGATCGTTTAGAATTAACTCATGTTGAGCTTGATGTACAAGGCGATGCTTACTATCCTGAAATTCCAAGTGACTTTCATAAGATAAGTAGTGAAAAGCAGGTTGATGAGCAATCAGGCATTGCTTTTGAGTTTGCAAGCTATCGTAAGTAATCATCCCCCACCAAAATGAGTATTTTTTCAGCAAAAAGATACTCATTTTTTTCATAAAAACATCATATCTTTATCTTTTGTTGCACTTTTTGCAAAGCATAACAAAATCTTCGTTTTAAAATGACAGTCATACCCGAAAAATAAACATATATTGGTTTTAATTAATTATTAAAATAAATAAGGATAAGCCCATGACCTTAAAACAGCTGATCTTCTCAATGGTTTTTGTCGGTTTAAGTGTGATTGCAGCCTGTTCAAATTTACCGAATCAGCCTTCTGCACAAATTTTGCAGCAACAACAGCAATTGCAAAAGCCACATACAGTTTGGAAAGTGACTCAAATTCAGGGGCATCTGCTCACCGCAAATGAATTGAATCATCAACCGTCTTTAACATTTGATATTGAGAACAAACGTGTCAGCGGTAGTGATGGATGTAATCGAATTTTCGGCAGCTATCAATTACAAGGCAATGTGCTGCATCTTAGCCCTCTGGCATCCACAAAAATGATGTGTTTGGACAGCGTACAAATGAATGATCAATTTCATTTAGCATTGGCACAAGTTGAAAGCTTCAGTGTGGAAAAACAGGTTTTGAAATTAAAGGATCAATCCAATCATGTTATTATGGAACTAAGTCCTCAAACTCCCTAAACTTTTTTGATTTTATTGAAGGATAAAAATATGCAACAGGCTTTATTTGGTGGTGGCTGCTTTTGGTGTGTAGAAGCTGTCTTTTTACAGTTACGTGGAGTTACTCATGTAACAAGTGGTTATGCAGGTGGTCATAGCACTGCGCCAAGTTATGAAGCTGTTTGTAGTGGCAATACAGGTCATGCAGAAGTTGTTCGTGTTGATTTTGATGAAACACAAATCAGCTATCATGACTTACTTACTGTTCTTTTTGCTATTCACGATCCAACCACCTTAAACCGTCAAGGCAATGATATCGGGACACAATACCGCTCAGTGATTTACTATTATAATGACGAGCAAAAACAGCAAGCTGAAGCCTTCATCAATCAGCTTAAATCAGAAGGTATTGATGTTGTGACTGAACTGACTGCTGAACCTGTATTTTATACAGCGGAAGAATATCATCAAAATTACTTTGAAAAGAACCCAACTCAAGGCTATTGTAACTTTGCCATTCCACCAAAACTAGACAAGCTCCGTAGTAAATTCTATCGTTTACTGAAGGCATAAAATAAAAAAGCGACCGATAATGGTCGCTTTTTTACTTCAAAATTGCTGATTAGTTTTCACTTACAAAAGCAATATCACTCAGCCCGGCTTCGCTTGCACGTGACATTACTTGAGCAACCATATCATAACGTGACTCTTTATCAGCACGCAGTTGCACAGTTGGTTTTTGAGCTTGTTGACCCGCAGCATTAAAGCGCTGAGCCAAATCATCTAAACTAATAATTTGGTCATTCCATGCCACTTCACCTTTAGCATTGATACTAATCGTGATCGCTTCTGGCGGCGGTGTTGTAATTTCCGCTGTGGTTTTGGGTAAAGTCAACGGAATCGATGGATTTGCAACCGTTGCTGTCACCAAGAAAATGATCATCAACACTAACATAATATCGATGAGTGGAATGAGGTTCATCTCATTCATACCAGCATCGTGATCTTCACCCAATTGAAAAGCCATTATGCCTGACCTCCAGCATAATTTTGTTGTGCTGTTTTCGCAGTATTGGCTGGATTGCTTTGTGTCATTGATTCTTGTTGCAACATGGTATCAATCAATAAAGTATGTGCTTTGTCTTGTAATGCATGTGCTAAGGCACGATTTGCACGTACGCAGATGTTATAAGCCAGTACCGCAGGAATCGCAACACCCAAACCTAAACCTGTCATGATCAACGCTTCACCGACTGGCGTTGCAACTTGAGCCAGACCTGCTTGTCCACTACGACCTACTGCAACCAATGCATGGAAGATACCCCACACGGTGCCAAACAAACCAACAAACGGTGCAATAGAAGCAATTGTACCCAGTACAGCAACGCCTTTTTCTGCTGACGTTTTTTCTTCAGAGATTTGACGTAGCAATGCTTGTTCTGCAACTGCTTTACGCTGATCAAATGCAAGCGGTGCTAGTTTTGCCTTAAGCTTGGTCAATGCTTGTTCGAGTTGAGCATATGCTTGTTGCTTAAGTTGACGTGTACCCATCAAACGCAGTGCGAAGATCGTCCACGTTGTGATCGACATTGCAATAAGTACAAAATACAGTGTTTTACTTACTGCATCGGCACTTTGCCAGTAGACTGAAAAGTTCATGCTCGAACTCCTGATTTCATAAATTAGCCGTAAATTATGGTGTTAAATCAAATGGTTGTTTCGCCTTAATTGGATACGCCACACCATTTTCTTTATAAGGTTTAAATTTTGCGCTACGCACTGCTCGAAGAACTTTCTCATCCAGTGCAGCTATACCACTACCTTTTACAAGTGTAACTTTAGTCACTTTGCCTTTTTCATCGGCCTCGATTAACACAACAACAGTTCGTGTTGCACCTTGCAACTCACTACCATCATAAGAAATACGAGGTGAGCGACTCCACTGCACTCCCGATCCACCAATACTCACTGTTTTTGGAGATGGATCTGCCGCAGGTGCGCTGGGTTGTGGTGTAGCAGGTTGTGGTACAGACTGCGGTGTCGATTTCGCTACAACAGAAGTTGTGGTTGTCATGACAGGTGCAGGTGGGGCTTTTACAACAGGCTGTTCGACTGCTTGTTTAGGTGCCTGAGTTTTAACTTGCTGAATTTTTTCCACTTTTTTAGGTGGCGGAGGCAACTGTTTCTCAACAACCTTAACCTCTTTAACTTCCTTAGGTTTTTCCTTAGGTTTTGGCTTCTCCTTAGGCTTTGGAGGCAAAGGTTTTGGAGGTTGTTGAATTTTAACAAAATGGACTTGCAACGGATCTTTATGAACTGGTTTTAAGTCCTGAATTTTCATTTGACCTAATGCCCATAACACCCCGACATGTCCAATTACAACAGCAGTGACTGCAGCAAGGATTTTCTTTTTCATGCGATCACTTGAGTGAGGATCTAAATTCAATGCGGGAGAGTGACTCATAACACAACAATAACCTGTGATACATGATTTATTTTCTAAAAATAAATCACAACTTTTGAGTTGGACGATTAAGCCTGAATATAATAAATGAGAAGTGTTTTCATTTGCAACCTCTTTTTCATAATTTCTTCATATATAAGCTTTTATATCAGAAAGCCCCAAAGATATTATGAAAAATAAGAATTAAAATGATATAACATAACAATGAAATTTCCAACAAAATCTATGTAACAGACGACCACCGATACCTTACATTTCATTGATCACTTAGAAAAATTATCAATTTTTCAATTGTTATGTTATACTCCAAAAACCATTATGGGGATGTTATTGGCTTCGACGCTGGTGATGAAACTCATAGATGCATGCCGAGAGCGCATTTCCTCTCGTAAATCAAATTTGCATTTTTATAGTCGCAAACGACGAAACTTACGCTCTAGCTGCCTAAGGGCCGCTTGTCCGCTTCACTGAATACTTGTGGTCAGTGAACCCGACCGAAGCGAACGCACACAAGTCCGTATAAAGTCAAGCCTCGGGACTTTATACCAAATTAAGAGGATCGCGTTTTGTACCCTGTTCGTCGGGTCACTTAATGTTAAAACAATAGACGATATCTAAGCATGTAGTATTCTCGAGCGTAATGCTGGCGGACGCGGGTTCAACTCCCGCCATCTCCACCATATACTTAAATTTATATGTCGTAATATGACGATGTATAAGTTGGAAAGGCTTAAATCTAAAGGGTTTAAGCCTTTTTTCTTGCCTATATATAACGAATCATAACTGTATATACCATTGCTCACCATGTATCACTCCTTGTATCATTGAGTTTTTATTGAAACCGCAGTGATACAAGAAAAATGAAAAGAAGCCAAATTAAAAAACGCCCAATGTCCGATACCACCCTATCTAATCTTGAATCAGAGGATAAGGATTATCGAGAGCTAGATGGCAATGGCTTATATTTCTTTGTCCAAAAGAACGGTAATAAGTCATGGCAACTCAGATACAAGAAACCCAATGGTAAATGGGCATGGCTAGGCTTAGGTGGTGTAAGTTTTCGGCTTATTTTGCACTCTTTTAGACTTTATTTTGCACCATATTTTTATAATTCATTCTGCACTAACCAAAATTCTAACGCTTTAACGATAGTGCAGAATAAAACGTAAATTATTGAACATAACTACAGAACTGCTTGAATACCTCTTTAAATAACTCGTCTGCAAGTTCAGCCTCTTGATATGATCCCATAGAGCCTAGTGTTCCATGCAGCTTACGATCATCTAACAAGTATAGATGCCCGACCTGAAGTCCAATCTGTTGCTCCTGATCGATTAAGATAATCTTCTCCAGACTCCAACAATCATTGATGGCTGAATAATATTAAAAGCTTCACCTTCCCCAGCATCTTGAATATCATCATTCATTGCATAACCTACATCTGATCTTATTGATCCAGCCAAATGTTGTGCACGTTCATATCCAACAACTGTATTCTCATCACCACTTTGATAAACTTTATGACTATGCTTTGTAAGTTCAGACAGTGTTAATGCGTGTTTCAACTCACCACCCATACCACCTAATATCTTCATCCACGACGGTGCATTCTCATCTACAGATGGATTAGAAAGCAATGCATGACCAGCTCCCAATTTTTCCCATTCACCATAGCCCTTATGTACCTTAACAGCAGCACCATTTTCAAAAAGTAATGTTGTAATAAATAGATCACCAACTTTAATATCCTCAATAATACGAGCTTCCAATGTTTTTATCCTGTCGGTTATCATTAGTAAGATATGTAGCATCTGATCCTTTTTTTTTGGATCTAAATTAACCCCAAACCCCTCAATGACATTTGAAATTTCTTCCTGTACATGATTACACCATTCAGGCGTGAGATAAGTTGCATCTTGACCTGACAAATCAGCATTGTCATTAAAGCCAGCTTTGCCTATGCCGTTTTGATCTGGTCGTGCATTCACACTATCAATTCGTTTCATGCTTGTTTCTCCTCAATGTCATAGCGTAAATACGCAGGTAGATAATTTTTAATAATGCAGTCCATATCTGCATTTACTGGGCTTTGTAGTTTGAGCAAGACCTTATATCTAAGCTGCTCAGTATTCACAGGCGCGTTACTTGGGGTTGTACATTGCATTGGTTTATATGTAACTAATTCAATCAACTGCACACCAAAAATGCTTAAAAGTTGTTCTAAATAAACCCGATTAAAGACGTTCTCGGTATTTTTAAACCAGTTAAGAATCTGCAAACGCTCTTCAATCAATTTTGTGGCGTTGACCGTACACTTCAGCGGCAAGCCATACTCATATTCGTACTCACTAAGTAGCTCGGTTGGAATTCCTTCCAAAACACTGAGCAGGCGCTTGGCATCAAGATCGGCTTGAGCAAGCACCTGTGCATGAGCATAGACATCAGCCGCAACAACGGTATTGGGTGCAGTGTCATAACCGCCAACGGGTAGAAGTTGGCGTAAAACAGTGGCATACAGTTGTGTAGCTTGTTCCATGTTCATGATGCAGCACTCACTGTAATTGAACCAGCCCGCAACCAGTAAACGTACATCCAGTCGACAGTTGGCTCGACATTGCTACTTGGGGTCAGGTCAACATCGGTCACATTGTCTAACGCCATAATACGGCTGACTAAAGTTGCTGATTGAAAGATTTCGGCTGGAGCAAGCTCAGCGATATAGTCACGAATCGTTTGCTCAACTTCAGTCAAATCCGCACCGCTACCTGTCACAATCGCAGTAACATCTAGCAATTGCTGAGTCGGTGAGAAAATACGGCAATCTGCCCAAAATCCTGCATACTCATCGAGTAGGGCTTGTACGGCTTCAATCAGCGCTGTACTAGGCAAAGTTGGTGGATCACCAGCAGCGGTAATGGCCGCATCCAATGAACCCAGTCCACGACGTTTTGGGTACACATAAACAGAAGCAACACCAGCCACTGATTTGATCAAAGATTTCAAATCAGCGGAACGGTCTCGATTAAAGCCAAGCTGTTTACGTTCAAGCAAACGTGCACGCCAGTCTTCAAGCTCTTCCTGATCTGAACCGCCCGCGATACTGATTACTGTTGCTGTGCCATTTAAGCCAGCAGCAGGGCTAACCCATAGCAGGGTTGAACCTGAATAATTCCAAGAAGCTCCCGTTTGATCCGCAATTACATCAATTGTGGTTTCTTTATTTGCCGTGAGAACCGTGTCGCTAACCACACTCCAGTAATAGCCATTGCCATCAGTCAGTTTTGAACCCACTGTAAGGGTTAAATCCACGTTAGAAACCGCTTTAACTGTCCCTGAAGCCTTTGTCCCACCTAGACGGGGTAAATTGAGTTCTTCAGCGTGAATGTATAAATACGGCTCATCTGCGGTACTAATAAAAAGCTGGCGCTGAATATAAAGCTGATGATGATAAAGTCCCTCCACAACCGAGGACGTACCATCGGCACGAATGGCTGCATCTGAGTCATCTGGGACAGTGATGCCTGTTCCGTTGCGATACTCTTGAATGATCGCTTTACGGATTTGCGAGAAGGTTAAAATTGAAAAAGCCATCTTAGCCACCTACCGCAACAAAGTATGGAATCTTTTGGGTTTCACCCGTCAAGCGAACAATTTCAATCTCTAAATCAATGCGGCTGACCACCGATTGTGATGTAGTCACGCTAAGAGAATCCAGTCGGCTAGGAACAAGATCCGATAAAGCCTCTTCAGCAAATTGTTTAACCAGTTGCAACATCCGTGGCACATCTTTTGAGCGACGTAGGGTATTAAGACGGCTGCCTAGATTTGGATTGGCCCAGTACTTTCCACGGTGGATATTGAGCCGCTGACAAACCGACTGCACCACATCTGCATTAAATGCAGCATCCAAACTGGTCAACACATAATCTTTAATTTCTAGGTTAATTGTTCCCATAGTGCCTCCTACATTTGTGGACTTGGTGCAGGGCTACTGCCATGTTTATGTTGGTTGTATTGATCGCGTATTTCTTGCATCGTGCCTTTTTTGTCTTTGACTTCACCATTCACAAACAAGTCGCCTTCGATATATGTCCCGTCTTTTTTTAGCCAGACGGAGTGCCCAAACTGGTCATAAATACAGGTTTCACCTTCAGCAACATCAATCTTGATCGCACCGCCACTGGTGGCGACCACAATCGACTTGGCTGTTTTCCCTTGAAGTGGAATTACCACCACTTTGGCGGCATCAGGTACATGCGAGCTAAAGCCGACCTGTTGCACCAGTTCAACTTCTTGCAAGACTTCATCGGCAAAGCCTTTAAGTTGTAAGCTGCTTGAACTGCCACGGGCAACAATGCCTAAAAAGCATTGGCGGACTTGAGTTTTAGCTTTACTAATTTGGGAACGAATGGCATCAATCATGCTGTAGCTCCTTGTTTCTTGGTCTTTTCAGCCTGTTGCTCAGCCTTCTTTTTGCTATGGCGTTTTTTGGCTGCTTTGGTTTGTTTCTCTTTATGAGCAAGTGGCTGTGCCCAGTCACCTTGGCGTTTTAATTTCAGTTCCGTGGTTTGACCACCGCTACGCGAAAGCTTTAAGGTACGACCCATCACCGCCCATTTAGCGGTGGCACGGGAAAGCACGTCGCTTTTTAAATTGAGATACCAGCCTGTTGACCAGACTTTATTGTCGATCTGCCAGCCTTTCACAGTGGGGTTTAAGCTATAGGCTTCTAGGTTATTGTCAGCTTGGATTTTTTTAAGCGCTGCGTCGGCTTCAGCTTTGGTTTCAACATCACCCAAAGACACGATTTTTAGGCGATTAAAGCCATAAGACGTAGAGGTTTTGCCTTCAGACAAAATGTGATTCGCATTGCCATCCTGACTTAAAATTTTAATTTCGCTATAGACGTTAGAAACATCTTCATCGTATTGCGCTTCTAACACGTTGTTATCATTACCGTCATACATCAGTAATAAATCGGTCTTAATGTGGTATGGATTCGCAAAAGGATCACCAACTTTTAATGTGCCATCAGCTTCTAACCAAACATACTGACCAGTGACTTGAGCCGCCTTATTAATCGCATCCCAAAGTGCTTCCCCTGGTTCAACTGAAACCTTATTTTTTAAGGCTGAATTGTCTTGAATAGAGATGCTTTTAAATAGAGAACCGAGGTCACCCGACTTGACATATTTATTGAGCAAAACACCTAAAGTGACTTGTCGACCACTGAAAATAGGCACAGAGCAATCAATCAGTTGACCGACCAAGTCACGCCCTGAAACTTGTAATGCACGTCCGTGGCGGCTAACAGCCTCGGAGATTTTGTCAATAATTCCAGTAAGTACCAGCTCATTGCCATAATAAAATTTGACAGGTTTTCCACTTGCCACACTGCTCGGAAGTTGATCATAAACAGGATTAAATAGCGTGACACTCCAGCTATCGGCTGGTGTATCAATTGCGTTGTCGAGCGAAGCCTCATCCCAACCTGAGAGTTCATAGCCACCCACAATTAAGCGGATTGCGTTGTTGTTCGAGTCAATCATAGATTGCCTCCTTGCACTCGTACAAAGATTCTCAATCTTTGTTTAACCTCGTTCTTATCTTGCATAAACAGTCAACTCCATACCCTTAAGCAACACAGCAGGGTTCTGCAAATTTGGATTTAAGCGTCGAATTTCATCGGCACGGGTGTAATCTTCATAGAGCTGATGTGCTAACCAGTGCAATGTGCAAGGCACAAGCACTGTCGTGGTTGTAATGGGTGGACGTGTTTCAATCAGTTCCTGAATCTGCAAATGCAACTGATCAGCAACGTCCTTATAGATTTGAATTTGGGTGACTGAGGTCAACTGGAGAGCATCATCGGTTTGCTCACGCTCAGTATTGATCGCGGCTTGAATCACCTGACGGTTTTGTTGACGAATCACTGCCAAGTCAATTGGTGTCAAACTAACTTCATTACCTGCCACCATGTCTGACTTAACGCTTTCAATAATCTGTTGAGTCACCGCGACAGTGCTGGCCACTTGGGTGGCTGTCCAAAGCTGTTTTAATGAGGTTGGCGTATCATCATCTGTAAACAGATGACCAAAACGAGAAATACGTTTAGCTAAATCACGCCACTTTGAGATCGCTGAAATGGATGTATCAAATGTGACGAGCTGACTGAGATCATCAACCAAGCCAACGATATAATCTGCGGGAGATAAAATATCTTCAATGGTTGCTTTGGCGAGATTTAAGTATGAGCGGGCTGTATTAATGCCATTGCGGATGTTGTTTACAACGGTAAAGAATTGGTTCTTATCTGCGTTATTCAACTGTTCTAACGCTGTTTCTAACGCAGTCGCAGGCGCATCAATAATCGATGCCGTATCAATACTGTCTACCGTTGCAACAGGAACAAAGAAGGTTTTTTGCTGATCTTTACCAAGGATGAATTCGATAGAGATGTAACAGGTATCAACATTCTCAGCGTCATGGTCGACATTGTGACTCAGTACGCTTGCAGTACAGACACCATAAATCGGGTGAATCAATTCACCCGAACCAGTTTCATCCAGTGCAAGGATTAAATTGTCTGATTCAGCTTTATAGTCATCACCTGTAAAGACAGCTTGAATACTGATTTTACGCGGGTCTTTGCCCATGTCCTCAATGTATGCTTCATCGGAATAGGGCGCTTGGTGGATGGCTTGAGATTTGGACACGGCATCTTTGGTAGAGATACACTCAAATGGTACTCCCCGAAAACTCGCATCCTGTAAATCATCTTTCCAAGCCATAAAAAAAACCTCACGTTAATGAGGTTATTTTGCAGAGACTAACTCAAAAAATTAGGCGGAAATGCTTCCATTATTTTGCGGCAAGGTAAGAGGGTACAGCACCATGTCTTTTTTCTTCAGTGTTAGCGTGTTGAGACAGTGAATTCAACAGTGGTGATGATGAACCACCAGAACCCGCTGGCATATTAAACACAGGCTTATTGTTTTGAATTGCACTCACGACTGAGTCAAATTTTGCGGATAATACGGTGGTCTGTCTTTGTTGTTCGGCAATCATCTGCTCATATTTAGTCTGAGCTTCAACAGCGGCTTTGGCATCTTCATTACCAAAAAATGCGAGTGTTTTTGCAATGGTTTCACCAACTTTGTCATCAAATTTTTGACCAGTTTCCGTTTTCATGTACATGTCACGAGTTACTGTACCAATACCATAGCCAACGCCACCCGCTAGAATAAACTGTCCCGCTGTGGTTGCAGCACCACCTGAAGCAAGCCCACCCGCAGCAGCACCTGCGGCTCTCCCCCCAAGCCCACCGCCTAATCCGCCAGCTCGCATTGCTAGCGCAGCCGCACCACCAGCTGTTGCGACTGCTGTTAAACCCAATACTGCCGCAGAGGCAGCAGCAGCAATCCCTGCATTTGATGATGCAAAATCGGCAAGTTTTTGTTTTAAATTACCTAACCAATCAGCTACACCATTGTAGTTATCAACACGTGCATTAAATCTAGCCGTATCGAAAGCACCATCTTTACCATACTCTTGAGCAGCTTGACGATCATGTGATGTTTGAATTGTACCGCCCGAATTATCGACACCTTTGTCTAGCTGGTCTTTGAATCCTCCTTTGTCCATATTCATGGTGAAACCCATAAATGATAGTAGAGCCTGTTTATTATGAAATATCTTACCAACTTCTGATTGAGCAACAATTTGTGTGGCTGCTTGAACATTTTCTAAATATTCAGCATCATTACCTGATTTTAAAGCTACTTGAGCTTTATCACGATATTTACGATATAGAGGATTTGTTTTCATTTGACGATTTAGAAGAAGTGCAGCAGCTTCAACCTCACCTATACCTTGTTCACGCATATTTGCGACATATGTAGTCCAGTCAAATCCTTTACGTTTCTTACTTACACCATATGCTGCAATGGGATCTCCATCTTGCACACGAATATTTTTAGCAAATGACAATCCAAGATGATATTGACTAAATGATCCTAGTAAATCAGATAAGTTAACTGCGGCACCTTCAGCAGTTCCCGCAGTTTTTTTACTTAGCTGCATCATGACAAGTAAATCCCGATACCCTTTGTCACCAATATAACCAGCGCCTTTACCTTGAGTAAGTAGATCAGGCATATAGCGAGCCATGTCACGTAATTCAAATGACCCCAACTGACCAGCTCTCATTGCTTGATCATTTGCACGCGATAAATTAGTTAAACCAAAATTACGTTGAGCGACAGTCATTAAGGCAACATCATTTGGATCTGCACCAGAAGCAAACCCTGTACGACTGACTTGTAACATGACATCTTTTAATTCTTTAAAATCATAAACGTTTGAAGATGTTAAGGTATTTAGAGCTTGAACCATCTGCTGAGGCGATGATCCGCCTTTAGTCGTTGAATTACGAACAAAGCCTTCCATCTCAATCACTTTTTTATTAAAGTCAGGTACAGACATTTCTTGTCCCGCAAGTGCTGTATCTGTTGAAAGACTAATTTGACGCATATAATCGCGAGGATCTTTTAAATAATTCGATCCAATCATACCAGCAGCATATGCTCCTCCAGCGATTGCTGCTGTTGTGCCAATCAAATTGCTACCTCCAGTTCCACCGCGCCCAATTTCACGGTTGGCACGACCAGCCGCTTCTAACTGTTGACGCAATCGATCAGCAGCAGCGACCTGTTGCCGTAGCATATTAATCTGTAACTGATAATCTCGATTTTGATTACGAGTTTGCTGTGACAGTGATCTGGATTGCCGAACTTGCTGCTCAAGCACGCGCTCCAGCAATTGATTGGTTCTTAGAGAGGCATTGGTCTGTGTGGTTTGTTGAGTGACAGAACGAGCATTTTGCTGATAGAGCCGACCAAGCTGTTGCAACTGCTGACTTTGAATGCGGGTTTGTTGGGACTGTTGACGTAGCACGCCTTCCAGCATACGGTTGGTACGCAGCAGCTCATTGGCTGTGCCTTTTTGAGACTGCCCAAGCTGCTCAAGGACACTCTGAGCCTGCTTTCCATTCAAGTTTAACGTCAAGCTTACTGTTGTATTGGTCATTTACACACCCGCTTGGTAGAGACATATTTTTTTTCAGTCGTTTGAGCTGAAGATGACTGGGGCTTGGGAGGAGTATTGTGCTGCCGCTCCTGAGGGAGTTTTTTTAATTCGATGACTTCTGTTAAAAATGCCAATGCATATTGCATTGGCATTTTTTCAGCATAGTCTAAACCGACACCGACTCTGTGCAATGCAGCAATCAGTTCGATGGGTTGCTTAAACTCTCGGCTTCTAGCTTTAGTGTAAGATCAAATTCTAGTGCTTCTAAAGCCTTAAAATTTGCACTTGAGCACTGCGTTAATTGTTCATAAGTGAGTGTATGGAAAGCTCCATCAGGATCAATTAATTCAGTTTTTGCTGCCATTTCATAGAGCAACCAAAATTCACCATCCTTTGCCTGTTGACGGGCTTTGAATAATTCTAAAGTAGTGAGATCAGACACTTGAACTTGTGTACAAGCCACCGCTTTGTTATTTTTCAAAATTGTAATTGGAACAGGTAACTTACCTAAAACACTGAGCTTCATCATTTTTTCCTAGTCAAAATTAAGCTGATTCATCCAATACATCCATCGCAAACATAGTCAGATCACGACGGGTTTCACCTTCAACGGAGTAAGCGTCACTGACAGTTTGGGTTGTACAGTCAATATAGGTTTTACGATGATTCCCTGTGATTGATTCGATACTAAGACGAGCATCTACAATTGCGCCCCAGTCAACCGTATCTTTTCCATCTGGAATCACCACTGAAACATCAAGGGTATAGGTTTCTACACCGCCCGCACGGTATCGTACTTTACGTGTACGGTTCATGGTCTTAATGGGTTTTTGCCCAGTGTCTGTCTTGGGTGTACAGGAAGCACAATCATAGTCTTCACCATTCACACTCAAGACGATAATGCCAACAGCTTCTTCAGCCATTTGAGTCTCTCGTTTTATATGATGACTTATTATTCAATAGCAGCACTGGTGGTTTCAGTCGGAAATGCTTCCAAAAATAAAGCGGACAAATTGTCCGCTTTATTTAAAACCAAGTATAAAAATTGTACTTAGTAGACATTCAATGTCGCAGCAATCACATGCATACCACGCACCCAATAAGCAGGCACTTGCACATTCACTCGATACTCATCACTTGCATCTTTTGTCACTGTCAGCTGATCAGCCGTATCGCTTACATTCTGTAGAATTTCGGCTTTATCAAGCTTGAGTAATTCAGCTAAGAATAATGAACGCAAGTTACGACGTTGTGCGGCTGTGTTTTTACGACGACGTTCTTTTAAAGCTGCTGTGCGTAATACTTTACGTGTGTAGTCAATCGTGAGCGCACCGTTGATATCGAGCATGATGTCATCATCCAAACCTGAGTCTGGATTAACGCGATAGGTCGATACAGCGCGAACAATTTCAGGGTTGCCATCAGCGCCTGTTTGAATCATACAGACACCTGCATTCATAGCACGTTCCATACGTTCAAATGTTAGCTTGTATGAATCATCTACAGCGGTTACACCACCCAAATTCACACCATTAAAAGGCAAAGCAGGGTCGGATGAATCTGCCAGTGCTGCTGCCATTGCACCTGCAATTTCGGGTTCTTGACCTGTTGCACCGTGATAGCAAACACAAATCACTCGATAACTGGTCTTGACTGTGGCTTGATCTGCAAAAGTAGTTGCGGTATCGATGTCTGAAAATGGAATCACTAAAATAGCAGGGCGTTGCTCAATCGCATCGCTGACTGAATTTAAGTGTTCAATCCAAGCCGTTGTCTCCGCACCAAGTTCGGGTGCTTCGGAAAGGGCGATGATGGTATGCCCAAGCGGGGCGATTTTTTCTTGAATAGACATTTTATGTACTCATAAATAATTAGTAACTTACAGACCAATTCACAATAGCGCAGGATTGAAGTGTTATCTCCTCACCAAAAATAGTTTGAATCAGGTCATGTTCAGCACTTGGAGTGAATAAAAATTCAATCGTATTCGATTGTGCCGTAATCATATTTGGGTGATCGAGTGAACCACCTTGAATAGGTTGATCATACGCAGCAACGAATGCTTTTTGATTCGTTGTTCCCTCTGGCGAAAAATAGCTAGTGACTAAGTCATCAAAAAAACCGTAATGCGCCAAAATATTCACAAGGACTGTTGGAGCTGGGGCACCTCCTGCATTTTCAGAATTGGTGATAATTTCTCCACCATTAATACGATATGAGTATTGATACATTCCGCCTATAGTAGGAATAACCAAATCAGGAACAGTTAAAGAGGTCGGCGTACAGATAAATTCAGGCGTTCTTTCTAGCCGCTCTAGCGTTATGGTTTCTGCTGCAATGCTAAGTGTGGCATCTATCCAATTCATTATTTCAACATAAGGAATTTTTAGGGAAAAATGACGAACTCCTGAAGGAATGGTAATTTTCTGATCGCTCGAATCATAAACCACACCATCACTTAGCACTAAACTGACATCTGATTGCGAACCCTCTGTGTGTGAAGAAGACAATTTATAATCAAATGAAATCGTTTCTTGAGTAATTCCTGTCAATTCAACATCAACAACAATATCTTCCCCGTCAACCCATTTAAGCCCAGTAAGAGAAGAAATGCTCAAAGGATCGCCTGCTTTCCCACGCATTGCACATCCACCGTACGAAAAGTTTTAATTGCTGCTTTCATCATTCGACCAGCCACTGAGTCTGTACCAAATTTGGTATCTGCCGAGGTGGTATCATAAATATCCACAGGGCTTGTGATTGCTGCAATATCAGAAGTGACAAACAGAACTTTTTGGGTATTACTCAAAAGCCCCGAACGCTGTGTATTAATGTTAATGTCGGTATAGACACCTGGTGTTTTAATTCCTGCTGAAATCGCCATAATTCATTCACCTCATACAGCTTGCGGTTGTGCGTAGAGTTGAACTGGGATAGTGAATTGCTTAGAGCCACCATTCCATTCAACTAAAATCGTGGCATCACGACCCGCGTACTGACCGCGTGTTGAGATTGTGCGTGTTGCAGCATCATATTCGAGATATTGCAAAGCATTATTTTCACTCACATCTGTGACTGTAATGGCTTGATTTGCGCCACTTGGAGTGACAATAAGCTGAATCTTTGTTTCATTGGGTGCATCTTTTAAAATGACCGTATTTGGATAAATGTTGACATCTGTAATTTGAATCAGACTTGAGTCAGAACCGCCAGTATTGCTACCTGAGTCAGAACCGCCAGTATTGCTACCTGAGTCAGAACCGCCAGTATCTGAGTCAGTCGCGGGTAGATTAATCACACCGCCCAATGCTTCAACTGCTGCGAACAGCGCATTAAGTTTTAAAACATCTGCGCCTGTGACTTGATCACGGCTTGAGATACGTACTGTCATTTCCAAATTAACCTCTGCTTGAAAACTCATATTTTTGCCTTTATTTTTTCAATTGAATGAGATCGGATTGATCTTTAATTTCGTCGCTAGGTTGCAAGTAATAATCAAAATTAATGCGGTGGATTTCCGCAACAAGCGGTTGACCTTGCTCATCAACAGCATTCTCTTCACGCAAGCGATCCGATGCCTGAATGACATATTGAGTGGTAAATTCTTGGGCAAGCACACTAATGGACTGCCCACGTGTGGATGTATTAAAAATGGTTTTGGTTCGACCTAGCATAATCGGTGCTAAGCCTTTCACTTGTTGACTGGTTAAATCATTGTTAAGCAGTAGACGCTGGACATAGTCCAGCATTTGATACGTCCCAATATCTGCACCTGTGCCATGCCGCTGAGTCTCCTCATTGCGTAAAGAGCGTGCGCCAACTAAAACCGCAAACTTCACGGGATATTCAACTTTGTCAGCACTAATGTGCTTGGGTGATCCTGAACCGTCGAAAGTAATCCAAATCGCGGGAAAGGCTTTAATGACGGCTGAAATATCATCATCAAATTCACCGCCATAAGTCTTGATTTCACGAATCCAAGACCAATGTCCAGATTCAATTTGAGCCGCCATCTCATCCTTGATGGCTTGCTCAATGATTGAAAGGTTCAGGTTCACCATCCTTTACCTCCAAAATCCCGACGCCCAATAGCAAATACAACATTGTTGGTAGTTTTTACAGGTGTGGACTCTCCCGCAGGTGAACCACCTAATGTCAGTTCACCTTTAGAAATTTTGGTTAAGGTTTTAATTGATGCGTCATAGCGGGTTTTAATCGGATCATTCTCAGACAAATCGCCCGTATTGGCATAGAAACGAGCCAAGTTACAACCGATATTGACCAAGAAGGGTGGCATGACCTGTAACGGTAGTGGATAGCGGCTCCCGATATAGGCATCAATTTCAGAATTGGCTTCCTGCATGGCTGCATTCAGCTTATCCATATTAATAGCATGCTGGTAAGGTGCTTCATTATCCGTCAATTGAATTAATTCAGACTCACCGAACTTGAGCCGCATCGCCTCTACCGTTACATAGCTCATGATTAATCCACCGTGCCGTCCGAACCGTAAGCCAATTGCCAGTGACCAAATCCAGCCGCTGCACGTGCTTCTGCACCAAACTTATAGACACCACGATTAAATACATCGTCAGAGTCCATATTGGTCTGTTGTACAAACGCAGGCTTTTTACGCTCTTGGTAAACAAATGGTTTTACTGGCTTATTACAATCCAGTAAGAACCATGCGCTGTCACTGGTTAAACGTGGCTCTTCAACCACTTCACAAACACCCTTATAAGGATTTGGCTTTCCATCTTCTAAGCGGTCTACCGTCATTAATGCACGGGCAGTATCACCCAACGCAACGGGTACAAGTAAGATGTTCGGCTTCACATTCAGTGGACGACCTTCATCATCTTTAAATTGCATCATGGCAATACGGGCAGCACCGAAACTGCCTTGCGCTTTGGCTAAAGATTCAATGGAGAGTTTTTTCGTTCCTTTGTTGCTCACCGCACTTTTGCCAACAGGGTGATTGACTGAAATAAAAGGCTTACCGTCATAGCACTTTTCAGTAAAGGATTGATTGACCAATTCATAGATCAACTCATCTGGTAACTGCTTGGCAGACCATGCTGCGGATTCTGCCTGTGGCTTATAAATCCCCAGTTGGTCATCTTCAATATCGTTACGACGTACTTCAATCGTCGCTGCAAAATCTTCATTGACGATGGTGTATTTATAGTCAGACAATTTAGTGACTTGTTTTGGGCCAATCCAACGCTTCATCTGCGGGAAATTAGCAAGCCAACGATAGTCCACGTATGCGCTCGAACTTGGAACGGTCATGGCAATTTTTTGATAGGTGGTTTGTACATCAGCAAAAGTCTTATTAAAGACTGTGCTCATACCCATAAAGATTGCTGAAATAGTTGCTGCATTTACCTTCATTCTACCCATACTCCATTTTCATCAATACCCACGACACGACCTGCTTTAGATAACGTCCCCGCGTTATCGGTTGCGGCAACTGTTTCACCATCTGCGAGATAGCAAGGCAATCCAAATGAGGTTTGTGTCACTGGGTCACTTGAACTGTTTGCAAACTGAAAAGCACAGGTATTTCGTACAAGCACCTGAACATCACCATCTGCACCGCCCGTGTTATCCACGCTATCTTCATAACGTCCGAGATAAACCAAACCTGTTGCGGCTGTAGCTGCAACGGCATAACCAGTGGCATCTACCACAGCAGCAAAGCCAGCGGTCAGGACGGCATTGGCTTTGACTGGGACTGCAAATAAACCCAATTCACGTAAAGGTGTTTGACGCTCTTCTTGGTTTAAAATACTGCTCATACTTGTGGTGCTCCTAAATCAATCCCCATTTGTGCAGCAACACTTAACGCTTCAGGGGTATGCTGTTGACCGCCATACTGTTGATGATTGGCTGCCAAATTGACTTGCTCAGTTTGACGCTGAGTTAAAGCGGCAATTTTTGGCAAGCTTTCAATATGTGCTTTGACAAAATCAGGGTTGGTCTGTGCCTGATCCTTAATCCAATTAATAGTCGCATCACCTGTTAAACGTCCATCACTACATGCCGCAGTGATCAGGTCATCAATTTCTTTGGCTTTGGCATCAGCAACGGCTGAACCTGCTTTGTTTACAGCTTCCTGATACACCGCCATCGGAACATATTGACTCAGGTCAACCGTAGATTGGCTGTTCGCTGCCAGTTTGATTTGATCAATTACGGCAATGGCATCAAAAAGGTTTTGACTATTTGCGGCTACTGCAACGCCAGTTTTTTCTTTAATTTGCGACTGAAGTTTGCTGAGTTCCGCCATGATCTCTTCTGGTGTTGCAGATAAAGGCAGGTTCAGCATCCAGCGCAACTGTTCTAATAACTCATCCATTTCGGAGTCCTGTTGGGTTGAATTTTGGGTAAAGTAATCCTGTGCTGCCGCAGCAAGCTTGGCTTCGGGCAACTGATCTAATGCAGGGGTATTGGTTAAAGCAACATTGAGTAAAGCGAGAACTTCACCTTGTTTGTTGTATAAAAAGACAGGTGAAAGGTATTTATATTCTCCCGACTCAATAAAGCCTTGTGCTCGATCAAGCCATTCAAATTGCGTACTACATAAGCCCACTCCATCCACATAAGTAAAGAAGCTAGATTTCAACCATCCAGCAGCTGGAGCAGGCTCACCACTTTCTTGTGCCTTTAATGTGGCATGTTCATAATCAATCACCATATCAATGGCACGTTGATTTAAGGCTGCAACTATTTGATGTCCACGTTCTGGTGTAAGTTGCCAGTGGGGAGCATCAAACGGGCGACCATCATTCGCTCGGAAAATTCCTTCAGGAATTAAAACCAAGTGATTCGATGATGCGCTTAAGTCGAATGAGCAAGCTGCTGCTGCGAGTAATGTCTTTTTCATACTCGCAGTGTGAATGACGGGAAATTAAAAAAAGGTTGGAATTGCTTCCGAAAATTCAAAAACCATAATTCTTGTTTTAAGGCGATTTAAACCATGCCAATAATGAACATGATAGATTCATTACTTTTGGTTTTTGTATTTAATTTAGAACAATCTAACGCTGATCTAACGATATATTCCGACTCAATCAAATATAGTTTTATAAAAATGGTCGACATCATCCCAAATAGCTTGCTCAGCTTCGGCTTGAAGATTGCCGTTTTTATCCATCGGTAAGAATGGTCGTGCAGGAATTTTTCCCCAAGGTAAAGGCGTATTTCGAGAGCTATGTCCGTACTCTCCCTGTTCTGCCCCAAACTGATGTGTTGGGGCTTTAGGATCATTTGTTCCAATCATCACACTGTCTTTACTGACCTGAGTGGTAATACTGTTGCGGAGTTGACCTGATTGAAAAAGTTTTTTCCCTGATCGACGTCGCGCTAATGTCACTGCACTTAATCCAGCCCAAGAAGGTCGACCTTCAGCATCAAAGTTGTCCTCAACTACAGTGAGAAAGCTATTGGCAATCGCATGTCCTAACGGCGTAGGATCACGCATTGCACGAGCAACCTTATTTAAACGAGTAATCAGGTTTTGGTCGTTGATTTGTATAACGGTCATAAATTAAACTATCCTGTGAGATGGTAGTTTCCTAAAAGAAAGGTTACGGTTTAACAAGTTTTGTTAGTCAGTATTATGCTGTGCAAGTCAGCCACCATCTTCTCGGTGAAATAGTAGTTTCCAAATAGAAGGGTTATGAGTGTCGAAAGGCATTGATATTATGCTGTGCAAGTCAGCCGCTATTTCACCACTTCATATTGTCCAGATTGAATGCCCGCTGAAATATCAAGCTGTTTAACTTTAAAAATACTCACAATCTCCATCACGCCATTTTGGTTGCGGATAGACAGCTTCAACACATCATCTTCATGTTGCTTGACCAGTGCGGGCAGTAAATACAAAACGCTTTCGTTCTTCACGTCGTAGACAACTTGCTCAACTTGTGTGATCAATTGAGGGAGAGCCGTCCATTCCTCTAGCGTTGGTGCATTACCCGCGTCACCGTGCCGCTGGGCTTTTTTACCGACCATAAGGTGGTCACTAATGGTCATAATCGGACTTTCAACCGCTTGCCCTTTATGTGCTAAAAATTCAATTTCTTTGGATTGAATCACGCCAACAGTACTGGTTTTATTCTGCGGTTTGGCAAAGCTCATCGAGTTTTTGACAAAAGCTTCATGGGCTTTGATACGTGGCTGGGCGTTCAGCATCTGCTGCACTTGCTGTAAGCCTTTTTCTGTTCCCATAAGTTCTGTGGCACGTTTAGTCAAAACGGTATCGATCAAATAGCTACTCGCTGGCGAACCATTAAAGCCTGCTGCTGGCGCAAAACTGAGTGTTTCACCAGACTTAGTCGGAATATTAAACTGGGTGCGTTTGGCAAAAACATCTGCACCTGTATTGCGATCTGTACCGACTTTTTCAGTAATTTCAGTACGACGCCCCTCACTGGAGAGGATCTCTTTATCAGCCACTTCACGGTTAGATCGGGCAATTACACGGCATTTGCAGCCCCATTCTGAAGGCGGGTAAGCCACTGACCAAAATGGATCATCAAATCTAAAAAGCTGTCCGTTCAATGCAAGATGTTGTTTCCTTGGATTGCTTATGGTGACATGCCGCCATTCCCAATAGGGTCGGGTATCGCTACCTGCCAACATCGCTTTATAACGTCCTGCTGAAAAAGCCGACTGCATATTGGTATCGTAAATGGTGCGTAAGCGTCGTGGGCTACCCAGTTGGACGTCTTGTTCTTTGCCTTCAGGATTAATCACCGTTTTACGTCCCCACCAGCCTTTATCTTGTAAGACTGGAGTTATATTGTCTTTCCACTTTTCAAAGCCCTGACCGCTTTCTAACGCAGTGATCAGCGACTTACGAATGTCTTGTAGAATATCAATCCGAGCGACTTTTGCGACGGTAAACGCACGGCTGTGGGCATCGTCTAAAGTTTCGTGCCAATCCCAACCGATTTTAAAGCCTTTATTTTTTAGGTAATCAATCGCATCTTGTGGAGGCAATTCAAATAAAGCCTTGAGTTCAGGACGTTGTGGAGTTGGCATCAGCTTTCACCCTCAGCTTCAACACTTAAACGCCCAAGCATTTCACACGCAAAAATTAATCGAGTTAGTTTTTCCTGTAATGCTGGTTCTTCATCGTTTGGGTAAGCATCTTGTAACAGTGCCAAAACCTCATCTTCATTTTGTCCCGACTGAATTTTTTTAAGTAGGTCTTGTGTCCATTCCTGCGCTGTGGTTTGAGCTGTTTGAGTCTGCTCTTTGAGTAACAACTGCATGGCTTGGTCTTCCAGTGGTAACTGACTACTGTTTGTTGCAAGCAAATGACCTAACAAATGAGGCTGGAAAGTATTCACTGCCAACTGTGGCGTTTGCGATGGTGTACGTGCAAGGATTAGTTCTTTATCATCAGCAGGCATTGGGATGCCCGCACGTTCATGCGCCCATGTCAGTGGAATTTTCATACCTGTATCCACCATTTCACCCAAAGCCTTACTGAAACTTTCAAGGTCTTCAGTATCAGAGGTATCAAACCAAAATGTTGGATAACGGTCTGGGGTAATATTGGGATAATTCAAACGCATTAAATAGCTGATCAAATGATCATTAATAGAACGCGCTAATTGATGAGCATCCGACTTTTTGATGGTTTCAAATTGAATTTCATGCGTTGAGGATTGAGCATTGGTTGATGTTTTACCGTCCGCTTGGCTCAGTAAAGTACCACCGACAATAATTTTAGATTGAGTCTTTTCACACCAATCAACCAAGTCAAAATGGTTTTTGGTGTCACCATCGGTGGCTTTTTCAAAATCAATGGTCATGCCTTTGGGGATAATACCTCCAGCATTGCGTCCGATTGACATGACTGCACGCAGTAAGGTCATTTTTTCTTCTTGGGTTGCACCTTCCTGATATTTACCGATTTTACTCGGTAGACCATAGGTTTCTAAAAACTCCATCACGTCACGAATACCGTAGTTTTTAAACAGAAACGGCCAGCTTAAAATACGGTGTAATCCTGAACGGGCAATGTAGCCTGACTTGGCTTTATGCTGATGTATAAACCAACCAAAGTCCCAAAATTCAGCACCTTCCATTGATCCATCATTAATCCGTAATTCATTAGGCTTTGAATATGGCGTCATAAAATTACGCGGAATGACAAAGCCAAAACTCTTCGGAAGCCATAGATTACCAAGTTGATGCCATATAATTTCTTGGCAGCTATAACCGTGCCCAACGCCATCCATTGCATCAAATAAAAATGTTTCAAAGTCCTGAATATCATCAATCCATTCAGCAACTTCAGCGGCAATCTTGCGCTCTTGCTCAGAAGGATTACGGGGTGGTTTGACGTTCCATTCTAAGGCTTTGATGGCACTTTTGCGCTTATCCATCTCGCTAAAAATATGCCCGTCACGTTCTTCCATATCACAGAACAAATCTGCCTGAGCCTGTAGATTGCCTTGCTCGGCATCGGTCAGTAATCGGTGCAAGCGTGCAGGGGTCAAGCCTACAACTGGATGCTCTTGCCATTGATTAGTCAGCCAAGCAATCTCAGCGGTTTGATTGGTTTCTAACGCGCTACGGTCTTGAGTGTTAGATTTAGTTTTTTTCTTAGCCATAAAAATTAAGCACAATACAAGATTGTGCCTAATTTGAAGGATGATTAGTTAGAATATGAGTGGAAGTCGTTCCTAACTTGGCATCACACCCTTATTTTGAATTAAAAGCTGAATTGCAGTTAGCGTAATAATCGCTGCATCTAAATCATTCTTTTCTAAAAACTCTAATGAGAGTTGAATCATTTTTTCAAATCGTTCAGGTTGCATATTACACCTCCAAGCCGAGTTGGCTTTGTGTGGTAATACGAGAAATACGCCCAGTATGTGCCAACACAAAAACCTCTTGCTCAGGCAATAATTCAAGCTCCTGCATTTCACGATAAAGCATTCGCACCATCCGTGTTGAAATTTGCATACAACGGGCAATTTCTTCTTGGGAAAGCTCTTTTTGTAGATAGCGATACATTTGGCGATAACGCAAATGTTGTGACATGAGTTTGTCTTTGAGTTTAGTGTTGAGATGAACAAGGGTGGTTTGTTGGTGTGTCGCATGTTGTTCCATTGAAATAAAGTAGCGACGTGCTTGGCGACCTTTCTCGGTTTTTTCTACCATTGAAAGCTCTTTCGCCATGTCTAAGCTGATGTGGTATTCGACTTGAGGGCGACCACCTTCTGGGTTTTCGCCAACTTTGGCGAAAACTGCAAAGTCATGATTTTCAACGAAATCATAATCAGAAATACGTTTCTTTAGCCAATTTGAAAAATCACGACCAACTTTTAAAAATTCATGCAAATTGCGAGCATTGACAAGCAATTGCTCTTTGCCATCCAACATACCTGTAAAGGCAGGTACAAGTTGCATAGCGTTAGAATTTTTTACAGATGTATTTACAGCGTTAGAATTCATGTTAGAATTTCCTTAGCGTTAGATGATTATGGCAACTTTCTGAGGGTTGGGTCATAATCATGTGATTTATGAAGAACGTCAGCTTAGGCTGGCGTTTTTTATTGTGGGTCTTTTAACCCAAGTTTTACGGCAATTTCATGCCCTAAACCACGTTTTGCTTTGCATAAGCCATTGAGGACACGGTACACATCGGCACGACGATAACCATGTTCTTTTGCCCAATCCGTAAAGGTTTTACCTTCTTGGTGGAATTTGGCTTTTACTTCCTCTGGGGTCATTTGTGATAAACTCTATGTAGTTGGTATATGTGCAATATAACCCTATTATGAGTACCTGTAAACACAAAATTGGATGCTTTATGGAAGATTTTAAAACTATTGGCGGGAGAATTCGTCAAATTCGTACAACAATGGGCTTAATACGAGATGATTTTGCTGGTCTTGTTGGGGTAAGCCGAAACACTCTTGCACGTTACGAAACAGATGAACGCAAGCCTGATGCGGACTTTATTATTAATTTTTGTCAAACGTGTGAAGTAAGTGCGGATTGGCTGCTTTTCGGTATTCTTCCAGAGGATCAGCAACAGCAACAACTTTCAGTAGATGAAATGCTTTTGATTGCACTATGTCGTCGTCATCCTGATGAAGTAATCCACCGTTTAAGAGCTTTACTAACAGCAATTGCTTTAGGTGAGTCAGAAAAAGATGTTGATCCATCATTAAGAGAAGAATAAAAGAAAGCCTTACAACTGTAAGGCTTCTTTAGATTATCTATTTGCAGGTAGGTCAAACATTCCAACTATATAAGGGGCACTCGTTGTACCACCAACAGAATTAGTAAATCCAATTTTACCAATCACAACACCACAAAAAGTTCCCTTTGAATTTGCTGTTAAACTACCTGTAGAGCCAACTGCTAAAACTCGGGTAACATCAGTATAGTTCGATACAATACCTGCATGGTAAACAGGAAAACCTCCTGAACGATCCACTTGAATTTCCACAATCTGACCATGAACACAGTATTTCTTACCACGCTCATTAAAAGAATCTTTTAAAATTTGACCTCGGGTTGTAGATTCAATCGCTTGGATGTCTCCTATTTTGGTTTTATAGTTTTCCATCCAAACAGCCATCAGTCCTGCTGCTGGAGGCAAGGCATCGAACTCATCTGACATTTCTGGTTTAATCATGGCAATTGCTTCAGGTAAAGTTTTATTTGCCAAAAGGCGCTCAAGTCCTTTTTCTTCATCTGTTTTTTCTTTAGCTGCTGGGCTTTCTTGCGCTATGGTTGGTTGAATTGTATTCTCAGTATTTGTTGTTTTTTGTTCCTCTGACTTAGAACATCCAACTAATCCCATCATACAAATTGCTGTAGTAAATAATATTTTTTTCATAAAGTTCACCTGTATAAGAGGTGATCATTTTACTTAAATTTTAATCATTTAAAAACACCCCACATCACTAAACCACCCATCAAAATCATCCTGTCTCATTTCCATCTCTTCACGGGATGGAAGTGACATAAACTCAATTGGGGCACTTGGGTTCTTAGCGGCATAGTCCGCCAACAAGTGAGCAATCGCACTATCGCCATGACGGTCTTTATTGTTCGAGTTAGTTTTACCCATTGTTGGAATACGCGCCACACCGTTCACCATCACAAATGCTCGGTGATCTTCTTGCACGTCCTGATCCGCAGGCATATTCTCAATATCACCGTCTTCCAGCGCTGCCTTGAAGTGAGGTGTATGCTCTCGATACCATGACTCAGTCAGCATAATTGCTTCAATACGTTCGCCATAAAGCACTTGCATCGCTTCAGCCAAATAACCACCGTTGCCACCAGCGTCATGTGCGCCTTTACGGAAGTTAGGCAACTTGGCAACAATCAGTTTTAAAAATTCCTCTTGCTGCTTATAAGGTACTTTGAACATTTCAAATAAAAACGGAATACGTTTATTGGTATTCTGCTGCTCAACCAACGGCCAAAATGAACAGGCATTTCGTTTACGCGCAAAGTCCAAACCATAAAAGCTCGTCACTTTCTTTGGAATGTTTTCCAGCACAGGCTTTAAATGTTCATTAAACCATTCAAGTACCTCGGCATTACGTGATTCCTCAGTGACACGTTCAAAATCATCCCAGCCTTTTGGAGCCTCAAAGCGGAGTACTGGAACACTGGCGTCCTTTTTACTTTCCAGTAATGAATGTGGCAACCAACGACCACCGCCTTTACTTGGTATGGCATCTAATTCTTCATCTGCCGCACTGCCGTAGAAGTCATAAACTTCCTGCATCCACAATGCTTCCTCATGTGGATCATAGACAATGCCTTTACGCATACAAACACGTTTATACAAACCTTGTGCCACTGCTTCACGGAAAGTCGTGCGGTGAACCGTGCCTTTACGTTTACCTGCACGGATTTCATTAATTAATTCATTGAACGGGTTATCTTCACCATCATGGGTACTAATCACGCGAACACAACCACCCCAAATGAGCAGGGCAAGTGCAGCTTTTAATAACTCATCTAGCGACTCATGGAATGCCGCTTCATCCAGAATAACTCGACCTTGACGACCACGGAGGTTAGACGGACGGCTGGTTAAGGCTTCAATCCGAAAACCTGACTTTGGAAAGCGAATGATAAAGGTCTGAATATGTTTATCACCATCTTCCCAAATACCTTCCTCAACCTCAGCAGCCGCCAAGCCATAAGCCCGCGCCCACATGGCACAGGCTTGAATAAACTCAACGGTCATGTCCTTGTTATAGCCAAGGTAATAACAATTCTGACCACCCGCAGAGCGATCACTGGCGCATTCTAACGCGGCATCAGCGGCTTCAGCCCAAGTTAAACCAATACGACGGGACTTCTCACCAATTTTGAGTGGGCTTTTATCTGCAATCCATTCTTGCTGATAGGGCAACAGAACCGCAGGAATATCACTATCGAAGTCAGGCTGTAATAGCCCAATTGGTGAGTTTGGCTCTTGGATCATTTATCGACAATACCTAGAATCTGTTTACGAATTTCAGCCGCAGTTTCAGCAGATAAACCGCCTTTCTTGGCAATCTTATCTACCGCTTTGGCAGCCGCTTGTACACGCTCTTTAACTTCGGATTCCCATTTCTTTTGGTTCACAGATGCCTTGGAAATTTCGGCAATGCCTTTGCCTGCTTTAGCCATGAGCATGATGCGCTCTGCGGGATCAGTATCGGGGTCGCTAGATTCTTGCAAATCAATCAAAGCATTAAACAGTTCAGTCTGTACCAATGATAAAACTGCCGAACTACGCAAATCACTGTCATCTGGTGCAGCATCAGCAATCATCATGGCAGCTTGTGTGCTTGCCTGAACAGCAGCAAGTTTTTGCTCGATCTTCTGACCATAGCGGTGCACACTCGATTTACTGACGTTATAACCACGTTCTTGTAAAATCTTGGCGATTTCTTCATAACCGCAAAAGCCCTGATCCATAAAACGACGGTCAAGCCATGTTTTATCTTCTGCGGTGAGTTGATCAATCGATGACTCTCGTGCCATGCTCACCTCAAGTCCAATACTTTGTAGGTCGTGCAATTCCTGCTTGGCAATCAATGGTGTATTCCACACAATCAATGCCTAGGCGGTCTAGCTTTGAATGCCAGTGCCCATCAGGCTGACGCTGAATTTCAATCATTTTCCGTTGCTCTAAATACTCAAGCTGAACGTGTAATTCTTGCGGGGTAGTATCTGGGTAGATGGAACGCATAACATCTAACAGCAGCATATCTAACGCGCCTAACGGACGTGCTTTATCCAGTGCGTTTAAAATATTCCAACGCATACCTTCGCGGCGGCTCTTTGCTAAATCAATGCTCATGTCTGTAAACCCTGTTTAATTTGTACTTTTTCTAATTTTTCCGCGACGGCATCCAGTTTGGCTTCAATGACTGTTTGCCCCCGAATATAGTCATCGCGGGCAATATATCGGAACGGCATATCTGCCTTGAACTCCAAAAACTGGCGTTCAAGCTGTCGAATGTCTTGTTGGCTTTTGGTTGCCTCTTGAGCAACGGATTCGATTTTATGATTGGTCGCTGAGAAATTTTGCTCTAAGCTTTTTTCAATACGAGACCAAAGCAGTTTTACCGTCCCAATCACGGTACTGAGTACCGCGATCAGGATCATAATGAACTGATAGACCTCAAGCTGAATGGTCATGCACCCTCCGCCACTGGGGGAAGTGCCTTGTTTTTAGTTTGATTGATAAATCGAAAAACCAGACCTATTAAAGCTAAAAGCCCTGTAACTTTGGCTTGTGAGGCTTCAGGTACAAACATTAAAACTTCATTGGGCACGCCATAAACCGAAATATACCCAATCAAGATAAATGCCCAGTTGCTAATCCACTTCCAGCCACTACGCCAGTTATGTACCAATACACCTGCTTGATTTTCAATTGTGCCAATCGTGGCTGTGACATATTGCAAAGGTTGCGCCTGTTGCAGCCGATTATTCAATAAGTGTGCTTTCTGTTGCTGTAAACGACGGTTTAATTCAGCATGTGAAACATACGGTTTTTTGCTCATGGCGTATCTCCAGCAGCATAACGGAGATTTTGAGCCACTCGATTTGTCCACCCCTTACCAAAGGTCGCAAAGGTCGATAACTTAGTATAAAAATTTAAGCGCTCAGCATTAAAGAGTATCACCACGTCATCAATCGACTTGGCTTGAATAGCTGCAAGGGTTAATTGACCAATAAGACCATCATCCGCTACATCGACAGCACGCTGTAGCATACGAATCGCATTCCCGATACCATGATTCACCGCAGCATCAAAAAGTTGAAATGCAAGAATAGGATTATATTGTTCGCATTTAGTACGTTGCCAAAATGCTTTTCGATAAATCTCCTTTGCTTGTTCACGGGTCATGGCTTTCATCGAACCTGTATAACCGTTTGCCATAGCAGTTGTTTTTGTAACCCCCCAATTCGTTTCCCCACCAGGATCTTTCGGATTATTGACATAACCACCTTCATGTCCGATGGTACGATCAAAAACATCATCAAAAGTAATCGGCATTATTTTAAAACTCTTATTTAACGTCCCGTTATTGTTTGGCTTATGAGCTTTATTTTTGAGCGGAAATACTTCCAATAAAAAACCGCCACTTGGGCGGTAAGAGAGGCGAAGGATATCAAGCCATGAAGAGGTCTAACTGGTCATCATCCTTCGCTTTTTGGGGTTTATTCTCGACCATATCTTTACGAATTTTTCTAATCCAGCGTGGGGTAACTTTGTATTTTTCAGCTAGCTGGTCTTGAACTTTTGATGCAGCGCCTAACTCTTCTAAATCTTGTTTAATTCGCTGGTCTCTAAGTAAACCAATGTAACGATCTGCTTTAGGAATATAAACCCTATCTCCACTCCAATACTGACATAATTTTTTTAGATTATTAAAGCCGAGTAAAATAGCGAGTTCATGGTTTTCAGAAACCATTTTCATGGGGGGAAATGAATAATCATGACCACCGAACCGTTGCACTAGAGTCATGGCAGTTCGGTAGTCAGTGAGTTGAATAATAACTCTAAGGTTTTCAGGAAGTTTGTGGAGATATTCGTCCTTCATGTTGCGCTCTCTTTTTTCTATACTCTAAAGCTGCAACTATACGATATAGCTCATTTTCACTGCAAAATTCTAACGCTTCTTTTTTAAACATTTTTTTAGCAATGCCAGTTGCATAGTTCCAGTGCAATCCTGCATCTGCCAAAAGCGCTTCAATTTTGCCGATTAAAGCCTCCTTAGACGCTTTAACTTTAGGTTTTGTACCGAACTCGGGCTTAGTAAATCCAAGTTCTTCATAACGCTTTAATACTGCAACAAGTTCATCATCGTTTAGATCTTTCGCTGAGCGCTTACCAGTGACTTGCTCAAGTAAATCACGGTAAGTATCATCATCTAAACCCAGCTCTTTTTTACCCAAATGAATGGCCGCAAGGCGTTGGTTACGTGTTGGTTTTTTCATGGCGATACTCATAAATAAGCCAAAGCCTGATGGGTTGATTCAGAAGGTGTCATACATAGACATGCAATAATCAAAACAATGATAGCCACAAAAAGTATATCTTCTTGTTTCATAGATAAGCTCATGATACCTCACCCAAGCTTTCCACAACTTCAGGTGGTAATTTGTCTAAATCTTCAATTTTAATCATATATTTTCCTTATTCGCTGCTCGTCAGTACTGGATCACGACATCCAGTAGACACAGGCACGGATGCCTGTGTTTCGCTTAGAAGGTTGTTGGTTGTGCTACTGCACGGGTTAATGCCATAAGTCCTTGCTGCAAATTAGTTGCGCCAGTTGCTACCCAGTGGTGTGGCTCAGCATCGGTTAAACGCTGAAACTCTGTGAAATCACCTGTTGCAGCTCCATGTGCATTTGCTTGCTCAAGTTGTTGACGGGCGTGATCAAATAGCTTTTCGACTAAAGCACCCAATTCCACGCCTTTAGCTTTAATTTCGTTGATCAAGTCCGTTTCTGCTTGAGAGAGATTGCGGTAACCTGTAAGTTTTTGCTTTTCCATCAGTTCACTGCCTCTTTAAGTGCTTTACCTGCTTTAAACGTTGGTACTTTTGCCGCAGAAATTTGAAGCTCTTCGCCAGTTTTAGGGTTACGGCCAGTACGCGCAGGGCGATCTGAAACTTTGAAAGTACCGAAGCCAACGAGGGTGATATCTTCACCAGCAGCGAGTGTGAGTTTGACAACAGACTCAAAACCGTTAAGTGCTTTGGTGACTTGTTCTTGAGTCAAGCCTGATGCTGTTGAGACGTTTTTGATTAGTTCTGACTTATTCATATAAAAAAATTCCTGTATTAAATAGATGCGATGTCGAGTGATAGTGGTAAATAACCACCAGTTGCATCATCGCGGGTGTAAAAACGTAGGTAGGCTTTGCTGCCAATAATGTTGATGCTGTCTGAAATGGCTTGCATTGCTGACTGCCATTTCGGGTGGTCGATTTCGATAGTTTTAAGGGCTAGTACTTTTGCTGTGCTGATTTCTCCTTTTTTGTCGACGTTGAAGGTGCGGTTGATCAGAGCTTTAATTTCATTACGACTGCCATCCGTCCATTCCTCTAGGCATTCATCAATGAGCTGTTTGGCTGCTTGAAGTTGCTCGTTGAAACTGATTTTCTCTGCAATGTTGCGCTGGATTTTTAGACGTCCGTCATAGCTACTCAATGAAAGATTGCCTTTGTTGCCGCCAATTTTTGCACCGTATTGGTCGGCAGAAATCTGGCTAAAGTTGGCAATATCGCTAAAGCTTGAATCTTTAAAAACGGTGAGTAGTTCATTCAGTTCTTGTGCTTTTTTGAAAATTGTGCGAACAGTTTGGTCACGCAATTTATCAATTTCTTTGACGTTGGCTTCTGGAATTAATGCACCTGTTGCATTCTCCCAGTAGCCATGTGGAATTTGTTGGGTTGTCATGGTGTTGTTCCTTGTTCAGTTAATAGGCGCTCAAAGCATTCATTGTGGGTTTCACCATCACGTCGGTTTTTTGCAACATGTGCAAAAACCTGTTCAGCTGGTATGTCTTTCAAAGTTCTCTGTGGTTTGGGCTTGTTCGTATTCGCCTTAGCAATCAATTCATTGAACGTGAAAGCGGGCTTTTCATGCTTTTGCTGCTCATGTGCTTTTCGCTCTTGCTGACGCTCATACATTGATTTTTCAACAACCAATGGCGGGCGTTTTGCCGTTGCTGTTGGCTCAGGCGCGGCATGCTGATCAGGCTTATATGAAGTGATAACTTCATATAAATAACCATGGGTTTTCAGTGGCAAATCAATTTTGTTCTGATCACGACGCTCCAAGAGCACTCCAATTGCCCATCCCCATGCGCCCGTAGGCGCTGGGTAGGTGTGATGACCTCGCTTGATTTGCTTAGCCACAAAATCAGGTGCAATCTCAGTGAGCAGCTTCGCAGCACGCTCGAAAGTCAGATCACGATTTTGGGGACGAAACATCGCTAGATACTTCACCATTGGTATTTTCAAATCGCCTAACAAACTCAGAGAAGAAACAAAGGCTTGACTAGCTTCACTATGACCAAGCAATGCATCTAAACTTGAAGTTGCACCACAAGCAGGACATCGCGTTTTCATCGGTAACCTCTGTGATGCTTCTGTTTCGCTTCAAGCACACCTTGGCAAGTAACACACAACGTCACACCACCAAGCTTACGACGCTGTTCAGGAATCACGTCACCACATTCATCACACTCAAAATTACTTACAGCATGAAATTGTGGGCGTGCATTGATTTGTTCTTGCAGTTGTAAGGCATGGAAATCTTCTGCCATATCGACTAAATCAACCATGACAACCCCCGAATTTTTCAATTAAGCCCAAGATTTCTGGTAACCCAAAAATGATGAAAACCACAGCAAGCCAAAAAAAATTATCACTCATTTCTTATTCCTTTTTCTTTATCTGACCACATCCAATCGAACATGATTGACATGCTCTCCAATGCCGCATTTCTGCGGGGTTTTGGGTAGGGGCATCACGCTCTTTGTACTTTTGGCAATCAATAGAACTGATTTCGTGCTTTAAATAAGGACACTCAATTTTTCCAAGCACCGCCAATACTTTCTTAACCAAACGCTCAGTACTGCCGATATACTTGTCACGTAAAGCAAGCGACAAACTTGTGCGTGAATAATCCAGTTCATCCGCAACTTTCTGTAAACTGCCAAGCTGCTCTTTGCGGTTCAATACCAGTTGCTTCCAGTCTGGAAGCTCATTAGAAGTTAATGACATACAATAAACTCCCAAGCAAAATGACTAAAAGCATCACTAAAATGGCAATAATGATGCGGTACTTGGTACGCTCATACCCAAGCGTACTCAGGCTATGTTCCAAGCGTGCTTTATAGTCATCACGTTCAGTAATGACCTGAATGCGATGAATATTTACCGAGTGACTGTGATGTGAATTAAGCATTGAACTCTCCCAAGATTGTTCCGTGTTTAAGTTCTTCTTCAAGCTCAGGACGTTCTGCAAACATCACTTGATTTGTATTCGGATCAAATACATGTTTGACGCGTTGAATTTGTGGCGGTTTTGGGCCAGTGTTCATTTCAGGCAATAAAACGTACTTAGCTTTTCCCCCTGTAACTTTCGATTCCTTAACTATTTTCAGATAGCCTGCTTGATGTAGAGAAATGAGGTAGTTATTTGCAGTCTCGACAGCAATTTTCTGGCTATCCGTACTAGAAATTGCAGACAGTTCATAAGCATTAAGAGCCATTTTTGTAATCCGCAATGTATTCCACATTGCTTTATTTCCACTCATGCTGGGAATCAATTCTCCTTTCTTGTTAAAAGAAGGATATGTATAACCAACATCATTGATTAGATTAAAGAATTTTTCTTTATTTTGAACTTTGGTGCATGTAACAAAGTCAGCTTTCATTAATCGAGATACAAACTCCCGAGCACTTTCATAAGTTGCATTACCTTCATCAGCAATAAGGGCTATCGTAAACTCTTCACGATTCTTACGGATCGCATTCCATACGCGCTGACGGGGAGACTCATACGGAGTTTTTGAGTTCATGATGTCCAATTCCTTAAAGTTTGGTCTAAAAAACGCGATATCCATGTTCAGAAACTCCGTGGTTTTGGGCTTTCGCCAGTCACAAAACCATGCGGTAAAATAAGACTTAACTCTTTGCTGGAAACTCGTTTAACCCCAAGCTCCAATGCATTCTCATGCAGCATTTCAAGATTCGTAGAAACACGACGAGTAGAACCCCGAACGACTGAAACCAGTTGCTCCAGTACATCCTGTGTAATCTCAATACTCGGTGCATAAATATGACTTAACTCCATCACATCATTTAAATCAGAGGGTAGAGCGGGAACCCAGTTCAATACACGTCCGTGGAAGCGTTCCCACTTTTCAAGCTTACGTGCCAGTAACTCTTCACCGATAATCAAAAATGTCCCTTGGCTGGCTTCATATAAATCCCGTACAATTTCGACTTTATTACCGTTCACCAAATGATCAAACTCATCAATAATGAGTGGGCGACCAGACTTCGCTAGCTCAGCACTGGCAAGCTCCATCATTTCACTCAATGTATTCGGCATCGGGATGCTCATTTCACGTAACAGCGCTTGAGCAAAGGCTTTTTTGGTATAAGTCGACTTTACTTGCACATAAAAAGCATTGGTTTTTGTTGCCACATAATTGGCAGCAGTCGACTTTCCGAAGCCACTTGGCCCGTAGAATGCAGAGATGCCAGGCAATAGCGGATTACGCTGTAAAGTACGGCTCACCGCTTCATAGCATTGAGCAATATTGCGAATGTTGGCGATTCCGCCAGTTGTATAAATAGGATTGACATTTGCAGTCATTTAAATCACCATAAATATGTTCTTGATTGAATTTTGTGCTGGTACTTCCGATACCATCACGACACTTGACGACGCTCTAAATACGTTTTGAGCGTTTCGTCATCTAGACTAAGCTGTCTAAACTTCTTAGACATTTGGAACAATTTCCAAAAGTTTTCATCCTCTTCTGACAATTCCTCCTCGTTTAAAACTCTTTGATCAATTGCAATCCAACGTTCCATTGGAGAGATTTCTACCGTTTTTTGTGGCGTAGGCTCTGCATCAATTGAAAGATTCACATCTTTAAAATAAATACGCTCCTCATGTTTTGGCTGTATAGGTAAAGCTTCCAGTTCTGCCATGAGTTTTTGACGTTTCATTTGGTCAAATGGAATAACTGTTTGATTCTCAATATGTTCAATCATGGCTTTCGGGTTCAACTCGTCTAATACCTCAGATTGCTTCACTGCTAAGCGACGTAACCGACCATCAGCACGGTTTTGACGAGCTTGCTCCACCTTAGAAACAGGGAAATAATTACGTTTATTGGCATTCCAAACTGCATAGCAAATCAAACGCCCGTCTTCATCCCGAACAACTACTTTATTTGCATCGTGAATGTCATAACCGACCAGCACATTGAGTCCGTGATGCTGTTCAAGATCTTTACTAAAGTAACGGTTGCCGAAAATCTCAATCTCACCGCGACGCACTTTGCGCTCTTCGTATGGACGGAATAAGTCTTCAGCATCCCAATCTTCTACTCGGTCAATTGGCGCACCTTGTTCTAACGCTTCATTCCACGCTTCTAACGGGGTTTGATAACGCTTTTTGAGCGTTGCTGGATCAGTAATCCGCTTTAATCCGCTGTGGGGTTTATTGTTATATTGCTCAACTACTTGAGCCGCATACGCAATAAAATCAACCCAGCTCATTAATGCCTTAGATGTTCCAAAACGCTTGATTTCATTACGTGTTAGCTTAAACACGACATTACTGGCTTCGCTGTCCATGTCTTTACCAATATAAGTTGGTAAATTTTTCGCGGCTTTTACCCAAAGAGTTTGGTGGCTACGCTCAATCATGCCTTTAGCTTGCGAGTTATAAGGCAATGCGTGACTAACCTCAGTATTTAAACGAGCCATCACACCGCGCCCTTGAGCCTTGAGCATGTCGTTCTTATAACCTGAGCCGTTATCCACATAGAAAATCGCGGGGATACCGCACTCAGTTGCACTCATACGAATCGCATCTAAAACACACCAGCTACTTTCCGAAAGTGAAACCGACCAGCCAACTAAACGACGGGTTGCAACATCAATAATTGATGTAATCTCAGGTCGAAATGGTTTACCAGTTATTGGATGCGCCACTTCAGCATCAAAGCAGTGACCATCTGCTGTATAAACGTCTGTTGGTAAAAGCAGAGAAGTATCTCGACGAATAAATGGCTGAATATTTTTGATTTCCCGTTTACCCATACGTCCTCGCATCACATCGACTTTGCCCATTTTTTCATTTAAAAAACGATAGGCTTGTGCATAGGATGGGCACTCAACATTTGCATCCAAATATTGCGGAAGCTGTTCCAGACACACCGTTAAAGTGGGCTTTTGTGGCTGCCCCCAAAGTCGCAATAACTCGCCCGCCCAGCTTGGGATTTGAGATGCTCTTTGCTTTGGTGCAAGCACTGAAATCACTGCAATTTTGTGCTTTTCTGCATCATCAACTGCTTTCATCCAGTCAAAAATTGAACGTCGGCTAATGGTGCGGTTCTCACCCGATTTTGCATTTGCCTTAGTAACGGCTTCTTGCATTTCAGTCGGTAGAGTTCCTTCAGCCGCTTGTTCAATAAACTTCTGAATCATTGGGGTCTTTTTACAACCCTGATTAATTTGCTGTTGCAGATAGCGCACAATGAATAAACGGTTTTCAGCGACTTCACGTTGCCAGTTCATTAGCTCGGTTGGGTTCTGAGCCTCAGCTATAGGTGCTAGGGCTGTTGTATTGGCTGAAGTTGATTCAGTAGCAATAAGTTCTCTTTTAATGTTTTTAAGAACCACAAGTTTCATGAGTTCTTTAGTGAGTTCGTATTCTTTACGAATACCCCCTTTCCCGCGACTAGGTATTTCTTTATACTGAAACTCATTTCTAGCTAAGAACTTATCTAATCCTTTCTGTGTTTTAGGTAAGCCGTCTAACTCTAATGCTAGTAATTCAGCAACGCTGTAATGTGTCTTCATTAAGCACATTCCTTATTGCTATAACGTGGGTAGATACGCTTGTTATCAATTGTCCAACGCTCTGGAAATAGCTCGTGCAAAGGTTTTCCCAGAAAGTTCGCAATAACAAGTTCTCCTTTTTTACTTGGGATATATAGCGCATTACGCACTGTCCGATCAGACATACCGTAATCTTTCGCAAGTTGAGTCATCGTCTTACCACGACGCTCAATTTCAGCTTTAATACTGTATCTATCCCATTGTTCTGTGGGCTTTTGCTCTAATCCCATGTGAACTCCTTAATGCCCAAATTGGCATTTTTTTTAACGTGTTAGACTAGGTAATTACTTAATCTAACGACAATATAAGTTCTTTAAAAAGAACCGTCAACAGTTCTTTTTAAAGATTGAAGAACTATTTTATCGTCTTTTAAAAATATTATTGTTTTTCAAGACTTTGTTTGGTTCTTTTTTATTAGTGAGTTTTTGTCATGAGTTCTTTAAAAGTTAAAGATGATTCAGAACTTGAAAACCCTCTCAAAGAAAGAATTAAGTTCTTGATGACTGAAAGTGAGTTAAATCACCCTTATAGTTTTGCAACTCGTGTTGGATTGTCTAAGGGGACTTTCACTGGAATATGGAAAGAGGGACGTTCTTCTTTGCATCATGGAACAGTAAATAAAATATGTGCTGCAACTGGTGCGAACCCAGCTTGGTTGGTTACAGGTATGGGTGAACCCTTTGAACAGCAAGCATCTGCGGTTGTAGATGTACTAGAACCAAAGCAAGATGTGACGCTAGAAGCAGAGCTGCTCGACACATCATTACTTGAGCAAGCATTTGAAACGCTAGATCAGGCACTAAAAGCAACGAATAGAATGATGCAACCTAATGGACGTGCTCAGTTTGTTGCTGCGGTTTATGCAAGCCTGAAAGAAGACCAAGCCGTAAATATTCAAGTCTTAAAAGATTGTATATTTACGGTAGAAGAGGCACTAAGCTCAACACGACGAATCATGTCGCCAAAAGCAAAAACTGATTTGATTTTATTGGTTTACGAACTGTATAGTGGCGAGGCTTCATATAAAGAAGCAATGACATCAACAATAAATCAACTCATAAGGAGTGTATCTTAGTATGCATGAAACAAATAAAGATAAAAGTTTTGAAGTAGATCAATTACACAGCGTTGCTTTAAAACCAGAAATTCTGAATATCTTTAAGGAACATAGCCAAAGTCAACAAATCTCAATACAAGTAAAGCTATCCAGCAATGAGCTATTTACCCTGCAATTCAATATGGATGATTTAAGTGCACCAGATCATCTGCTCACAAGAACTGTCAGCTCAGCTGTGGAGTCTTTGCTAAACCAAATTCCAACGATTTTAACGGTGCAAAATAAAGTATAAAAATAAGCATCAAATTTAGAATCGTTGGAATTTAGTGCAAAATAAAGAGCAAATCAGAAAACTCCCCTGGTTTGCTCTCAAAAACTCTCAAAGCTATATATATCAATGGGTCTATCCCAGATCATCCCACTATATCCCGCCATATCCCACATCTATCTAGTGCAGAATCAGTTATAAAGTCACAGGTGGCTATCCTCAAATAGGTGGGGAATTAGCACGTAAGAAAGCCCAAGAATTAATTGCCGATATTGGTAAAGGTGAAAATCCCATCATCACCAAGCAAGAACGCAAAGCCAAAGAACTCGAAGAAAGTAACGCCACCTTTGAAGCACTGGCTAAAGAATGGATAGACACCAAACAAAATACATGGGTTGCCGATACATTGACCCGAAACAGGGGCGCATTAGAAAAGCATATCTACCCTATTTTCGGTAAACGGCTTTTTGTATCCATTCGCCCGATTGAATGGATGGAACATTTAAAAGGCATCCAACAAGAACATAAAATTTATGAACAGGTGAAGCGTATTCGCACCATGTGCCGTGATATTTATGACTATGCCAAAGTCACTGGGCGGATTGACTACAACCCACTTGAGGGACTGCATAAGTTTTTAGAGTCAGGCAAAAAGGAAAACATGGCTCATGTCGATGAAAAGGATTTACCTGCATTATTGAGAGCCATAGATAACTATCCGACTCCTGATATTCGTATCGGCTTAAAATTGCTTACGATGTTGTTTTGTCGCCCCAGTGAATTAAGGGAAGCTCAATGGCATGAATTTGATCTTGATGAGGGGCTTTGGAATATCCCCGAAGAACGTATGAAGAAACGCCGTGAACATGTCATTCCATTACCGACTCAAGCGGTTAATTTGCTCAATGAATTAAAGTCCATTCGTGGTGAATCTGAATACCTCTTTCCTAGCCGATCTAATCCGAATAAGCCCAAATCAGATACCGTTTTCATCATGGCGTTACGGCGTTTAGGTTATGAGGGCAGACAAACCCCACATGGCTTTCGACACATTGCCAGTACATTGCTCAATAACAAGGGCTTTGATGAACGGCACATTGAGGCAGCTTTAGCCCACGTTAAAGACGGCGTGGCAGGCGTATATAACAAAGCTCAGTATCTCAATGACCGTAAACATTTAATGCAATGGTACGCCGACCATTTAGAACAATTGGCAGATGATACGGTCATTCAATTTAAGAAAGCATAATGACAGTATGTAACATACTAATTAGCTGAATATGCAGAAGTACAAATAAATATAAATTATAATGATTTTGTTAAGCCTAGCCTGACGGGGCGAAAGTCAAATACCCAATTTGATTGGCTTAACTTATTTTTGGGGATGCTGTGGGAGGCGATTTTGATGGGTGCAAATGAAGATTTAGACAGTATTCCAAAACAGTTTATTTCGGTCATTGAATTGTTAGAGATTTTTGCCAGTTGCGAAAATATGACTCATGAAAGAGCCGCTCGGTGGTTTATAAATAATATTCAAATATTAAATAGAACCAAAAAACTCATTCTAAAAAATGAATACACGCTTGTTGAATATGAGCAAAATGATAATGATTTTTATGGCTGCCCGATTGATACACTCAGACTTATCGCAGATGGTGGGGATTACGACCCTTTTAATGACTGTGTCGGTTTTGCCCGAAAACGCATATTGGTAGAATTAAAAAAATTAGGCTTTAATATTGCTGAAGAGTTAATCAAGAACACCCCTATTTATATTTCTCAATCCTGTTCTATTGATGATGACAATTTTTATAAAAATCAGTGCATCGACCTACGTAATGAAATGCAGCAGGCACTAAGAAAAGAGCCAACACAGAAACAAAAAAAAGAAATTCAATTCATCAATTTTCTTGATAAAAATAGCACTCAATAC
>NZ_BKNN01000011.1 GCF_008993995.1 Acinetobacter brisouii
TAAGCACTTGATGGGTAAGGCTTTAGATGCAGAAGAAAGATTACATGTCTGTTTTACAATTAATGCCAGCATAATCAGTGTAAAACATTTTGCATGTGACTTGTTCCACTTTAGATATTTGTTTAAGCTGAGATGTAACTCATTGAAATGTGTCATCATATTCGTCGTAAGAAAACAAGTATTATGCCATTATTTCAATGAGTTATCTTTTTTTGTCGTGTACAAAGAATTTACCCGAATGTTTTGAGAATAAAAATCTAAAAACTAACTTTCGATCACTTTGTAAATTTTACGACTTGCTTCACTTTGAAATAAAAGTTCAATGGTTGGTAAAATCCGTTCACCGTAGATTTCAATAAAATCAACTTTTTGCTCTAAGGAATAATCATCACCATGTTCACCATCGGCCAATTCTTTTAACACTGCTTTCGCCATGTGATGCACATCAAATTGATCCTTGACATGAATATGAATCGTTCTCATTGTTCAATCCCTCATCCTGATTGATGATTTTTTATACCATATTTTTTACAAATGAGAATTTTTTTTAATTGTTAAAATTTTTCGCATTGTGCTGATTTTGTAAGTATCTTCAGCATACGAGCGTTATACAAAATATACGGAAGATAAAATGGCAGCACTAACTAAGCAAATACATTCAGAAATTTCAATACTCGCGCCTATTGTATCTCCAGTGATACCACCTAAACGGCGTACAAATAGATGACGTAAGTAAAATAAAGTACAACAAAAAATGAGTACGACCACGGCGATACGATCATTAAACATAGCAGCGGAAGCAAGACCCACAACTAAAATTGACCATAATATTTTACGTGGTAAATATTCAAGTAGCCCAGATCCCAGACCTTTTTGTCGAACATATTGGCAAGTTAAAAATAAAAATAAAACTGCAAAACGCCCCAACACAGGCAATACAATCAACCAATATAATTGTCGGGTCTGTAATAGCGTTTCTAATGCAACACATTTGAGCAATAAGACTAAAACCAAACTCAGAACACCAATTGGCCCACATTGTGGATCTTTCATAATGGTCAGTGTTCGCTCACGATCACCATACCCTCCAACCCAAGCATCGGCAGTATCGGCTAGACCATCAAGGTGCAAACCACCCGTCAACCCTACCCAAATACTCACCACCAAACCACTTATCAACAAAGTTGAACTATGTAAACTCAATAATCCCCAAGCCAAAAAATACAATAAGCCCCCCAACAAGCCTCCAATCACAGGATAAAAAATGAGTGAATAGGCATTTTGCTGAGGCGTCGGCAAGGATTTTAACTGAATAGGAAAGATCGTTAAAAACTGTAAGGCAATCCAGAATGGCATCATTCTTGAATCTCTTGAAGCTGTAGCTTGCTTGAAACACTAAATCTGATCATATGGGCTAACTCTGCTGGCATGCTGAGCAGCTGATTGAGCGCGTGTTGACGAGCAATACAGCGTAACCACTTAATCACACCGCCATGACTAATCAACAGAACGCTATGCCATTTTTGCTGCTCAGCCTGTGTGATCAACTGATGTAGTCCCAACTCTAAGCGCTGTTGAAACTGTAATAAATTTTCACCTTGTGGTGCGGCATATTGGGAGGGATCTTGCCAAAACTGACCCAATAATTCTGGTTCAGTTTCATGGATATGCTGCACGGTTTTTCCTTCCCAGCGACCAAAATAAAGTTCTTTAAATTCAGGCATCTCGATCAAAGGACAGCCCAACTGTTGCTGAATTTTCTGTGCAAATAAAGAACAACGCTGTAATGGTGAGCTGACAATAACATCCCAAACAGAATGCTCTTTAAGATGTTGATCTATGGTATTTTGCATCTGCTGCCAACCCTGCAAGGTAAGCGCATCATCCAAATGCCCTCGCAAGGTATGTCCTTGCTCAGTTTGACCATGCCTTAACACATCCAGTTGCAACATCTATTGCTTTTCACCTATCACGTCAGCTTGCTGAAAAGTTGCCATTTCATTATGTAATGCACATGCCATTTTCAAAATTCCCACGGCAACACCTGCACCACTCCCTTCACCTAAACGCAGGTTGAGCTGTAAGAGCGGTTGTGCATGAAGTTCTTTTAAAATACGACGATGCCCATATTCGGCAGATTGGTGTCCAAATAACATCCATGCGCGTACTTTGGGCTGAATTTGTACGGCAATTAATGCCGCCACAGAACTAATAAAACCATCTATCAGCATTGGAATCCCAACTTGCGCACAATGTAAATATGCACCAACCATTGCAGCAATTTCAAAACCACCCACTGCTGCTAAAATTTTGATCGGATCACCATCTACATGAGGACGGTGTAATTCTATAGCACGTTGGATCACCTGTTTCTTATGCTGTAACTTGGCATGATCAATTCCCGTACCAACGCCTGTCAGCACATCAGCCGATTCATTCAAAATTAAACATGCCAAAGCTGATGCTGAACAGGTATTGCCAATGCCCATTTCCCCTGCAATAAATAAATTGCTCTTGTGTTCGGCAGCCTGATCTACACTATTTTTACCAATCGTCATCGCAGCAATACACTGCGGCTCAGTCATTGCCACCGTTTCTACAAAATTTTGTGTTCCTGAAGCGATTGGATGTTGCTGTACCCCTTGATAATCATAAGCTTCCCCCACTGTGCCACAGTCAATTACTTGCAGGTGTGCATGATATTGCTTTGCAATCACACTAATGGATGCACCACCTGTAGTAAAATTATGTAGCATTTGACGAGTCACAGCTTGCGGATACGCTGAAATATTTTCCTGCATCACACCATGATCACCTGCAAACAAACTGATCCAAAGATGATCTACATTGGGCTGCTCAGTACGTTGTAAGCCTGCGAGTGTAATTGCGATTTCTTCTAAGTCACCCAAAGCACCTGTTGGTTTTGTGAGTTGAGCTTGTCGTTCTGTTGCTTTTTCTTGTGATACATGATCTAAATGGCGACAAGGCAATAACCACCAACTCATTATTCTACTCCTTTTAGTTGCATCGGAAATCCAGCAATGCAAAACACCACATGCTGGCACACTTGCCCCAAAGCCTGATGTAAACGTCCCGACTCATCCACAAAACGGCGCGTAATTTCACCCAATGGGATCACCCCAAGCCCCGTTTCATTACTTACCATGATGATTTCCGATTTTAATTTTGGTAATAATTCTAATAATTTCAAACATTCACGCCCCTGTAAATCAGGATCACTGGCCAATAGTAAATTACTCATCCAAATGGTTAAACAATCAACTAAGATAACCTGATGTTCCTGATCCAGTGCTGCAAGGCGGTCTGCCAAATAAATCGGCTCTTCAACCAATTGCCAGACATTTTGACAACGCTGCTGTTGATGATGAGCAATTCGCTGTGCCATTTCGTCATCAACTGCCTGCGCTGTTGCAATATAAATACGTGGTTTTTGTGTGTTTAATGCAAGTTGTTCTGCATAGCGGCTCTTTCCAGAACGTGCCCCACCCAAAACCAAATGCGATATCATGTCAGACTAACCTAAATAAAACCGATGATGGACACTCAACTGCCCTTGCAACTGACGTGCCTGATACGAACCAAACGTTAAATGTTGAAATTTAACTGTCCATACTTGAGTTGTTGTTTGATGAATTTGTTCTAAAATAGTATCAGCAGCAAATTCATCACGATATAAGCCCAAAGTCACATGTGGACAATAAATCATAGCATCAATTTCTTTGGCAACAGGCCAAAAACAGCGCCTTAACTGCAATAAAATATTATTTTCATCAATCACTTCCACAAATAAAGCACTTTGGAAGCTGCGAACTTTACCCAATTTTAATTCAAAACTGGATAATTTTAATTGTTCTAATAGCTGCATTTGTTGCTGGAGTTGCCGTTCATGAAAATGATCTGACAAATGCTGTAAATGAAATGGCGCTTGCCAAAAACCACACACAAATAACGTAATATGCCATTGGCGATGATTTGGCATATAAAGATAAGGTTCAAACTGCTGCTGTAAATCTTTTAGATACTGACCACAAGCACTATCCTCTATCTCTAAATACCAAAGGGAAAATTGATCGCGTCCTTTATGCCAATCTGAATAATCTGCATCCAAGCTTGCAAATGTGTGGCTATTGGGCTGTAAAAACATGACTAGAACTGAGCAATTCCTACATAGCGATATAAATCAGCAACACCGAGTTCCATTTGGTAAATGATAAAATGCTCAGCCTGAGCCTGTGTAATTTCATTAAAAATATTCAATTCTTGAGCATGAATTTCATCGACAGAATGTGCCAAGCGCCCTTCAAATTCATCTGCAATATATTCAAAACCCAAGTCCATCGCAATAAAAGCGGTATGCTGACAGGGTTGTAAATACTGCTCTTCATCCCAGTTTAATACGGCATGTTGACAATAGGGGCAAATCATATTGGTTTGCTCACCCCGAATTTGAATGAGTTGGTAATTCATAAAATATCAATTTTTTGCGGTAGCATAGTTTAAAATATTTTAAGATAAATAGCATTGAATGCTTTGAAATTGGTTATAATTTTATCAAAAGAATGGAATATCTTTTAAGGAATCAACATGGCAACTTTAGACAAAGCCATCACATTTGCAACACGCAAACATACAGGACAAGTTGACAAAGCTGGGCAACCTTACATTTTACACCCTCTGCGTCTCATGTTGAAAATGAAACATGAAACTCAGCAAATTGTCGCCGTATTACATGATGTCCTTGAAGATACCGATGCAACCATTGTGGATCTAATCTCTTTAGGGTTTTCTCAAGATGTCATAGATGCTGTCTGTGCCCTCACCAAAAAAGAAGGTGAAAGCCGAATTGAAGCGGCATGGCGTGCCGTTAAAAACCCAATTGCACGCGAAGTCAAACTTGCCGATGTTGCTGACAATATGGACATTAGCCGTATTACCCATCCGACTGAACGCGACTTTTTACGTTTAAAAGAATATCAACAAGTTCAGGAAATCCTGAAACACGGTATTTAAAACTTGTATCTGTTTATAAGAACGTATATTTTTTAGAGAATTTATCTCTCAGGTCAGCTCTGTAATGCTCAGCGATTTAGACGATTTTTATTGTTTTGCTTTAGTTGTTGAACACGGTGGTTTTAGTGCCGCAGAACGTGCAACCGATATTCCAAAATCCAAATTAAGTCGCCGTGTATACAACCTCGAAGAGCGTTTAGGTGTTCGACTGATTCAGCGTAGTTCACGACATTTTGCTGTCACTGATATTGGCATGAACATTTACCGCCATGCTCAAGTGATGATGAATGCTGCGCAGGCTGCTCATGATCTGATTGATCATTTAAGCGTTGAACCACGAGGAATTGTCAAAGTCAGTGTACCTGTTTCTGTTGCACAAAATGAATTTTCAAAAATACTGCCTAATTTTCTCAAACTCTATCCAGAGATTCGTCTACAGTTAATCGTTAGTAATCGTCGGGTAGATGTGATTAATGAAGGTGTCGATGTTGCCTTACGCGTGCGATCTAAAATTGATGATGACCCCGGTCTGATCGTTCGAAAATTTGACCGACATGAACAGCATTTATTTGCCAGTCAAGCTTACCTGAATCAATATGGCGACCTGAAAACACCCGATGATTTGGCACATCATAAAGTCCTCAGTATGGTGGATGAACATGCCGATCAATTTATGATTTTACATAATCAACAAAATCAACCCAGTAAGATTAAAATCAATCCAACAGTCATGGGTTCTGACTTAATGTTACTCTGCCAATTGGCTCGCCAAAATTGTGGAATTGCACTACTCCCAGATTCTATTACTGCGGACTATATTCAAACAGGCGAATTGGTGCGTGTTTTACCTGAGTGGAAAGCACCACATGGTATCTTGCATGCTGTTTATCCTTCTCGTCGTGGAATCTTGCCTGCCGTAAGAGTCTTTATCGACTACCTTGTTGAACATCTCAAATCAAATGATGATCTTGAACACTTCTGAGCAATATAGGCTTACAGCAAATATATTGAACTTTAATATAATGTTGCCAGATCTTCATTATTTACACTTAATATCTTGATAAATTAGCCACATATAAAGTATCGGATACACTTTTATATCTGAATAGAAGATTTGGATTGAGATATAAAGTGCATGATTAAGATGATATTTTCAAAATAAAGATGAATATCGCTTAGGCGCATTATTTTTATTCATGATAAATACACAAACAAAATGAAATGAGGAGAACTCTTGTGAAAACCCAATTGATGGCAATCACACTGACAATTACTACAGCATTATCTGCAGGCGCTGCTTTTGCAAACCCAAATGATGATCATCGTGGCGGTCCACAGCAACAGCAACCGAATAATCATCGTGGTGGTCAACAAGGCCCTCAAAACAATAATCGTCATGATGAACCTCAACAACGTGGTCAAGACAATCATGCTCCACGTTATCAGCAAAGTCCGCAAGCATATCGCCATGATATGCCTCGTCCAGGTCAAGAATGGCGTAAAGGCGGTCGTGTCCCAGCAAAATTCCGTGGCGCAAGCTACCAAGTGAATGACTGGCGTTCTCGTGACCTTCCTGCTCCACCACGTGGACACCGTTGGGTTCGCGTAAATGGTGACTATGTTCTTGTTGCTGTTGCAACAGGTGTCATCGCACAAATCTTACTTGGCGGTCACTAAGTTCTAAAAAAGAAAGCACCTTTCATAAGGTGCTTTCTTTATTCAAACATGTTCAATTGTGGAGATAACTTGATCATTTTTTCTTTCGGGACATGCTGACAGACAAACTCCTCTACAGGAAAGCCTTCCACAAAAGGTTGAATATTTGGATTTTTCCAATTCAACCACGCTTGTAAATGTTGCTGAGGAATGACGATCACTGAACGTTTTACATCGCCAGGTTCATGAAAATCCCTCATCATTGGATGATCTATCGCGTCCATAGTCAACATTGAAGCAGAACGAATAATCTGTTGATCTATTTTTGCGATTTCATATAAAGCAGCAATAAAAAAAGCACGACCATCTTGACGTCGTACACCCCAGCGCTGTGGCTTATTTTCAATATATTTGCTTTCATAAAATTCGGTGACAGGAATCACACCAAATTTATATTTAAGCGCTGAAGCCTGAAAACTGGGTTTTTGTAGAATAGTTTCATGTCGAGCATTATAGGTACGCTTTGCAATACCCAAATCTGTTGCCCATTTAGGAACTAAACCAAACATCACTTCACGCCACTCCATTTGCTGCTCAGCTTGGAACAGTAAAGGACACATTCCCATAGGATAAACTTCATCCGCATAAGAAAAACCGATATTGGGTAGATGTAATTGCTGTAACTGCAATAAAGTTAAAGGCTTAAAATTAGCACACATCTTTATGTCAAAAAAATTTATGCTCACTTCTGATTATCAACTAAAAATGTGTATTTTTCTAACTAACTATCATCCAAATCAATTCGATATGAGCGGCTAAGTACAATGCTGACAGTAAACCTATGTTATCGAAGAATTGGAAATCGCCACGACAAAACTTATTTCTACCGCAGCATTTTTGGGTAATTGACTGACCCCAACCGATGTCCGTGTATGTTTGCCTACATTTAAACCAAAAACTTCATATAGAATCTCAGAAGCGCCATCTGCAACTTCACTTTGTTGAGTAAAGTCAGCGGCAGAATGAACAAAAATATTCACCTGCAAAATCTTTTGAATAATTTTCAAGCAACCATAATGCTGTTTTAATATCGCCAAAGCACGCATAGTGCTAATACGTGCAGCAAGTTGTGCTTGAATAAGATTCACCTCTTGCCCAACTTTCCCTGTAACCTGAACAACATCACCTACTCGAGGAATTTGCCCACTTATATAAGCCAAACCCTGATGTTCGATGAGCGAAGTATATTTACCGCCAATTTTAATTTCAGAGAAATCAAACCCCAGTTTTTCAGCAGCCTGATTAAAACAAATATCACAATCAATCATTTAAATTATCCTTATAAAACATTATTTTATACTTTAATTTTAGCCAAAATAGATCAATACTGAACCCTAAAGATTCATCTCGACTGTTATTTTGACTATACCCTGAAAATTATTTTTATAGCGAATTTTCGATATATCAGACTGGAAGACAAACTGAGAAATATTCATTTTTATTTGATACCAATGCTATTGGATCATCTTTTGATTTGCTGTATTCTTGATCTGCATCGGTTGATTTATCATCAAAACACCATATCATCGCATTTCTATAAAATCCCCTCCAATTTCCAATAATGAATTTCACTCACTTTTTATTGAATTAATATCATTTTTATTCATGTCATGAATCGAGTATAAATGACTTCATTGAAGAAATTTAGATTTAATCTCAAAAATTAGGATGACAATCACCATGACTAAAGAGTTTGCATGTTCAATCAAACGCATTCGTTTTGATGAAAACTATCAACCAGCAGATAGCACACGTTTAACCACTAACTTTGCTAACTTAGCGCGTGGTGAGAGCCGTGAGCAGAATCTACGTAATACGCTTCGCATGATTAACAATCGTTTTAATGCTTTGGCACAAACTGACAATCCAAACGGTGATCGTTATTCACTTGAAATTGATATCATTTCTGCGGATTTAGATATTGAAGGCAATGGTAAGACTTTCCCAATCATTGAAATGCTGAAAAGCACGATTATCGATCATCATACCAATCAGCGTATTGAAGGCATGATCGGCAACAGCTTCTCATCTTATGTACGTGACTACGATTTTAGCGTGTTATTAAAAGAACATAATAAAGAGAACTCGACCTCTTACGCGCCAGAAGGTTTTGGTGATTTACACGGTAAACTGTATCAGTACCTTGTGAACTCAGATACTTTTAAAGCTGAGTTTAATCAACAACCTGTGATTTGCTTGAGTGTTTCAACCGCACGTAAATATTACCGTACCACCAATGAACATCCGATTTTGGGTGTTGAGTACAAGCAAGATCAGTACTCACGTACCGATGAGTATTTCCACAAAATGGGCTTACAGGTTCGCTTCTTTATGCCAAAAGGCAGTGTTGCACCTTTAGCATTCTATTTTGCAGGTGATTTACTGCGTGATTACACCGATTTTGAATTGATCAGCGCGATTAGCACCATGGAAACATTCCAAAAGATTTATCGTCCTGAAATTTACAATGCCAACTCATCAGCAGCGCAAGTATATCAGGCAAGTTTAGAGTACCCCGATTATTCATTGACGCGCATTGTCTATGACCGAGTTGAACGTGGTCAGCTTGCAGTCAAACAAGGTAAATGGACGGAAGAAAACTTTATCAAGCCATATCAAGACATTCTTGAACAATGGGCTGCAAATTACAACGTAGAGCGTAACGTTGCTTAATTGAACCGAAACAGAATTTAGAGATAGAAGATTTAAAATGGCAATTTTATTACCAACATCAACGGCTGGCAGCTTACCGAAACCGTCTTGGCTGGCAGAGCCTGAAAAACTTTGGTCACCTTGGAAACTTGAAGGTGAGCAACTGATTGAAGCCAAACAAGATGCTTTACGTCTGTCATTGCAAGAACAGCAACATGCTGGCATTGATATTGTCAGTGATGGCGAACAAACCCGCCAACATTTTGTGACGACTTTTATTGAGCATCTTGACGGTGTTGATTTTGAAAAACGTGAAACGGTACGTATCCGTAATCGTTATGATGCAAGCGTTCCCTCTGTTGTGGGTGCAGTGTCTCGTCAAAAACCTGTGTTTGTGGAAGATGCCAAGTTTTTACGCAGCCAAACCACACAACCCATCAAATGGGCGCTTCCTGGCCCAATGACCATGATCGACACTTTGTATGATGGTCATTACAAAAGCCGTGAAAAACTGGCTTGGGAATTTGCCAAGATTCTTAACCAAGAAGCTTTAGAGTTAGAAGCGGCTGGCGTAGACATTATCCAGTTTGATGAACCTGCGTTTAATGTGTTCTTTGATGAAGTGAATGACTGGGGCGTGGCAACTTTAGAACGCGCACTTGAAGGTTTAAAGTGTGAAACTGCAGTTCATATTTGCTATGGTTATGGCATTAAAGCCAATACCGATTGGAAAAAGACTTTAGGTTCAGAATGGCGTCAGTACGAAGAAGCCTTCCCTAAACTGCAACAATCTAAAATCGACATCGTTTCACTTGAATGTCAAAACTCTCGTGTACCGATGGATTTGATTGAATTGATTCGTGGTAAAAAAGTCATGGTTGGTGCGATTGATGTTGCAACCAATACCATTGAAACGGCTGAAGAAGTCGCGAATACGTTACGTAAAGCACTTCAGTTTGTGGATGCAGATAAGCTTTATCCTTCAACCAACTGTGGTATGGCACCTTTGGCACGTGAAGTGGCACGCGGCAAGTTACAGGCGCTCAGTGCAGGTGCTGAAATTATTCGTAAAGAGCTTGTAGGCCAATAATTGCGCGTGTGATCACTTCGGGCTGACCTCTTGAATGAAATAAGATTTAAAATTGTCATTCAGAAGGTCACCCGACCTTAATTCAAAATGAGTAGTGTTCTCTTGAGAGCACTTTCAGATGATGTGCCTATGTGACTGAATCGCGTGGTATAGCTAATCTCAACAAAAAGTTACGGTTCAAATTTAGGAACAAAATGATGATTGAAGCAGCAGACTTTCGAAATGCAATGTCGTTTTTAACCAGTGCAGTCAGTGTCGTCACCACAGCAGACATGTCTGATCGTTATGGATTTACAGCGTCTGCGGTGTGTAGTGTGACAGATACGCCACCGACATTATTGGTTTGCATGAATAAAGCTTCTAGTTCACATTCACATTTTGTTAAAAATAAGATCTTAACAGTCAATGTGTTAAGCGCACAGCAGGAACATCTTTCCAAAGCATTTTCATCTAAAATGACTACGGAAGAACGCTTTCAGCAGGGTGTCTGGACAGAACTAGAAACAGGCGCACCTGTATTAGAAGATGCATTAGTCAATTTTGATTGTGAAATTGATCAAATTCAGGAAGTGGGTACGCATACTGTATTTATGTGTCGCATTGTTGCGATTCAACAAGGTCAGCAAGAGCAAAGTTTAGTTTATTTTAACCGCGCTTATCACCATGTTGGATTAACAGAAATTGCTTAAAATTTCAGATTAGAAAATTCTATAGTCAACAGCTCACACAAGGTGAGCTGTGTTCAATAAAGTTAAAATCAGGCATTATCCAAGATCAATAGGATTTTAAATAGATCTGTTTTTGACCCTCACTAAAATTATCTAAAGATTGTGCCCAGCTTTCTTGAGGCCACCACAATTCAGCACGATTCGACATCGGGTAATACACTGCCGAATAGAGCAGCATTTACTAATGTGGTTCCGTTAATTAGACCACTCAATTCAGTTTTATAAGTGATAAATCCGCTCTAAATATTTAAATTATGCTGCCATTACTTTTAGTAAATGTTGATCATAAAATTCATTCGGTGTGGCCTTATTCAAACTTGAATGAGGACGTATCATGTTATAAAAATCCAAATACTCAGCAATGGATTGTTTCGCTTGTTTAACTGTATCGTAAGCCTTCAAATAGACTTCCTCATGCTTCACGCTGCGCCATAAACGCTCAATCATCACATTATCCATCTATGAGCAGTATACTGCGCAAGTTTACCATCCATACTGATACGGATATTTCGCAATTTTAACTCTATTTTCACTTTATCCGCCTATGATATATTTGGATGATTGGCAATCAAATCATCCGCATAAGTTTTCATGTCTTTTTTTATGCTTGAGAGCCTCTACCCCATGATGGAATTTTTGAGTATTTGGTGTTAGAAATTCTATATTTTGACCTAACTTAAGTAAAAAGTCTCCGACAAACTCAGTATGATTCAAAAATGTATGTATTACCTGAAAAAAGGCATAGGCTGTGTCCGAGAGTAGTTAAAGCAAAACCTGCAAAATATCCAAAGAAAAAATGCCAATCAGCTTAACTGACTGGCATTACTCCAAAGAGGCTTTTTAATTCAGGCAATCAATTAATCGCCTGTATAACCTTTCAATTTCAAACGTGCAGCATGAAGTAAAGGTTCGGTATAACCTGCGGGTTGTTCTGCACCTTTAAAAATCAAATCAGATGCAGCTTTGAATGCAATATTATTTGCAAAGTCAGTCGACATCGCAGTGTATTCAGGGTCATTGGCATTTTGTTCATCAACAATACGCGCCATGCGCTCTAGAACTTCCTGAACTTGTGCTTGAGTCACAATACCGTGACGCAACCAGTTTGCAACGTGCTGCGAAGAAATACGAAGTGTTGCACGGTCTTCCATTAAGCCCACATCATTAATATCTGGAACTTTAGAACAACCTACACCCAAGTCTACCCAGCGAACAACATAACCTAGAATACCCTGACAGTTATTTTCAAGTTCGTTATTAATCTCTTCAGCAGTCCAATTTGTTTCTGCTGCCAATGGTGGTGTCAACAAATCATTCAAAGGTAATGCTGTTTCTGATAGCAATTCTTGCTGACGTTGTGAAACATTACATTTATGATAATGGATCGCATGAATTACTGCGCCTGATGGAGATGGAACCCATGCACAAGATGCACCGGCTTGAGGATGCTCAATTTTAGTTTTATACATGTCAAGTAACATGTCTGGTTTTGGCCACATGCCTTTACCAATTTGTGCTTTACCACGCAAACCACATTGTAAGCCAATCATTACGTTACGGTTTTCATAAGCAGCAAACCATTTTTGGTTTTTCACTTCAGCTTTGCGTACCATCGGGCCTGCTTCCATAAAGGTATGGATTTCATCACCCGTACGATCCATAAAGCCCGTATTAATGAAAATGGTACGTTCTTTGGCAGCCGCAATACAGTTTTTCAAGTTGACAGATGTACGACGTTCTTCATCCATAATCCCGACTTTCAAGCTTTTCGCTGGTAAGCCAATCAACTGCTCTGCACGTTCAAATAGCTCAACTGCAAATGCAACTTCTTCAGGGCCATGCATTTTCGGTTTAACAATATACATGGAACCTTGACGCGAGTTTTTCACTTCATTTTGTCCCAAGATATCGACCTTAGACAATAATGGAGTGACTAAAGCATCCATGATGCCTTCGTAAATTTCTTCGCCATCGACCAAAATCGCAGGGTTTGTCATTAAATGACCTACATTACGTAGTAGCATCAATGAACGACCATGTACAGTTGTCGTGCTTCCCACCAAATTATGATAACTACGATCTTGATTTAGTTTGCGTTTTACAGTTTTTCCAGCTTTCTCAAAGGCATCTTCTAAAGTACCTTGCATCAAGCCTAACCAGTTACGGTAACCTTCAACTTTTTCTTCAGCATCAACTGCTGCAACAGAGTCTTCCAAATCTTGAATGGTGGTTACAGCAGCTTCAAGCACGATGTCTTTTACACTTGCACTGTCTGTTTGACCAATTGGGCTATTGGCATCAATTTGCACAATCGCATGCAAACCATTTTCTTTCAGCACGATTTCAGTTGGCTGAGCAGGTTCACCGTTATAACCTACAAATAATGCAGTATTTGCAAGTGTCGTTGTTGTACCATCTTTCAGTGTCACAACAAGTTGATTATTCTCTACAACATATGAAGTCACATCTGCATGTGAACCTTGTGCTAATGGGAAAATCTCATTTAAGAAATTTTTAGCAAACGCAACAACTTTAGCACCACGAACAGGGTTATAAGCCTTGGTTTTTTCTGCGCCATCAGTTTCAGGGATGACATCGAAACCATACAATGCATCATATAAAGAGCCCCAACGTGCATTAGCCGCATTTAAGCTATAACGTGCATTTCGCACAGGCACAACCAACTGAGGACCTGCAATTAGTGCAATTTCTTCGTCCACATTTTCAGTGCTAATTTGGAAATCTTCTACTTCTGGTAATAAGTAGCCAATTTCAGTCAAGAAAGCTTTGTAAGCTTCAAGTTCAAATCTGTTGTTACGATGCCATTCATCAATTTTTGCTTGTAGATCATCACGCTTAGCCAACAATGCTTTATTTTTTGGTGCAAGATCGACAACAATTTGTTCAAATCCCTTCCAATAGCTATCGCTGTCTAAACCTGAACCAGGTAGAGCTTCATTTTCAATAAAATCATACAATTCCTTAGCAATTGCAAGTTTGCCTTTTTGAATACGTGTAGTCATTGTCTTTCCTGATTTTGCTACTTTTTATTACCGAGATATTCAGTATAAACATTTATACTGGTCTGAATAGCTTTATTACCTTGCGAAATAGCGAATATTTCAAAAACAACAAAATACCACTATCTATTTGTTATATAAAAATAAAATACAAAATAAAACCATGTAAATTATTTTCAACATATCTATACTTAGACTAAAGTGCCAGTTGTTATCAATACAACTTTAACGACTCTAACAAATTTTAAACAACAGCGTCTATGCTTTTATTTTGAACATATGTAAGAAAATAAAAGCGCCTTAAAGGCGCTTTTATTGTTAAATTTCTTTTTGTTTATCAGCTGTTTGTTGTATCTGTCGATGCTCAGAATTCAAATAATCATCCGATTGCATTTCAAGTAACCGTGATCGGGTACGCTCAATTTCAAATGCAAGTTTCTCACCCGAATAAATCTCAATAATACTGTCTTGAGAAGTTAGCAACAATTTGACGCCACGGTCATAAAATTCATCAACCAAATAGATAAAACGACGTGTTGCATCACTGATTTGGTCAGTCAAATGTGGGATATGACTCACTAAAACTGTATTATAAATATTAGCAATTTCAATAAAATCTGCGGGGCTACGTGGTTTTAAACACAGTTCTCTAAACTCACACCACAGCACATCTTGACTATGCCCTAAAGTTTCAATCTGACGATGATTAATCTCAATGCTACTTTTTTCAATATGCTGTGATTGTGTTAAAGCATGGAAACGCTCATCTAACCATTGATCTGCTTCAGGTGTTAATGGATTTTTAAATAACTGCGCTTGCTTTAAAACACGCAAACGATAATCCACACCTGCATCAACATTTAAAACCGCACAGTTTTCCTTCACCATTTCAATGGTCGGTAAAAAGCGATCACGGTGAATGCCATTTTTATATAAACCATCTGGTGCAATATTTGATGTTGCAACAAGCGTAATACCACGTTGAAAGAGCTTTTGAAATAAATCGCTCAAGATCATGGCATCTGTGACATTTGAAACGAAAAATTCATCAAAACAAATAATCACCGCATCTTTATAGATTTGGTCTGCAACAGTATCTAATGGATTTCGTTGACCAGAAAGCTTATTCAACTCTTTATGGACATATTGCATAAAGTGGTGAAAATGCATCCGTGTTTTACGTCGAAATGGAATAGAGTCAAAAAATTGATCCATTAACCATGTTTTCCCACGACCAACACCACCCCACATATACACACCCTGTGGTGTTGTTTGGCGGCGAAACCGACGAAAGGCTTTTTTAGAGGCTTTATAACGGCTAATGAGCTCTTGCCAAACACGTTCTAATTCATTTACAGCTTGTGCTTGCGCATCATCAGACATAAATTGCCCTGAAGATAAGGCTTGTGCATAGCGTTCCGCAGGAGATAATGCGACTGTACTATTTTCAGATTTAGGATTAAACATAAGCTTCAATATTCGATAAATTGAACAACTTTGTAATAACTAAGTCGTTAGGTTTATGTTCCCAATAAAGTTGGAATACATAAATGCTGTGATTTAAAAAACTCATTCCCTTGTACTATAAACGCTGAATAAATCACCTATTCATCCATGTTTTTCTCAGCACAATTCGCATGTATTATTTGATAAAGCTATGCTTAATTTCAAGCTTTTTAGTTATGAACTTGCAAAAGATGCTTTTAGATACGGATCTTTTGCAAGCACTTCTCTTTTACAATGTCGCTAAAATATCATGTACAACTTGCTGAGGATTTTCAGCTTGTGTAATTGGGCGACCAATAACCAAATGCGTAGAGCCATCTTGCATTGCCTGTGCAGGCGTCACAATGCGTTTTTGATCATCCGCATTTGCACCTACAGGACGAATACCTGGTGTAACTAATGCAAATTCACTTCCCAAGTCCTGACGCAAAATTTTAGCTTCTTGTGCAGAACATACCACACCATCTAGCCCGCAATCATAAGTTAATTTAGCCAAGCGACGAACCTGATCTACTGGCTCAATATCCAAACCAATATCGCGAAGATCTTCACGTCCCATTGATGTTAAAACTGTCACGGCAATCAATTGAGTAGAGTAGTTTCCAGCTTTTAGACGTTCAACGCAGGTTTCCATCATCTTGCGACCGCCAGATGCATGTACATTGACCATCCAAACCCCAAGATCTGCTGCAGCACAAACCGCTTGGGCAGTTGTATTCGGAATATCATGAAACTTCAGGTCTAAAAAGACCTCAAACCCCAAATGGTGCAATTCTTTTACAACTTGTGGACCTTCATGCGTAAATAGCTCTTTACCCACTTTTAAACGACACAATTCAGGATCAAGCTGTTCAGCAATTGTTAAAGCTTGGGCTTGGCTTTTTGCATCTAAAGCAACAATAATACTCAAGGACTCATTCCAACCAAAAAATAAAGCCCATTATAATGGGCTTTTATCTTCGGGGCTAATATCCAAACTAGTTTTTTCAGATCGCTGATGTGCAATTGCTTCCGTAGCAGCCAATTGAGCATGCTGAATTTGCTCTTTACGAAGTTGGTCAATCTCTTTATGCAAACGCTGGATTTCCCAACGACTTTGGAATACACGAAAAACTTGTACACCTAATAGCAAACCTAAAATTACACCTAAAGCAAGCGTAATTAACACCAATAAACCCACTCTCATTTCAGGAACATGGCTAAACCATAAATCCACAGAAACAGGAGTCCCATTTAGCAAAACTAATGCTAACGAATAAATAAATAATATAATTAATACAACAATGAGGATAAAGCGCATAAGCCCTCCTACATGAGCATTTAATTATTCATCCGCAGATTCGTTAACTGCATCACGCAGTGCTTTACCAGGTTTAAAATGAGGAACTGCTTTTGCCGCAACCTCAACAGACTTACCTGTTTTCGGATTACGACCTACGCGTGGTTCACGATGATGCAATGCAAAACTTCCAAAACCACGAATTTCAATACGATTGTCCGATGACAACGCTTCAATCATTTGATCTAGCATGATTTTTACCGCTTCTTCAACAAGAGGCTCAGCCAAATGTGGATTTTTCAAAGCAATACGTTGTATTAAATCAGATTTATTAAGTGCTTCTGTAGTCATCTATGACCTCATTGGTTTATATCGATTTATCAGTCAATTGATAATAACCCGTTTAAATACAAAACGGTAGCGCAGTATACCAATACTACGCTACCGTTTACAGTAATTAAATACAAAGTATCAATTAGTTACACTAAATTGCTACTTTTTTTATTTATTACTTCATTTGAGCTTTGATCAAATCACCAATAGTCTTAGGACCATTGTCTTGACCAGCAGCTGCTTGACGTAAGTTAGCAACAGCTTCTTTCTCTTCAGCTTCGTCTTTCGCTTTGATAGACAAGTTGATAGAACGAGATTTACGATCAACATTAATGATCTTCGCTTCAATGTCTTGACCAACTTCTAAGAATTTAGTTGCATCTTCAACGCGATCACGGTTGATTTCAGAAGCTTTTAATTGAGCTTCAACTTCGTCAGCCAACTTAACAGTAGCGCCTTTAGCATCAACTGCAGTTACAGTACCTTTAACCAAAGCACCACGTTCGTTAGCAGCTAAGAAGTCATTGAATGGATCGCTGTTTAATTGCTTGATACCAAGGCTGATACGGTTACCTTCAGCGTCTACAGACAAGATAACAGCTTCAACAGTGTCACCTTTCTTGTAACGACGGATAGCATCTTCGCCTTGTTCGTTCCAAGAAATATCAGACAAGTGAACTAGACCATCGATACCACCTGGTAAACCGATGAAGATACCAAAGTCAGTGATAGACTTGATCGTACCTGAAACTTTTTCACCTTTGTCATGGTTTTTAGCAAACTCTTCCCATGGGTTAGCACGAGTTTGTTTGATACCAAGAGAAATACGACGACGTTCTTCATCAACTTCAAGAACCATAACATCAACTTCATCACCAATCTGAACAACTTTAGATGGGTGGATGTTTTTGTTTGTGTGGTCCATTTCTGAAACGTGTACTAAACCTTCAACGCCTTCAGCGATTTCAGCAAAGCAACCGTAGTCAGTTAAGTTGGTAACGCGAGCTTTAACGATAGAACCTTTAGGATAACGGCTCATGATCGCTAACCATGGATCTTCACCAAGTTGTTTAAGACCTAGTGAAACACGATTACGCTCTTTGTCAAATTTAAGTACTTTAACAGTAACTTCTTGACCAACTTCAACAACTTCTGATGGGTGCTTGATACGTTTCCAAGCCATGTCAGTGATGTGAAGAAGACCATCAATACCGCCAAGGTCAACGAATGCGCCGTAATCAGTAAGGTTCTTAATAGTACCTGTAACTGTTTGACCTTCTTCAAGCTGAGCAAGAAGAGCTTCACGGTCAGCTGAAGATTCAGCTTCCATAACAGCACGACGAGATACAACAACGTTGTTACGTTTAGCATCAAGTTTGATTACTTTGAACTCTAACTCTTTACCTTCAAGGTGAGTTGTATCACGAATAGGACGTGTATCAACTAAAGAACCTGGCAAGAACGCACGAACTGGACCGATGTCAACAGTGAAGCCGCCTTTAACTTTACCAGAAATAATACCAGTAACGATTTCGCCATCTTCAAAGATTTTTTCAAGTTTAGTCCAAGTTTCAGCACGTTTTGCTTTTTCACGTGATAAAACTGTTTGACCCATGCCGTTGTCAAGTGCCTCAACAACAACATCAACAGTATCGCCAACTTGAACTTCAAGTTCACGTTGGTCGTTTAAGAATTCTGCACGGTCAACAACGCCTTCAGATTTAAGGCCAGTGTCAACAGTTACCCAGTCGTCATCGATGCTTACTACAACACCAGAGATGACTGCACCCTTTTCAACGTTTAAATTTAATTCGCTTTCTTCAAAGAGGGCTGCAAAAGATTCGGTCATGTTATACCTGATAAAGTCAACAGTCTTGGATCAGTCAAGGCTGGTTTAGTTACACTGACACATCATCCATAAATCTGATCAAGCGATGTATCAGCTAAAGTGTTTTTGCTAATTGCACATCGATATAATTGACCATTTGCATAAAAACTTCGTCGATTGTTAAGTATGAACTATCAATCACTAAGGCATCTACTGCTGGCTTGAGTGGAGCAACTTCGCGCTCCATATCTCGTTTATCTCGTGCTTGTATGTTAGCTAAAATGTCAGCTATTTTAGCATCCTCACCCATGCTCTGCAACTGTTTTGCACGACGTTCGGCCCGAGATTGTGCGGTCGCCGTGAGATACAATTTTGCTTGAGAATGTGGAAAAACCACTGTCCCCATGTCCCGCCCATCTGCCACAAGACCTGGTGTTTGTGCAAAATCTCGTTGGCGTTGCAATAAAGCAGCTCTCAACTCTGGAACAACTGCAACTTTAGATGCAAATGCACCCACTTCTTCTGTTCGAATCACTTGGGATACATCTTCACCATCAAGCACAACCTGAATGCCTTGTGATGTAGGTAAAAATTCGATGTGCAAATTACGAGCAATATTCACACAATCAATTAGATTTTCATGAATCTTGGTGATAAGGTTTTGTCTTTGTAAGGACAAACCCAGTAAACGATAGAGCGCTCCAGAGTCCAACAGATGATAACGATAATGTTGAGCAATTTTTGTAGCCAATGTCCCCTTACCTGAGCCACTTGGCCCATCAATCGTAATTACATGAATATTCATAAGGGTTCCAAATGCAAATTTTAATATCTAGGTTAATCTATAATAAATAGTCTGCATTCTGCATGAGGCAAATTCAATCCTCTTTTATTATTTTTAGTGAGAAAATTCACAATATTTTAAGAAAAATTGTGATGATTGTTTTTATTTAAACTTATTTCAAGAATTTTATTTATTCATCTAGATTTAATTACACTTTTATAATTTAATGTGATGTTTAGCCAATAAAATCAGCTAAACATCAAAATTTTTAAATTAATTACCTGCATCAGTAGGACGAGCACGCAATACTTTATTTGCTTTATTTAACGGCATATTTACAGCAATATTACGTGGTGGAATTGGAGATAAGAACCATTTTTTATACAATTGATCCATTTTCCCAGAATGCCACAAACCTGTAACAACTTTATCTGCAATTGCTTTCATTTTTGGATCATTGTTTGGCAACATAATCGCATATGGATCTACAGACAATGCAGTTCCCACGATTTTATAATCATGTGGGTGCCCTGAAGTTGCAATTAAGCCTGCTAAAGTTGAATCTGCCCCCACAAATGCCTCTGCTTTTCCTGCTGCAAGTAAAGCAAATGATTGTGCATGATCTTGTCCATAAATTTTATGGATTGTTAAATCTTGACCACGCACGCTACGCTTCAAATATTTGTCTGCAATCACGCCTGCTGTCGTTACTACAGTTTTTTTATCTAGATCATCCAATTCTTGTACAGGAGAATTGCTTTTGACCGCCATACGAATCTCAGCCATATAATAGTTGGTTGAGAAATCTACTTCACGATCACGAATGACTGAATGTGTAGATGTTCCACACTCCATATCAATCTGACCAGATCGCAACATCGGAATACGTTCTGTTGGATTAACTGCCTTGTACACAACGCGCAAATTTGGCATATGTAGATCTTTCTTGATCTCTGCAGCAACATCATTACAGATATCAATTGCATATCCCATTGGGCGTCCATTCACCACATAGGAAATAGGCTGTGATGATACGCGATGACCAATCACAATAGTTCCTGTTTTTTGAATTTTAGCTAATGTATCTGTTGCAAAAGCCGATGTCGCTGACAGAGATAAACCACAAAGTACAACTGATGTACAAATTTTTCTAAGACCCGATTTCATATTTTCCCTTTTATGCTCATATCAATATTTATAATGTCCTTAATACTGACACTCACATTTAAATATAATTTATGAACGCACAAATATAGGTCATTTCCAATAAATTAACAGTATAATCATAAATTGTATGAACAAAAATAGAGCATAAGATTTTTAACGAACCAAAACGATGCTTTATTGTTTTTTTTGCGCTCTGCGCTTTTTGAAAAATGCACTCAGCAATGCACTGGCCTGTTGCTCCAGGCAACCATGTTGGTATTCAAATACATGATTATAATAGCCATTATTGCTTAATAGTTGTCGAGCGCTAAGCAGTGATCCTGCTTTTGGCTCAGATGCAGCAAAGATAACTTTTTGAATACGTGCATGCACTAGTGCCCCCACACACATAGTACAAGGCTCTAAAGTGACATAAAGTACAGCATCGTCAGGCAGGCGATAGTTTTGAATACGTGCGCACGCATCACGCAATGCAACAATTTCAGCATGTGCTGTTGGGTCATGTAAGGTGATTGGAGCATTGTATCCCACTCCAATCACCCTATTTTGGCTCACAATAATAGCACCAACAGGAATTTCACCATGCATTTCTGCAAAACTCGCTTGTTCCAAAGCGAGATGCATCCATTTTTCATCATCAGTTGTAAACGGATAGCGCTCAGGTATAACTTCAAATGACATGATATTGTTTTAAAATCGCGTTCCAGCTTTCAATGGTTGTGATTGGTGGGCATGCACCTAAAATTCCTTTTAAGCTCAACTCATCATATTTTTGCCATTCTGGTGATAAATCCTTATCCACCAAACGAGCACGAACACCTTCTACAAAATCAGGATGGCGAATTTTCCAGTCCGAGATCTGTTGCTCCAGATCAAAAACTTCATTCCAAGAATGAACATGCCGCCCCCATTGCCACAACAACCAAGTCAGTGCAGCTGTCACAGGCGAGCCTTTTTGCAAATTTTCACTGGCTTGACGCAACCAGTCACTTCGAGCATCACTTAAACCAATAATCGCTTCATAGTCATACTCAAAATGCACACCACGACAGACACTGTGCAACACATCAAGAGAGTTTTGCAAAGGCCCAGCACCAACAGGACGGTGTAGACTATTTAAAGTATCATCAATTGCTCTAAAATCCCCAGCAGGATAATGTTCCCAATCGATACTCATCACTTTTTTTAAGACAACATCACGTTGAGCATCACAAATATGAGTCGCCCAACCAATCGCATATGCACCTGCTGAGGTCATAATCGAACCCGTTAGCCCCGTAAACAGACCAACAGCCCCTCGATCTGCTAGGAAACGCGTACCACCCACATCTGGATATAAACCAATATTGATTTCTGGCATTGCTAAACGTGAATAAGGTGTTACCAAACGAAATGGTGCTGCCATGAACAAACCAAGACCACCCCCCATGACATAACCTTCACCCCAAACTACAATCGGCTTCGCATAATTATGTAATAAAAGGTCTAATGCATATTCTTGTTTAAAAAATTCAGCAGCTGTATCGGCTTCATTTTCAAGCACAAGTTGGCGTAATTTACGCACATCACCACCAGCACAAAAAGCTTTAGGTGTGGTTGAATCTAACCAAATCGCTTTGACTGTGTCATCATGATGTAAATCTTCAAAGACTTCTCTTAATGCTTTCACAATGGAAAGATCAAGCGCATGTAAAGATTTTGGTCGATTTAAGCGTACAATACGCCAACCATTTTCTGCGTGTTCAACAATAAGGTCCGAATGATACTGCTGAGTATTTAGAGGTTGTGTCATGCGTCCAGCTGCCAGTTTATTGGCTCAATGCCATGTAGTTTCAGATAATTATTGGTCTTAGAGAACACTTTACAGCCAAAAAATCCACCACGATTTGCGGCAAGTGGTGATGGATGAGCGGCTGTTAATACCAAATGTTTCTCTCGATTAATTCGTTGCCCTTTACGCTGTGCATACGCACCCCACAGAATAAAGACAATATGTTCACGTTGTTCATTTAACACATCAATAACATGGTCGGTAAAATCTTCCCAACCTTGTTTCTGATGTGATGTAGGCTGACCAGCTTCTACAGTTAATACACTATTGAGCAACAGTACCCCCTGTTCTGCCCATTGTGTCAAATCGCCATGTTTAGGCATATTTAAACCGAGATCTGTGTGCAACTCATGGAAAATATTACGTAAAGATGGAGGTAATGCAACCCCTTTTTGTACAGAAAAGCTTAAACCATGTGCCTGATTGGGGCCATGATAAGGGTCTTGCCCTAAAATGACAACTTTCACTTGCTCTAATGGTGTTGTATTTAAAGCATTAAAAATCAATGTGCTTGGTGGGTAAATCGTTTTCTCTGCAAGTTTCTGTTCACGTAAAAAAGTTCGTAAATGATCCATTTTGGAGCCTAGCAAAAAATCCTGTAATGACTGCTTCCACGAATGATCAAGCTGAACTTTACTTAATTTTTGCTGTTGCTCTGCGGTTAATTCCATATCAAAATACGACTCAATTCAGACTTAAGAAATTTTTACTTGTAATTCAACGGCTGGATTTAAAAATTTTAACCCTTGCTTTAAGTTTTCATACATTTTCGGATCTGACCATTCAGCCTGAACTTGCTCTGAAAACTCAATCTGCTCTAATGCCAAAATGCCCATTTGCGTATTTTCGATATCATCTAAAAAGCTCTGTGCATAACCTGTATCGGTTTCATGTACAATCACTGAATAAACCTCGACATCACCCTCACCATTTTGGGTCTGGGTTGATTTTAGGACTTCTTGAGCTAAATAAAAGAAAATTCGGGAAAATTGCTCTGCCGATGGTGATACAGGCAAGCTAATCCAACGCGCACTGAAGGTTTTACATGCCTGAATGTATTCAGCGCTATCTTGATTCCAAAAACAAATAGCATGATCAAAACTATCAAATAATTCTTTAATCACACCTTTGAGCAAGCCAAAATCATAGACCATTTGTCCATGATCTAGCTTCGAGGCTTTAAGCAATAACTCAACTTTGTAACTGTGGCCATGAATGGAGCGTTTGCAACGATCCGAGGTACAATTTCTTACAATATGAGCATTCTCAAACTTAAATAACTTACGAATTATCATGGGAGTTATAAATAACAATGAATCTTGACTAGGACAGTCGATTATAGAACAAAAGTTAAATACTGCGGAATAATTTTCATCTCAAGTTGCATTTTACCCACAGATCAGCTTTGTGTATGAGGGTGCTGCAAAGGCAATGCCAAAGCTTGCTCAATATATGCAACTTTTAAACTATCGCGTGATCCCAAATAACGTTGGTAGAAGCTTGAATTGAGTAATACTGCTGCACCATAGGTCAGCGCCCAAATGCCTGCCAAATAATCACGCACTGTCATTTTGCTTTGGATAGATGTCAAATAATCTTCAGTCATTTGAATAATAATACGTAAACGCTGACGACGGATTTGATACAACTGGCTAAATAAAGCATGTACACCCGTACCAGTCATCGAAAGTTTTTCTTCAATGCTATGAAATAGCACTGTCCGTTCAGCATGATGTAAATGATGTAACATAAAAAATGCGACAAGCTCTGCAAAATTTTTACTTGCGTCTTGCAACATGACCAATAACATCTGTTCATTACGCATCAATAACAGCATGTAAAGCTCATCTTTACTTTGAAAATGCTTATATAGTGTCCCTTTGGCAAGATCTAATTCAGATGCTAATGCATCTAGAGTCATACCCGCCTCACCATTTTCTAATAATAATTGTTCAGCAACTTGAAATACCAATGCTTCTCGTGCACGAAACTGTGCTTGTCGATCCATCTTCATTGTCTTGTTTTATTCCACTTAATATCTGATATTGAGAAGATTTTCAAAATTATGACTTGTAATAAATCCAATTTCTTCCGCAGTTAAACCATAAATATCTGCCAACGCACGTGCAACAAAGGGGACGTATTTAGGTTCATTGGTTTTACCTCGATACGGCACAGGTGCAAGATAAGGGCTATCCGTTTCAATCAATAAGCGGTCTAATGGTACATAACGGGCAACATCCCGCAGATCTTGGGCATTTTTAAATGAAACAATCCCAGAAAATGAAATGTAATAACCACAATCAAGCACCGCTTTTGCTGTTGCAAGGTCTTCAGTAAAACAATGCAAAATTCCATGTCTTGATTGCTCAGCTCGAATGATATCAATCGTATCTTGCTTCGCCGAACGAGTATGCACAACAACAGGTTTACCCGCGATTTTAGATGCTTCAATATGTCTTGCAAAACATGCTTTTTGATCTGGAATATAGTCCACGCTGTGATAATAATCCAAGCCTGTTTCGCCAAAAGCCCAAACTTTACTATCTTGAGCCAGTTCAACAAGATGCTCAACCGTCGCTTGTTGCATAATTTCCCTGTCTTCACAAGGATGTACGCCCACAGTATATCCAACATCGGCATGTCGATGAGCAATTTCTGCTAAAGCCACATGATCATCAAGTGTCACCGATATTCCCATAAATTTGGTGACCCCTGCATCACGTGCTTCTTGTAATGCTTGATCCAAATCACCTGCATATGGTGCTAAATTCAACATGGTCAGGTGGCAGTGCGTATCGGTAAACACATGAACTCCTATTAAATGGTATAACTTGGATGATTGAGCGACAAACTACCCGCCAGTAACTTTTCAGCCTCAGACTTATAATAAGCGCCTTTTTCACCTGTGAGCTGAATGGCAAAACCTTGTGGTTTGGCTGTAGATTGTTTGTAATTCACCCAGATCACTTTACCTGTCAAAGGAATCTTTTGACTCTGCTCAGGTAAGGTTGCCAAGACAAAGACTTCTTGCCCTAATCTAACGGCTTGTTGTGATGGGATAAATAAGCCGCCACCACTTACAAAAGGCATATAACTCGCCTGTAACATATTGCGATCAGTAATATTGGCTTGGATAATCCCGCCCATACGAGGTTGTAACATTATTCTTCCCCTTTATTGAGTGTGACCGACATTCATTAATAGAACAAACATTTGATCAACCAGCAAATTGGTTTGTACATTCTGTTCTATCTTTATTTTACTCTGTTGTAGTACTGCATAAATATCAAAGAGTGTTTCTAGATCATAAAAATCACTGAATACAGTGAAATCTAAATCTATATTTTTTACAGGTTGTTTCAGTTTGACACAAATTAGATCTGACAACAAATATTCAAACAATTGCTGTAAATCAATAAAATTAAGCTCTTTTGCCCATTTTGTTGCATAACGGATGGGTGAATTTTTATGTTGTACTAAACTCAGCCAGTCATTTAAAAACTCTTGACGCCGCTGAATCCATGCTTGCTCAATCAATGCCTGTGCTTGCAACGGCATACCATTGGCTAAATTTAAATATAATTGAATTTGAGTTGGATTCAAATCAGCTACATGCTGCTGAAGATATTGAGCCGCCTGATCAAATTCAATTCGGTCTAAAGCATAACGCTGTAAACGGCTACGAATAGTGGCAGGCAATTTAAGAAAATGCTCCGCAACCAAAATGATCATCACTCGCTCACCGGGTTCTTCAAGTGTTTTAAGCAGAGCATTTGCTGAAGCTGTATTCAATGCTTCAGCAGGTTGAATGACGACAACACGCCAACCATCTACGGTTTGCTGTACAAATGGCAATAGCTCACGAATTTTTTCAATCTTGATCTGTGCATTGGCTTTTTTATTGTCCTCATCCGTACTAATCAGCACATAATTGGGATGAGTATCTGACTTCAACCACTGACAACTCCCACACTGCCCACAAGCACCTTGTGACTGTTTGTTCAGACACAATAACCATGCCACGAAATGCTCAACAAAAGCATGCTTACCACAACCTTGCTTACCATAAAACAATAATCCATGACCTAAATCAGGGAAACGCTGTGTAAGCATGCTCCAAATTGGCTGCTGCCATGGATAAATTGTACTGTTGGCAAGCTCAGGTTGTGAATAAGTATCTGACATCATTGAAATACTGAAATATCTAATGCATTTAAACGATCTAAATCTTCTTGAGTATCGACACCAGGAGGAAGATTAGCCTCAGCAACTGCCATCGCAATACGGCGACCATTTTCCAAAACGCGAAGTTGCTCCAAGCTTTCTAAACGCTCAAGTTGCCCCATATCCCATGTAACATACTCTTGTAGTAACGCAACTCGGTAGGCGTACAACCCTAAATGACGATATGCACTATCATGTAAATGCTCAGATTTATGTTTAGCCGCATCACGATCATACGGAATCGTTGCTCGGCTAAAATACAACGCTTCGTTGTATTTAGACATGACAACCTTGACAATACTGTCACGGCGAAACTCTTCTAGTGCATGAATCGGTTCGCACAAAGTTGACATTGAACACTGTGGCTGATCTTCTAAAAGTTGAGCAACTTGCTGCACCAGTTGTGCTGGTAATAGTGGCTCATCTCCTTGTACATTAACAATAATATCTTGAGCATCCCAGCCTTTGATTTTTGCAACTTCACTCAAACGATCTGTTCCCGATGGATGATCAGGTGAAGTAATCACAACATCAATCCCTTCTGCACGACAAATTTCAGCAATGCGTTGATCATCTGTTGCCACACATAAATCGTCAAAACCATGTACTTTTTTTGCCTGATCAACCACGCGTAAAATCATAGCACGACCATGAATTTCCAAAAGAGGCTTACCAGGTAAACGTGAACTTGCATAACGTGCAGGAATAACAATATGCTTCATAATCAGACCTTTGTAATATTGATGTTCAATTGTCGTAATTGATCTTCTAATAAACTGTAACATACAGCAGATAAAACTGCTTCTACAGGCAACACCCAAATATCACGATCAATCGCGATGGTCTGCTGTTGCAGTAGCATTTTGATTTTGACTGCATCCTTTTCCGTGGTAATTATTGGTGCAGTATCATCAAACTGTAAATCTGACCACGCATAAGCATGATGATCAGCAAATTCATGCTTCCTGAAATGATCTAATCCAATACTCTTTAGGCTGTCATAAAAACGCTGAGGATAACCAATCCCTACAACAGCATGGTAATGCAGCGTTGAATCAAAAGGCTTGGTCTGTTCAGTCGCCTGATTGAGTAAATACGGCTGCCCCACCTGCAAATGCATATGTGTTTTCGCTGTTGGTTTTGCAGAGTGCTCTATCACCGTTGCGCCCTGTAAACGACTCACAGGTTCACGCAAATAACCTTCTGGCAGAAGTTTCTGATTGCCTAAGCCACGGTTATTGTCGAGTACAATCCACTCCAGTTGCCGTGCCAATGCCCAGTGCTGTAAACCATCATCACTAATAATCAGATCTAAAGCCTGATGTTGAAGCAGCAATTCAATCGCCTGTTGACGATTGGGTCCTACAGCCATAGGTACATGTGTATTTTGTACAATCAGACAAGGTTCATCGCCGACACAATTAGCCGAAGAGTCAGGCAAAACCAGTGCAGGAAAAGGACCTGTTCCCCCATAACCACGACTAATAACACCTACACGAATGTTATGTTGCTGTAAAAATTTAACCAACTGAATGAGTAAAGGCGTTTTTCCACTACCGCCGACTGTAATATTTCCAATCACCATCACAGGAACAGTTGCATGATAGGTCTTTTTGAGACCCGTGCGGTATAGCTGTTTGTTGAGTTGAAATCCACAACGATATAAACAAGACAATGGGCGTAATAGCATCAACCAGCGAGATTGCTTATTCCAAGCCTCTTGGATTTGTTGTGCCACGCCCATTGATCATTCCTCAAAATTACGTTGATGCAACTGGAAATATGCACCTCGTTTTGCTAACAACTCAGTATGCGAGCCTTGTTCTAAAATGCGACCTTTATCCATGACAACAATCATATCTGCATTTTCAATGGTGGATAAACGATGCGCAATCACAATAGTTGTTCGCTGTTGCATGGCTTTTTCAAAGGCTTTTTGAATAAAATGCTCAGATTCGTTATCAAGTGCACTGGTGGCTTCATCTAAAATTAAAATCGGCGCATTTTTCAAAATTGCACGGGCAATTGCGATACGTTGACGTTGACCACCTGACAAAGTTAAACCCTGAGCACCCAATACCGTGTTATAACCCTGTGGCAATTGCATAATAAAGTCATGTGCATATGCAGCTTTTGCTGCCGCAATAACCTGCTCATCTGTGGCATCTTGTAACTGACCATAGGCAATATTGTCACGCACACTTCGATCAAACAATACAACTTGCTGATTCACCATTGAAATCTGACTGCGCAGACAATCCAGTTCGATCTGTTCGATTGGAAGATCATCCAGTAAGATTTTTCCTGACTGGATAGATTGAAAACGCACCAATAGATTCACCAATGAGGTCTTTCCTGCACCAGAACGCCCAACCAATGCGACTGTTTGACCTGATTTCACTTGCAAATTTAAATCATGAATTGCATGTGAACCATCTGGATAAACTAAGTTTACATGCTCAAAGCAAATGTTGCCTTTCAACTGTGGTTTTTGAGTGCCTGTATTTTCTTCTTCCTGCATATCAAGCAATTCAAATACCGAATGAGCCGCAGCCAAACCACGCTGCAATTTTTCATTGACTGTCGTGAGATTTTTAATCGGCTTACTGAGCATCCCCGCAGCTGTAATAAATGCAACAAACTGAGCTGAAGATGTATCCCCCAAAATTTCAGGACGTAGCGCAATCCACATGATAATTGCCATCGCAATCGACATGATTAACTGCACGATAGGGGTGTTTAGCACATTTACAATATGTAGCTTTAAACCACGTTTTAAGTTATCACTAGAGCGATCATATAAACGTTGCTGCTCTAACTCTTGTGCACAAAAACCTTTTACAACAGCCTGCCCCAAGATTGACTCTTGAACCACGTGGTTGACATCACCCATGGTGTCTTGCACTTGCGTTGACAACTTACGCATACGCTTAGCAGCTTTACGCACAACAAAACCAATGATCGGTGCAAATACCAAAATAATAATCGAGAGCTTCCAGTTTTGATAAAACAGATAGCCCAATAGACCAATCACTGTCAGTCCTTCTTTCAACAAAATCTGTACAGATTCAGAAGAAGCAGCAGTCACTTGTTCAATGTTATATAAAATTTTAGAGGTAATATGACCACTTGAATTTTTCAGGTAGTAATTTGAGGGTAAGCGCAATAACTTTGCAAATACCTGCTGACGCATCCGAAAAACCAAATGGCGTGAAATCACAGCTGAATAGTAATCACCAAGAAAAGACCCTACGCCACGAACAAAAATCAATAAAACAACCAAAAATGGAAATAGTGCTGTTTGCTGGGTATTTTGAGTTTGGATTGCATTAATCACAAACTCAAGAAGCTTAGCAATCGAAACTTCCGTACTGGCACTTAATGCAAAACCAATCAAGACCAGTAATGCATATCCCCCATAGGGTTTTAAATAAGTCAGTAGGCGAAGATAAACTTTCAGGTCTTGGTTCACTCATAACCTCGAGTTGGTGCTTTGGTACTAATATTCATGTTGACAAAACCAAGCTGTCCTGCAACATCCATCACGCGTACAACATCTTGATGGGTTGCTTTGGCATCCGCAGCAATCACAAACATCAAATCACGTCGCCCATCGGCAGCCTGTTTTACTGCCATTGATAAGTCAGCAGTATCTTGACTCGCAAGCGCCTGCCCATTCACAGAATAATGGCCGCTTGAGTCTACCATGACTTCAATTTTATGATCGTACTGTTTTGGTGGAACGCCCTGTGCGTCGGGTAAAGTCAGATTAATACGGCTTTGCTGATAAAACGTCGTTGACAACAGTAAAAACACCAAAATGAATAACAAACAGTCAATCATTGGGGTTAAATTGATGTGAATTTCCTCAACGCGCGAAGCTCTTCTGAATTTCATGCGACATCCTTGGCTCGGTCATCATCATGCTTTTTTTGACGTTGATAAAAAAGCTTGGCATGAAAAAGCGTTGCCTGCTGTTCCAACTCAGCCACATATTCTTGAACCACACGCTGAAAATAGCGATAGGCAATTAAAGCGGGAATGGCAACCACCATCCCCATTGCTGTGGTAATTAAGGCTTTTGAGATTCCCGGAATCATCAGGGTTGGGCTTACATTTGAACTAACATCGATCACTAGAAATGATTCGATAATCCCAATCACTGTACCCAGTAAGCCAAGTAATGGAGAAATTGCACTGATTGTTCCAAGAAAATTAATATTTTTTTCTAAATAATGGATTTCTTGTGATGCTGCTGCTTCCATTTGTGCGCGAGCAAACTGGTCATTTTCTTGCTTAACACTTAAGCCTGCAAATAAGACCTGACCCAAAGCAGACCGGGTCATTTTTGAATCTTGCTGCAAGAGTTGAGCAATCTGTTGTACTTCAGTTTGTGCAGTTACTGTCAAATCTTTTGGGAGAACTGATGCACGGCGCAAGCGAACAAAACGCTCAATGCTAATGGCAACGGTAAATACCGAACACAGCAAAAGTGGCAGCATAAGCCAACCACCTGCTTTAAAGAGTTCCCACATTATTCTAACCCCAAATATTATTCATTATTTGCCAAACAAATATTTAAAATGCCATCTAGTTCATCAAGTGAATGATAATGAATGACTAACTTACCTTTACCCTGTTGATTATAATCAATCTGTACATTGGCATTGAAACGCTCAGAAAGTCTTTGCGTTAATTGCTCTAAATCGGGAGATGGCTCAGCTTTGGATTTTTCGGTTTTTGGTGCATTAAAATCACGCACCAACTGTTCAGTTTGTCGAACTGACAAGCTTTTCTCAATCACAACATCAGCGATACGTTCTTGATCTTTTGCTTTTAATGTCAAAATTGCACGGGCATGCCCCATGTCTAAAATACCATTTTGCATTAATTCTTTGACAGGCTCAGCCAACGTCAACAAACGCAACAAATTACTAATCGTTGTGCGTGCTTTACCCACTGTATCGGCAATTTCCTGATGACTTAGACCAAACTCATCATGGAAACGCTGCAATGCCATTGCTTGATCAATCGGATTTAAATCTTGGCGCTGAATATTTTCAATCAATGCCAAAGCAATCGCAACCTGATCATTCAGGTCACGTACAATTGCAGGAATTTCGGTCAATCCTGCAAGTTGTGCTGCACGCCAACGACGTTCACCTGCAATAATTTCATACGGATAGCGTTCATCATCGACAGGACGAATCACAATTGGCTGCATGACACCATGTTTTTCAATTGAAGCGGCTAACTCTTGTAGTGCTTCTTCATTCATAAAACGGCGAGGCTGATATTCCCCACGTTTTAATAGATTGACATCAATATTTTTAAATTGACCATGATCATGAGATTGCTGTTCGATTTTGAGTTTTTCTTTTTGAATCGAACCAAGCAAAGCGTCTAAACCGCGCCCTTTTGCTAAACCGCGTTTTCTTACGCTCATGCTGACTGTCCTTTTTTGACTTTGGTCTTTTTCATTAATTCAGTTGCCATTTTCAAGTAAGCAACTGCACCTTTAGAATTCTTTTCAAAGAAAATCACAGGTAATCCATGTGCTGGCGCTTCAGCTAAACGGATATTACGAGGAATCACAGTTTCATAGAGTTTTGAACCAAAATACTGCTCAAGCTCTGAAGAAACATCACGAGTTAATGCGTTACGGGCATCGTACATGGTACGCAACACGCCAATGATTTGTAATTGCGGATTAAGCGCCTGCTGAATACGATCAATCGTTTGAGTCAAATCAGCCAGACCTTCCAGTGCATAATATTCGCATTGCATTGGAATAATCACACCTTGTACCGCTGCCAAAGCATTGACTGTAATTAAGCTCAGACTTGGCGCACAATCCACAATAATAAAGTCAAAAGAAGCTTCAATACTTTGCAAAGCATCACGTAAAATAAATTCACGCTGCTTCTGTTCTGCAATCGCCAGCTCAACCCCTGACAAATCTCGGTTTGCGCCTAACAGTTTATAACCGACTTCTGTTTTACTGATCGCCGTTTCAATTGGAACTTCGCCAAGCAATACATCAGTGACTGAGTAAAGTAAGTCATTTTTTTGTACCCCAGACCCCATGGTGGCATTGCCCTGAGGGTCCATATCCACCAGCAAGACGCGCTTTTTCAGGACTGCCAAAGATGCTGCCAAATTGACTGCGGTTGTTGTTTTACCGACCCCACCTTTTTGGTTTGCAATCGCAATAATCTGAGCCATGTTAAAACCCCAATCCTATTAATTTTTCTGCAAAATAATCAAATGACGTTGTTCGTCTAAACGCGGCACTTTTAGCTCAATAATTTGTGTTTTAAATCCTTTTGAATATTCAGTAACTTCTTCATTTGGAATTAAGCCTTTCATGGCACAAATATAACTACCTGTATGCATATATGGTTTTGATGCTTCAATAAAGTCAGTCAATGAGGCAAATGCACGACTGGTAATCACATCAAATGTTCCAAGTTCACGAATGCTGTCTTCATTTTCCACACGCGTTTGCACAGCAGTGACATTTGGCAGTTTTAAATCGGCAATAAATTGCTTCAAGAAACGAATTTTTTTGCCATTTGAATCGAGTAATACACACTCACGCTCAGGTTGACATAACGCAATGATCATGCCCGGCATGCCACCACCTGTGCCAATATCCAATAACCGACCTTCTGGCAAAGAAGTTAAAATACTTAAACTATCAAGCAGATGCTTCACTAGCATCTCTTTTGGATCACGAATTGCAGTCAGGTTGTAGGCTTTATTCCATAACACCAGTGCATCTTGATATTTCAACAATAGATTCAAGGCATTTTCATTCAGGTCAAGCCCTAATGCCTTACTGCCTTGTTTTAATTCCTGAAAAAAAAGATGCATGTCAAAACTCGTCCATTAAAATTAGGTGAAGTATACTGATTTATCTGCCAAAGCATAGGGTAAAATGCTTAGTGAATACTCATTTAAGCAGATTACCCTTGACGAATTTGTCGATCAAGATCGGCTAAACGTTCAGGTGTTCCGACATCAACCCACGCAGCAGATAATTTTCCAGCTGCAACACGCCCTTGTAACATCGCATCCTTCAATAAAGGCGCTAAAGGACGTTTGCCATCAGGTAAATTTTGGAACATTTCAGGCGAAATCACGGCAATACCACTATAAGTTAAGGCTTCACCCTGCTGATTTTGCTCAAAAGTATACGCCTTTTGCGCATATAGAACAAAATCTCCCTGAGGATGCTGAATTGGATTATCGACCAACATTAAGTGTGCAAGATTTTGTCCTAACTCAACATTGAGCAACGGTGCAAAATCATAATTCGTCCACACATCACCATTCACCAAAATAAATGGTTTGTCACCTAACAATGGCAAAGCGCGAATAATGCCACCCGCTGTCTCCAAGCCCTCACCTTCATTTGACCAGTGAATCGTGACCCCAAACTGTTCGCCTGTGCCTAACGCAGCAATCAGCTTCTCTGCCAACCATGCGGTATTGATGACAATTTCAGTCACACCAATTTTTTGCAATTTTTCAATGTGCCACACGATTAAAGGTTTGTCGGCAACTTCAAGTAATGGCTTCGGCGTGTGTAAAGTCAAGGGACGCATCCGATTCCCTAAACCTGCCGCTAAAATCATAGCTTTCATGCAGAGACTTCCTGATACTGACCATATTTCTCAGTAAAACTTGGCATTACACGTTGTTGCATAAATGCAATGAACTCAGCCAATTCTGGATAGGCTTGGCTTTCAGTGAGTACATACCACATCACACGTGGCAAATCTTTCAAATAACCTGACTTACCATCACGCTCAAACAAACGCACAAAGATACCTAAAATTTTAATGTGACGTTGTAATGCCATAAAATCAGCATCGCGTTTGAACTGTTCAAAGCTACGATTTTGTTTAGCGACTTCAGGAAGTAAATTATAGAATTGTTCAAACCACTGATAAACACGCTCAGGTGACCACTGTACATAGGCATCACGGGTGATTGAGATCAGATCGTAAGTATCCGCACCAATCACGGCATCCTGAAAATCAATCACACCAAGATCGGTTTCATTGTCTAATTGCATCAAGTTACGACTATGAAAATCACGATGCACAATCACTTGCGGTTGGTTTAATGCAGCTTTTGCCAACAGATCAAATGTCTGTTCAACCAATGTCTGTTCAGCTTCAGATAAGTGAATATTGAGCGCTGGAAACATCCAGTCGGTCAATAAGCGCATTTCCATCATTAACTTATCGTAAGAATATGCAGGTAATTGCTGCGTACCATCTATCGCTTGTAGTTGAATCAACTGTTTAAAGCTTTGTAAATAATAATGATCAACCGTATCTGCATTTAATAAAGTTGATAACAGCACATCACCAAAGTCTTCAAGCAACAAAAAGCCTGTGTCTAAATCTTTTGCAACGATATGTGGAACACGTACCTGATGCTGATCTAAAAACTCATCAATACGAACAAATGGAGCACAATCTTCTTTTTCAGGTGGTGCATCCATGAGCATAAATGATTTATGATCTAAGGTAACGCGTGCATAACGACGGAAACTTGCATCGCCTGCTAAATAGCTGATTTCAAATCGATCCGAACGAAGGACAGTCGTTAACCATGTTTCTATCAATTGTTCACGTTGTGTATTCATTTGCAAAATAATCTAATACAGGCTGAATTTTTGAAGTCCTAAGTGTAGCCACTTATAGACTTTTTCTCTATGATGCGACAATAATTAATTGCAAAAAAGCATACTTGGTTAAAGAGACACATGAAGCAACAGTTTAGATTTAATCCCTTAGCAACTGCAATTTTGACACTCTTGTGTGGCAGTTCGATACAATCAAGCTATGCTGCATCTTCGGATGCCGTATCTTCTGTGGACAATCAACAGCTCAAGCAACAGCTCAATGAAAGCTATCCTGGGCAGGATTTTTTCCAACAATACTATGTCAGCAAAGACAGTCCTGAAGCAAAAGAACGAGCGCCAAGTGCTCAGTTTTCACCTTATTGCCAAGGCGTTTGGGTCACACCCATTCAGCCAAACACCAAAGCACCCGATCCCAATAACACAACAACAAACATCACGGCTGACTATGGACTTTATGATCCAAATGGTGACTCTGAACTAAAAGGCAATGTGATCATTGATCAAGAAGGTCGCCAAGTTCGTGCAGAAAATGTCACGATTGATAAAACTCAAACCATCGCACATGCTCAAGGTAATGTGCAACTCGCTCAAAATGGCTTGGTCTCTCAAAGCCAAAAAGTGGATTATAACCTTAAAGAACAAACAGGTAATTTAAGTGATAGTTTCTTTATTGCTGAACAAACTCATGCACATGGTCATGCCCAAAACATTCAGCGAGCATCCAGTTCTAAAACCATTTTAGAAAATGCCAGCTATACAGCCTGCGCTCCAGGTAAAACACCCGACTGGCATATTCAAGCCAAAAAAATTGAACTAGATCAAGAGTCAGGTCGTGGAACAACACGTGATGCAACACTATATGTTAAAAATGTTCCCGTTGCTTATCTACCCTACTATAACTTCCCAATTGATGACCGTCGTACCACAGGCTTATTAACACCAACCTTTGGTTGGTCAAGTAGTGAAGGCTTCCAAATTTCATTGCCTGTCTATCTCAATCTTGCGCCAAACTATGACATGACCCTAACACCTCGTTACTTAGGTACGCATGGTGCAATGCTTGAAGGTGAGTTTAATTACAAAACTGCAAATTTTGGTGAAGGAACAATTTCTGGTGGCTATTTACCCAATGATCCAGAATATGGTGATCAAGATCGTAAGTCACTACAATTTAAACATGATTGGACGATTAATCCCTATCTAACTGCAAATTTTGAATATAACTATTTATCTGATATTGACTATATTGATGACATTAAAAACGATCCCAATATTTCGACAGATTTGAACCAAAGACGCTTAGCTCAGCTTAACTTTGCCAATGCAGTTCCTGGTTTAGATGCAAGCCTGAAAGTCGAAACTTACCAGACTCTTGATAAAACTCTTTCTGATGCAAAGAGACCATATGCCCGTCTGCCACAGTTCTTATTGAACTACACCACACAAAATCCTCAAGGCTGGCAATTTGAGTATCATAATGATAGTGCTTATTTCCAAAAAGACATTAATGATGGTAGTGCTTTAGCAGAAAGTGGAACACGTCTATATAACTCAGCTGCTGTCCGCTATAACTATCGTACACCTTGGGCATTTGTAATTCCTGAAGCATCAGTGCGCAGTCTGAATTATTTTTACAATCCAAATGGAAGTAGCTCTGAAAATAAAACCGTTGTCGTACCACAATTTACATTGGATACAGGCTTAAATTTTGAAAAAGAAGGTAAATATCTACAAACCTTAACACCTCGTTTATTCTATGCTTACGCGCCTTATAAAAATCAGACAGGTTATCCAAACTTTGATACGACTACAGCTTCAGTCAGTTATGATCAATTGTTTAGCCCATATCGTTTTTATGGACATGACCGCCTAGATGACAATAATTTTATGTCACTTGGAGTAAGCTATAGTTTATTTGACCAAGAAGGTTTAGAGCGCTTAAAAGCTGCTGTCGGGAAAAGTTTTTATTTCTCTGATCGAAAAGTCACTTTGGATGATGATGACACAATTCAAACGAATAAACAGTCAGATCCTGTCTTGTCATTATCAAGCCAAATCACCAACAACTTTACCATTGCCTCAAATGTGGCATGGGATGATAGCTCGATTTCACAAGCCAATTTCCAGACTTACTACACATCCAAACAAGGTACGATTTATAACTTAGGCTATTACAAACGCAAAGAAGTCAATAACACCCAGCTCACTTATGATCAAGTTGTTGCATCTTTGATACAACCTGTAAAAGACAACTGGCGTATTATAGGTCACGTTCAGTATGACCTTGATCACAGCTTAGCTCGTGAAATTCTCCTTGGGGTCAATTATGAATCATGCTGTTGGGCTGTTTCTGTGTATGGTCGTTCTTACTACAACGATCTTGATGACGTGACCCAACCTGATGTAAAACGTAAAAATGCGATTATGGCAGAATTTACATTAAAAGGACTTGGAGCCTTCAACAACAGACTGGCTTCCTTACTTGAACAGCGTATTGTCGGCTTTAACAAATCTAACCAATCTTGGACACAATCTGAATGAAGAACCAACAACTGACCCGTTTCTTTAAAGCAACAGCGCTTGCACTTCTGATTTCTAGCTCAGTTCCAGCGTTTGCCTCAACAAGCGATGAAGTTGTAGCTGTTGTTGATAATAGCGCGATTTTACGTAGTGACTTAGACCAGATGACAAGTGAACTTGCTCGTCAATTACAGACACAAAAACAAGCTCTTCCACCACAAAAAATTTTACAGCAACAGGCTTTAGAACAAATCATCTTACGTCAAGCACAGCTTGAATTGGTAAAACGTTATGGCGTAAAACCAAGTGATGCAGCCCTCAACGATGCTGTTTTAAAATATGCACAACAAAATGGTGTGAATAATCTTGCTGACTTTCAAAAGCGCCTAGATGCCCAAGCACCTGGCACTTACGAGATGGTTCGTAGCCGTATTGGTCAAGAGCTTGCTATCAATCAGCTTCACCAACAACAAGTCATGTCACGTATTAAAATCAGTGATCAAGATGTTGAAAACTTCTTAAAAACACCTCAAGGACAAGCTGCAATTGGTAGTCAAGCACATATCTTGCATCTTCGTGTTTCAGCGACTAACAATCAAAATGACATGCTAAGCTTACGCGCCGCGGCAGATCAAGTAAAACAAGATCTTTCTCAAAGCAATGATATCAAAGCAATTAGTCAAAAAGATTCTACAGCCGAAATTAAAGTGGTTGGTGTAGATATGGGTTATCGCAATCTGTCTGATATTCCTGCAGAGCTTGCTGCACGTGTAACAAGTCTTGACATTGGTCAGACAAGTGAACTTATTCCTGCTCAAGATGGTGTTCATATTCTTAAACTTCTTGATCGTAAAGCGGGTGATCAAAAAGCGATTGTGACGCAGTACCACGTGCGCCACATTCTGATTCAACCATCTGAAGTGTTAAGTCAAGAACAAGCCAAACAAAAAATTGACAGTATTTATACTCGTTTAAAAGCAGGTCAAGACTTTAAAACGCTTGCATCAGTTTACTCAAACGATCCTGGATCAGCAGCGAATGGCGGTGATTTGGGTTGGGTCAACCTTGGAATGATGGTTCCCGAATTTGAAGAAAAAATGAAGGCAACGCCAGTAGGACAACTCAGCGAACCCTTTAAAACACAATATGGCTGGCATATCCTACAAGTCCTTGATACTCGTCAACAAGATATGATGAAAGAATATCAGGAACGTCTGGCTCGCCAATATTTAGGCGAGCAACAATTTAATACCGAACTTGATGGCTGGTTACGTGAAACACGTGCCAATGCTTATGTCGATATTAAAGACCCAAGCCTAGATAAGAAGAAAAATAGTCAATAAGTAAAAAATAACCCGAATAATTTCGGGTTATTTTTATCTGAAAATAAAAAAACCCAGCGATAATTGCTGGGTTTTTTTAAATCAAAAATTAACGATTGTTTTCATCATCTTGTGAATCGTCAAATTTTGCATCATTCTCAAAACCTGATGTTTGACCACCACCAAAGCCACCTTGGTTACCACCGAAGCCACCTTGACCACCGAAGCCGCCTTGACCACCGAAGCTACCTTGACCACCGAAGCCACCTTGACCACCAAAGCCACCTTGACCACCGAAGCCGCCTTGACCACCAAAGCCACCTTGTTGACCGCCGAAGCCACCTTGAGCACCACCGCCAAAGCCACCTTGAGCACCACCGCCAAAGCCACCTTGAGCACCGCTCACAGGTGCACCTGCTGGACGAGGGTTACGTGCTGGAACAACTGTTGAAATTGCATGTTTGTAAACCATTTGGCTTACTGTATTTTTTAATAAAACCACATATTGGTCAAAAGATTCGATATGACCTTGCAATTTAATACCGTTTACTAAAAAGATAGAAACAGGAATACGCTCTTTACGAAGCGAATTCAAAAAAGGATCTTGTAAAGTTTGACCTTTAGACATGTCGTTACTCCAAAAAAATAAAAATGTAATCAGCACAAAAACTATCTTTAATTTTTTAAATTTATAAAAAAGATAGTTTGCAAATTTTGCTTTATCTGTAACAGATACGCAAGTCTTCTTGAGCCTGCTTTAACGTCAAAAAAGTGGTGAATTTGTGATTTTCTCTTAATGAACGTAACCAAGTATATTGACGCTTAGCCAATTGTCTTGTAGCAAATAGAGCTTGCTCGCGCATTATACGCTGATTATCGTGATTTTTGTCACTATTTAATAAAAAATTGAGCGCCTGTCTGTATCCAACACAACGCATTGAGGGAATATTTTCGGTCAAATCGTATTTATCAATTAATGATTCGACCTCATTTAAAAATCCAATTTCCCACATTTGATTGAGTCTTTGCTCAATTCTTTGATGTAATTCTAACCGATCTGGGAATAAAGCGTAATTATGAAATGTGTAACGGTATGCTACATTCTTGGGCTGCTGTGCTTGGAGTTGTGTAATCGCTGTTCCAGTTAGACGAAAAACCTCTAAAGCACGAATAATCCGCTGTTTATCGCTGACTTTGAACTTAGCACCTGCTTCAGGGTCAACACGGCACAATTCTTGATAGACATTTTCCCAGCCTAAAGCCTCAGCTTGCGCAACAATTTGGTCACGTACTTGCTGATCTGCACTTGGAAGCTGATCAGATAATCCTTCAAGTAATGCTTTGAAGTATAGCATCGTACCACCAACCAAAATGGGAATCTTGCCTTTGGCATGAATTTCATCAATCAAGCGTGTTGCATCTTCAACAAATTCAGCAGCCGAATACACCTGTAAAGGCGTAATAATATCAATAAGATGATGTGGGTATTTCGCCTGTTCTTCCTTGTTTGGCTTGGCAGTACCAATGTCCATATCTTGAAAGACCAAAGCGGAATCGACAGAAATGAGCTCAAAATTCCCTTGCTCATACAGCTCACATGCCAAAGCAGTTTTCCCACTCGCAGTTGGACCCATTAAATTGATGACGGGCAATGTATTTGGCATGTAACGCTACTCTCCTCGAGCAAATAATTTATCTAGTTGAGCCAATGGAAATGCACGCCATGTTGGACGTCCATGATTACATTGACTGGCAAATTCGGTTTGTTCCATCTGACGCAATAATGCATTCATTTCAGACAGGCTGAGTTGGCGATGTGCACGTACCGCACCGTGACATGCCATACCTGCAAGCAGTTGATCACGTTTTTGCAGTAGTCCCTGCACTTCGTCATTTGGATCTAAATCATTGAGTAATTCAGGAATCAATTGGGTGAAATCAGCTTTCTGTAAAATGGCGGGAACACCACGTACAATCGTTTGCTCATCGCCATACTGATCCAATTCTAAACCCAAACGCTGTAATTGCGGTTTAAGCTCATCAATCCGCATGGCTTGCATGCGACTAATCGAAATCACTTTAGGAATCAAAAGCTGCTGTGATGTCCAGAATTCTGGTTTATCCCAAGCTTGCTTCATTTGCTGCAACAAAATCCGTTCATGGGCTGCGTGCATATCCACAATAATCAGACCTTGGGTATTTTGCGCCAAGATATAAATCCCATGTAACTGCGCAATCGCAATTCCCAAAGGATATTCATCTTGAAGATTGGATGAAGCAGCTACATTTTGTTCAGACGCTTCTTGGCGTAATGGCGTTAAATACGTTTTTAATGCATTATTGACTTGCGGAGTTGCCTGATAACCCGCTGTCGTTGCACGCTGATATTGCACAGGTTCAACTTTAGCCTGATGAAACTCAGTCATTAGCTCCGTAGTAGAGGACTGCGTTGGTTCTGCTGCTTGTGCTTGATTCGCTGCATATTCAGCATATTGATGCAGGACAAACTGTTCCTGAACTTTCGGCTGCGCCAACGCCACAGACGGACTCATTGCTTGCGCTAAATCGGCACTGGTGGTTTGAAACTGAGCTAAGGTGTCTTTGGCATAATGACGTACAAATTCATGTACTTCACGCTGATTTAGAAAACGAATCTCATGCTTGGTCGGATGCACATTCACATCAACATTTTCAGGCTCAACTTCTAGAAATAGTAAATAGCCCGCATGTTGATGCCCATGCAAAATCCCATCGTAAGCCATACGTAGTGCATGCGAAATGGTTTTATCCTTCACAATACGTCCATTCACATAAACGTATTGCAAATCTGCTTGAGCACGTGCATCTGACGGATGCCCCAACCAGCCACTCAAACGCATGGAAATACTTTCAGCATCAATCCAGTAGGCATTTTCAGTAAATGAACGACCTAAAAGCTGCTGAACACGCTGAAAACGGAGTTCTCCACTATCGGCAACAGGTAAGTTGAGACGAATCTGATCATTATGTTCAAGCACAAAACGAATATCGAAATGTGTCAACGCCAAACGGCGCACGACTTCTTCGATATGACCAAATTCAGTACTTGGTTTTTTTAAGAATTTACGGCGAGCAGGCACATTAAAAAATAAATCCTGCACTCGGATCTGCGTACCTTGATTGCTGGCAACAGGTTTGATCTCCTGAGAATCAAATGCCGTACCATTCACTTCAACTTGATACCCAATCCCTGACTGATCTTGGCTACTGGTCAGGCTTAAACGCGATACCGCAGCAATAGAGGCGAGTGCTTCACCACGAAAGCCTAAACTGACAATCGCCTGCAAATCTTCAGAAGTCTGAATTTTACTGGTCGCATGGCGCATCACCGCCAATGGTAAATCTTCAGGATGAATCCCTGAACCATTATCAATGATTTCAATCAGGGTACTTCCGCCCTGTGCAATACGAATAATCAGTTCAGTGGCTTGAGCATCAATCGCATTTTCAAGCAGCTCTTTCACCACAGATGCAGGACGTTCAATGACCTCACCCGCAGCAATTTGGTTGGCAAGTGCAGGATTAAGCGTATGAATACGCCGAATTGCAGCATCAACCGACATTAAATGTACCCTGAATTTGATTTAGCGTTTGCTGATCAGACATGGTCAATACAACCGTACGCTCAGCTTCATCATCTTCGCTTTTTAAAATTTCAATAGTTAAATCCGCATCTGGAATTTCATTTCCACCTTTGCTCGGCCATTCAAAAATAAACAGCGCATTGGGTGTTTCCAGATAATCTCGGATGCCCATCAATTCCAATTCATACGGGTCATTTAAGCGATATAAATCAAAATGGAAAACTGCGCGCTCGCCAATTTGATAGGGTTCAACCAAGGTATACGTTGGGCTTTTTACTGCCCCTTGATGTCCAATTTTTTGTAATAAGTAACGCGTCAGTGTGGTCTTTCCTGCACCTAAATCACCAATTAAATAGATGATACCTTGTGAAAAATGGGCAGCCAAGGCATGTGCAAGGCGCTGCGTATCTTGTTCAGAGGCTAAAGAAAGTTGCAAGGTATGATTCATAACACTGAAAATAGTCAAAAATGCTGGGCTTATGATAGCATTGCCCCCCATGAAAACCTACCATCTGTTGCGTTCGTTGCGTTATGAATAAACCTGATTTCACTCCACCGATGCTTCATGGCGTCACTGCCAGTAAAGTCTTTTTGACTGCGCAAAATGAACATGACACTATCTATGGTTTTCTCTGTGCACATTTTCCACATATTCAAGCAATTGAATGGCAACAACGCTTTGATGATGGCTTGGTTTTTGATTTATCTGGCGAGAAACTAACTCGATATAGCCCATATCAAAATAATCAGCATATTTATTATTATCGCTTTCTGGCTCATGAGATTACTGTGCCATTTGAACATGAAATCATTTTTGAAAATGATGATTTACTGGTGGTCGATAAACCGCATTTTTTAACCATGACCCCTACAGGTCAATATGTTCAACAAACACTTCTAGTTCGTCTAAAACAACAAACAGGAAATGCCGAACTTACCCCGATTCATCGACTCGATCGCGAAACAGCAGGCATCGTACTATTTTCCAAACGCCCTGAAACGCGTGGTCTCTATCAGCAGTTATTTGCAACACGACAAATTGAAAAGATCTATCACGCAATTGCTCCATACGATGCTAAACTCACCTTTCCAACAACCACCCAATACCGTATGGAAAAAGGAGAACCCTTTTACACCATGCAAATTATTGATGGTCAAATGAATAGTGAAACGAGAATCGAGCTTTTAGAACACAATAATATTTGGGCAAAATATTGTTTATATCCAAAAACAGGAAAACAGCATCAGTTACGCGTACACCTCAATGCATTGGGTCTGCCGATTCGCCATGATCCATTTTATCCAACGGTTGCGCATAAAGCAGATGATGATTTTTCCCAACCCTTACAATTACTCGCCAAAGCATTAAGCTTTGAAGATCCTGTCACCAAGAAAAAAATGCGATTTATTTCACAAAAAGATTTACTTTTGTAATGACAATGAAATGACAGTTAGATTGTATTTCATTAATGTTCCGTTAAAATGCTGAGATATTCATTTTTGTTTTGGTTCAGCCATGAGAAAAACAGAAGTCTATCAAGTGCGTTTAGACTCTCAAGAAAAAAACAGGCTTTTGCTGTGTTTAAACAATTCGGAATAACACCAGCCCAAGCAGTTCGACTTTTTTTTAAACAGGTCGTTCTGACCAAATCTATTCCTTTTAGGGCTTGTTGAGAATTAATAAAGGCTACTGATTAATTTATAATAGTACTATGGATAGATACATACTTACTGATGCCCAATGGGCAAAAATGGAACCTTTTTGCCTAGGTAAAGTGACCGATCGAGGTCGTAGTGGAAAAGATAATCGATTATTTTTAGAAGCAGTCCTATGGATTGCCCGTACAGGCAGTCCATGGCGTGATCTACCTGCTCATTTTGGTAAATGGAATACCGTCTTTAAAAGATACCGTGATTGGGTGAAAGCTGGTGTATTTGAAACTATTTTTGCATCTGTAAATGAAGATGTTGATTTGGAATACGCCATGATTGATGGAACGATTGTTAAAGTTCATCGACATGGGCAAGGTGCAAAAGGGGGACTTTCAAACAGTCTATAGGTAAATCTCGAGGTGGAATGACCTGTAAAATTCTTGCCTTAGTGGATAGTCTAGGCAACCTCATTAAGTTTCGATTAATGCCTGGTCAATATCACGATTTAGTAGAAACCAAACCTTTAATTGAAGATGTTGATTTTCAAGCATTACTAGCGGATAAAGCATTTGATGCAGATTGGCTCATCCAAGAACTCAATGAACGTAAAGTGAAAGTGGTGATCCCACCCAAATCTAATCGAAAAGTAATGAGAGCCTTTGATACGATTATGTATAAATGGCGTCATCTCATTGAAAACTATTTCTGTAAGTTAAAAGAATTTAAACGTATAGCGATGCGTAGTTGTAAAACAGATACGAGTTTTGAAGCCATGATTCAATTGTGCGCGAGTTTAATTAACTCTCGGTAATTCTCAACAGACCCTAGTATAGAAAATCAGAATATTGATTTAGATCAATTACTCAAACTAAAAAAATATCAATTGGCTTCATCTGAACTAGATCATGAGACAGATGAGCTACTCAAAGAAATCAGTGCCCTGTTTGAAGAAAATCCACCAAGCTAAGCATTACATTTTTATACAATCTGCATAATCCTTTGAAGTTTTTTTTGTTATGCTCAAAATGACAATAACTCAAAAAACAACAATGGAGTATGCAATGATTGTGAGACGAGCAACAGCAGAAGATCTGCCACAACTTGCGGTACTATTTGATGAATATCGACAGTTTTATGGTGCTTCTTCCAATATTGATCAATCCCTAGATTTTTTAAAACAACGATTTGAAAATAAAGAAAGTGTCATTTTTATTCATATTAAAGATGACGCTTTTACAGGCTTTGTGCTCTTGTATCTAGGTTTTTCTTCTGTAACTTGCTCAACTTATTATATTTTAGATGATGTTTATGTCACACCTATGTATCGTCGCCAAGGCTCAGCACAGCAACTGATTGATACTGCTATTCATTTTGCACGTTATGAAAATGCTTTACGTATTACCCTCGAAACCCAAAAATCCAATCTGATCTCACATAAACTCTATGAAAAAATGGGCTTTGTGAAAGATCAGGAATTTCAGACCTTTCACAGCTTTTTAAAATAATTTAGCTTTCACGGCGAGAAATTGCCAACTGAACTTGCTCAGCGGTCAGGTAAATCCACTCCCCTTGCGCCAAGTCTGTTGGCAACTCTAATTCCCCAACACGATGTCGATGCAACTCTGTCACTTTATTCCCTACCGCAGCCAACATACGTTTGACTTGATGATAAACACCTTGGTGAATGGTCATACGTAATTCATAGTCATTCATTTGCTGAATACTCGATGCCTGAAAAATCCCTTTTTCATTACGAAGTTCAACACCTTGTTGTAACTGTTGGATTTGCGATTCAGTCATCGGATCAGCAGTTTTTAACCAATATTCTTTATCCACATGTTTTTTCGGATGTGTTGAAGCTTGGATAAAACGTCCATCATCACTCAGCAGAATTAAACCTGTTGTATCCTGATCCAGTCGCCCAACGGTTTGAAGTCCTCGCTCACGCAAATACTCAGGGAAAAGCTGAAAGACACTAAAATGAAATTGTGCTTGGTGTGAACACTCGTAACCTTGCGGTTTATTTAAGGCAATATAGACGTGTTCACGATAGCGACAACGATGCTCCCCAACCTGAAATTCTAAATCTTGTGGTTGAAACTGAGTTTTAAGTTGATCACAAATCTCACCATTAACTTTGACCAGTCCACGCTGAATCAAGCTCTGACATTGCTTTCTTGAACCAAAGCCCTGAGATTGCAAAATTTTTTCCAACAGCACTATATTTTCTCAATATTTAAATTTGGCATATTTTACGCAGTTTTCAGGGAATAATCTCAATTTATGCAAAATCCCGACTATTTCAGTTAGAATACTGCACAATTCACCCGACTGAGAACCGCACATGACTTCATCTTTGGATTTAAATTTAATTGCGTTAATTGTGCTTCTTGCTTGCGGTATTCTAAGTCATAACTCATCGGTAACCATTGCCAGTGCTGTGCTCATCGTAGTGCGTATTTCCCCACTCGATCAGTATTTTCCATTTTTGCAAACACATGCTTTAAATATCGGGATTACCATTTTAACCATTGGCGTTTTAACACCGATTGCCAGTGGTAAAATTCAAGGAGAAATGATTCTAAAATCTTTTATGAGCTATAAATCCATTTTAGCAATTGTCATTGGTTTATTGGTCGCTTGGCTTGGTGGACGTGGCGTGAAACTCATGAGCAATCAACCTGATGTTGTCGCAGGTTTACTTATCGGAACTGTAGCGGGTGTTGCCGTACTCCGTGGAGTCCCTGTTGGCCCATTGATTGCAGCAGGTTTACTGTCTTTATTGATTGGAAATTCATAAATTCATAAATTCATAAATTCATAAATTCATTATAAAGCAGTATCTACCCACACTCTAAAAATTTGGTATTTCTCCTTGAGAAAGAAGAAATACCTCCTGATTTAACTCGTGTAATAACTCGTTCTTTTTTGAGAGAATTTATCGAGCTGCTTTAAGAAGCCTTCAAAATAATTCTTCTCTTTCTCCTCCGTACGAAAACCTGCATACAAAGTACGGCGTAAACCTTGTGATGACACGCAGTCTAAACGGCGACTGGTCACCCAACCTTTTTGTTCGTATTCATTGACCACCCAATCAGGCAATGCCGCAATACCACGCCCACTTGCGACCAACTGAATTAACATTTGGGTTAAATCCGTGGTACGAATGTTTTTTGGCTGAATATTCGCTGGAATAAACAAATGCGACATAATATCTAGGCGGTGCTTATCGACAGGGTAAGTAATCAAAGTTTCTTCTGCCAATTCCTGTACCGTTACCCGATCTGCTCGAACTAAAGGATGAGTGTTGGAAAGCACCAAACGTGATTCATATTCAAAAATTGGAAAATATTCAATGCCTTTTAAGGCAATTGGATCTGCGGTAATCAACAAATCAAACTCTCCACTTTGTAGCAACTCGTGTGGATTCGACTCAAATGCTGAAGCGAAGTCCAAATCTACGTCTGGATATTGCTGACGATATTGATTAAGAAGTGGCATTAACCAGTCAAAACAGCTATGACATTCTGAGGAGAAAATAATTCGTCCCGTTTGCCCATGCACGATACGGGTAATATCACTTTGAGTAATCTGAATTTGTGGCAAAATATCATCAGCAAGTTTCAGTAAACGCTGACCAACATTGGAAAATTGCACAGGGCGACTACGGCGATTGACGACTTCTACACCATACCACAAATCTAATTCTTTTAATTGATGCGAAATTGCAGAAGGTGTCAGGCACAAATCATTGGCAGCAGCAACCAGTGAACCATGTTCTCTTAATGCAATTAAAGTTTTTAAATGTCTAATCTCTAACATACAGCAGTCTTTTATTGAATTTAATTCAATATAACATAAAGTTACTTAGCCAACTTCAACATGAGTAGTTTTTTATGATCAATCAATAACATGAATTCTAATCATATCTTTCTTTAAGCACCGAGATTACTTTACAAGCATATTTTTACATGAGTCACTTAACCATGATTTTATAAACTGCGCTATTTATATGCAGAATAATCAGGCTTTTGAATACGATACAGCCCACAATTTCCTGAAAATAAGTAAGCCAATAAACAGGTAATCACAGCATAAACTGACACCGAAGTTCCAAACAGCTCAATTGCCAGAATAATCGAGGTTAATGGTGCTTTACTTGCACCCGAAAACAAACTCACCAACCCCAAGCCTGCCAATAAAGACAGCGGCAAAGGTAAGAATTGCCCCAATGCATTGCCTAAAGTTGTACCTACAAAAAATAGCGGGGTAATTTCCCCACCTTTAAAGCCTGAACCAAGTGTAATTGCAGTAAATAATGTTTTATTCAAGAAATCTGTAATGGGTAAAGGAACCTGAAAAGAGGCAATAATGGTTGGAACACCTAGACCATTAAAGTGATGATGCCCAACCAATAAAGTGAGCAACATAATCATAATTCCACCAAGCATTGGGCGAAATGGCACAAAAGTGACATACTTGGCAAACAGATTACCTATGGTATGAATCGCCACAATAAAGAAACGTGCCACCAAACCGAAGATTAAACCTGCAACAATTAAACTTAAAATGACAGAGAAATTGAATTCGGGAAAACTGACAATCTTATAAAAACGATGCGGATGTAAAATCTCGAAAAATTCAGGCACACTTGCAGCAACAATCGAAGAAAGAAAACATGGAAATACTGCTGAGTAGCGCAAGCTTCCTAATGCAGTAATTTCTAAACCATAAATCGCGCCCGCCAATGGCAAACCAAAAATCGCCGAGAAACCTGAACCGATACTGGAAATCAGAAAAATTTTACGGTTATCTTTTGAAACTTTTAAGAGCTGAGCAATATGATCAGTCAATGCCCCTGAAAGCTGAACCGCAGGTGCTTCCCGCCCTGCTGAACCACCAAAAAACTGGGTTAAAATTGCAGTGAAGAAAATCAGTGGGCTCATACGTTTGGGAATAAATGAACGAGGCTCATGAATTTCATCAATCAGTAAATGCGTACCCCGTTCAATGGGCGTGCCATAGCGATAAAATAAAAAACCAATTCCCAAACCAACAAAAGGTAAGAAAAAAATCAACCAGGGATACGCTATCCGAACACGGGTTGCCAAATCAAAACAGGTAAAAATGAGCGTAGATGCCAAACCCGAAATCAGCCCGATCACAGTCGATGCGACCAACCAATACAGTGAATATCGAATAATTTGTTTATATTCAGAAGAAGGGAAAATTTTCATTGTGGTCAGATGCTGTAAAACAGCGATTTACCAAGATGGGCGGAATATGGGGCGATTATTTTAACATGAGTGGATTAAATTTGAATTAACCTTTTTCACCAAACAAAAAAGCCCTGAGTGACTCAGGGCTTTTTAAAAACACGCAAATAATTATGCTGTTAATTCATTTACCGCAGCAACAACTGCATCGGTAGTGATACCAAAGTGTTTGAACAAGTCTTTTGCTGGCGCTGATTCACCGTAAGTTGTCATACCGATCACTTTGCCGTCCAAGCCAACAAACTTCCACCAGTAGTCAACATGTGCAGCTTCAACCGCAACACGTGCACGAATTGCCGCAGGAAGTACCGCTTCACGGTAAGCAGCGTCTTGCTTCATGAATTCTTCAGCACATGGCATAGACACGACGCGCACGCCTTCAAGTTGTGCATATGCATCCATTGCTAAAGCAACTTCTGAACCTGTTGCAATAATAATGGCTTTCAACTCGCCTTTTTCTTCAGCAAGCACATAACCACCTTTCTCTGCATTTGCAATTTGTGCAGCAGTACGTGTTTGGAATGGCAAGTTTTGACGTGAAAGAATCAATGCTGTTGGGCCGTCTTTACGAACCAATGCAGATTTCCAAGCAATTGCTGTTTCAACCGTGTCAGCAGGGCGCCATGTATTGAGGTTTGGTGTACCACGTAAAGATGCGATTTGTTCGATTGGTTGATGTGTTGGACCATCTTCACCCAAACCGATAGAGTCATGCGTATAAACATGAATTACACGTTGTTTCATCAGTGCAGACATACGCACGGCATTACGCGCATATTCCATAAACATCAAGAATGTTGCAACGTAAGGAATGAAACCACCATGCAACGCAACACCGTTGGCAATTGCAGTCATACCGAACTCACGTACACCATAATGCACGTAGTTACCCGCTGGATTGTCTTGTACGCCTTGGCAACCTTTCCAAAGTGTCAAGTTAGAACCTGCCAAGTCAGCAGAACCACCTAGAAGTTCTGGCAGCAATGGACCAAAAGCTTGTAATGTGTTTTGGCTTGCTTTACGTGTTGCAATCGTTTCTGCTTTTTCATTGGTTTGAGCAATGAATGCATCCGCTTGTGCAATAAATTCAGCAGGTAAATCACCTTCAATACGACGAAGCAATTCTGCTGCTTCTGTTGGATATTTTGCTTGATACGCTGCAAATACAGTATTCCAAGCGGCTTCAGCTTCAGAACCTTTGGCTTTTGCATCCCAAGCGGCATAGACATCAGCAGGAATTTCAAATGCAGCTTCTGTCCAGCCTAAAGCTTGACGAGTCAATGCAATTTCATCATTACCGAGTGGCGCACCGTGGCAATCTTCTTTACCTTGTTTGTTTGGTGAACCTAAACCAATAATGGTTTTACAGATAATCAGCGTTGGTTTATTGGTTTCAGCTTTCGCCTCAACAGTTGCTTGACGGATTGCAGCAGCGTCGTGACCGTCGACACGTAGAACTTGCCAACCGTAAGCTTTGAAACGTTGTTCTGTATCGTCAGAGAACCAGCCTTCAACTTCACCATCAATTGAAATGCCGTTGTCATCGTAATATGCAATCAATTTACCCAGTTGCAAGGTACCTGCCAAAGAACATACTTCATGCGAAATACCTTCCATTAAGCAGCCATCGCCCAAGAAACAGTAAGTGAAGTGATCAACAACGGTTAAATCATCTTTGTTGAATTGAGCAGCTAAAGTTTTTTCTGCTAGCGCGAAACCAACCGCATTGGCAATCCCTTGACCCAAAGGACCTGTTGTCGTTTCAACACCTGGTGCATAACCAAATTCAGGGTGACCCGGTGTGCGTGAATGCAACTGACGAAATTGTTTTAAATCTTCAATTGAAAGATCGTAACCTGTTAAATGTAGCAATGCATAATGCAACATAGAACCATGACCATTTGACAATACAAAACGGTCGCGGTTCGCCCATTGTGGGTTTGTTGGATTGTGACTTAAAAATTCACGCCAAACGACATCAGCGATATCTGCCATCCCCATTGGCGCACCAGGATGCCCTGAATTGGCTTGTTGCACTGCATCCATTGCAAGTACACGGATTGCATTTGCAATTCGACGTTCATTTAAAGGGGTTGTCATAGGTCAAAATCTCAAAATCGAATGTTTAAAGAAAAATAGGTGAATACTATATTCAAGACTCGACTATTGTCTTAAAAAAATGAAGATGGGTAAAGCCTATTGCCGATGATTTAAACAAATCCTGTAAAATTCTTTAGTGATTCACTCAGATTACATACAATCGCTTAAAAACCCTGTTTATTCATTCAGCAGCTCTAGATTGCTGTATTTATTCTAAAATCATAATTTCCTAAATATTTTCAAATAACTTATCAGTTTTCTAAATGCTGAATATCAGTAAAAAGAAAGCTATTTTGCAAGAAATTTATTCAATTTAATCAGGTTTCTCTAGTCGTATCGTGCTAGGCGAGGTAACATATCGCGTCGTTAAATTTACTGTGATAGGACTTTCATGCGCGAGTACGCTGTTTTTACTTCGGAATCTGTAAGCGAAGGTCATCCAGATAAAATGGCTGACCAAATCAGTGATGCTATTTTGGATGCAATTTTAAGAGAAGACCCATACGCACGGGTTGCTTGTGAAACATTAGTAAAAACGGGTGCAGTTGTTCTTGCGGGTGAAATCACAACCACTGCCAATGTCGATGTTGAAGCAATTGTACGTAAAACTGTAAACGGTATCGGTTATCACCATTCAGACCTTGGTTTTGATGGTTCAACGTGTGCCGTGATCAACATGATTGGTAAACAGTCTCCTGAAATTGCACAAGGTGTTGACCGCCAAAAACCTGAAGATCAAGGTGCAGGTGACCAAGGCTTAATGTTCGGTTATGCTAGCCGCGAAACTGATGTGCTTATGCCTGCACCGATTTCTTATGCTCACCGTTTAATGGAACGTCAGGCAGAATTACGTCGTGACGGCACACTGCCTTGGTTACGTCCAGATGCGAAAAGCCAAGTGACTTTTGCTTATGAAAATGGCAAACCTGTTCGTCTAGATGCAGTGGTTCTTTCAACTCAACATGATCCTGAGATTTCACAAGCCAACTTAAAAGAAGCTGTGATCGAAGAAATCGTGAAAAAAATCATTCCTGCTGAAATGTTCCATGCGGGCACCAAATTCCATATCAACCCAACAGGCATGTTTGTGATCGGTGGCCCTGTCGGTGACTGTGGTTTGACGGGTCGTAAAATTATTGTCGATACTTACGGCGGTATGGCACGTCACGGTGGTGGTGCCTTCTCTGGTAAAGATCCATCTAAAGTTGACCGTTCTGCGGCATATGCGGGTCGTTATGTGGCAAAAAATATTGTTGCGGCAGGCTTAGCTGAAAAATGTGAAATTCAAGTGAGTTATGCCATTGGTGTTGCAGAACCAACTTCAATTTCAATCAATACATTCAATACCGCAAAAGTAGATGATGAATTGATCATTGCTTTGGTTCGTGAGCACTTTGACTTACGTCCATACGGTATTACCAACATGTTGAACTTGATTCAACCGATGTACAAGCAAACAGCTGCTTATGGTCACTTTGGTCGCCAAGGTTCTGACACTGCATTTACATGGGAAAAAACGGACAAAGCTGAAGCACTTCGTCAAGCTGCTGGTTTATAAGCTCAAATCATTTAGATTTCCTCAAAATAGCTCGCTTCATGCGGGCTATTTTTTTAATTTAATGACTGACTTTTCCCTGAGCTGAGTAAGTCTGTAATAGTTTTGGTGCCCCCTCATCTGTTGGATGATGCTTTAAATACAGCTTTCCAAAAGTTACCCCAATTGCAATCACAAGGCATGCAACGCAACAAAAAAACCAAAAGCCAAATGGGCTACGAATATGATGTGAGCCACACTTTGGGCAGGTTATATCAGAAGCCAACACAACCTGATTACAACAAGCACAACGATATTGGTACATCATACCCACCTCCTTTGTCTTACATGAAGTCACGATGACAGACTATTTTTTGATCTTAATCACAGAATAAACTTGCATCAAGACATTTCAATGACTTTTCCGAGTAAAATATTTGGCATTATTTACACGCTGTATTTTTCTCTAACAACATACAAGAGATCGAATTAACCCTAGTGTTTAAGCTATTGCCTGTTTTAAAATAACCTCCCCAAATAAATACCAAGTCGCTTTTTTATATGGAAAAACTCATCATGAAGGGTGGATTTCGTGAACGTGCGAATCGCCAGCGCAAATACCAAAACTCCGAAAATCAACAAACTACACTGCAACCACATCGTTACAGCACGCAAGGTACAACGATCACAAGTCAACCTTCAGTAGAAATACCTACAGAGCATAAAAAATCTGAGCAATAAAAAACTGAATCTTATGATTCGGTTCTTGTTATCAGGTACTCGACCTACTTAATTTTTTTTCACATCTTTCATTTCAATCTTTTGACGATCAGGATTCACCTCGCGTGCTTCACCATCAATCACACTTGAATCTCGTGAACCACCTTGATAATTCTGCATATCCTGCATTTGACGCATCAAATCAGCAAATGGATTTTGAGCACCGCCTTGCTCTGCGCCCATCATACCACCCATCATTTTATTCATCATCGCCTGCTGACGTTTTGCCATAGCAGACATCAGTGCATTCACCAACAGTTTTTGTATAGGTGGTAAGACCAAAAGCACAGCAATTACATCGCTAATCAGACCAGGAATCATCAACAAAATACCTGCAATCAATAAAGCAATTTTACGCATCACCACAGGATCATGACCCAACTGACCTGTCATTTGTAATTGCTGTAATTGCGGCATAATTGTTGCAGCACTTGAACGTAACAGCTTAAAACCAATCACAAAGGCGATAATAAACCAAAAAAACACATACCATCCGCTAATGAAATGTGCCACACCAATCCATACCGCAACTTCAAGTATTGCACCTATTAGCACAGCCAGTATTAAGTTCATGAAATTTTAATTCATCCTTTCAAAGTCAATCAGGTTTCTTGCATTTAAATCTACTTTAAAAGATATGGGCACTCTTTTATTTTTAAAGTGCTACACACTGATAATCGTTCATTTTTATAAAAAATTCGTTTCTTAATACGAGTTTTTTGCTTTGATCAAACACTCAACTGATCTCAAATCATTTAGCAGCGACCTTTCTTGGCTTGTCCTGGCGGGCAAAAACCACCCTCGTCACCATGATGTGAATGATCAGGATCAAGCACCACACTTCCCGCTGGGGTATACACGGCGCACGCTGACAATGACATACTCAAGACAACACCAACTGCTAAAAATATACGTTTCATACAAATATCCTTTTATATTCTATCCACATATAATCTAATATTTATTGATCATCATTCGTATTATTTTGTGAGTTTTCTATACCTTTAGCAGATTCAGACTATTTCAAACCGATCTGACCACACAAGTTGCAGATGAAAACATCTATAATAAGAAATGTTGATATAACACAGTAAAGACAATGGCATTAATTATTGGGATCGATCCCGGCTCTCGCCTGACAGGTTATGGCATTATTGAGCATCAAGGCAGTCAGCTTAAATTTATCGATGCAGGGACGATTCGTACAGAAACCCAAGAAATGCCTGAGCGCCTTAAACGGATTTTTGCAGGGATTGAACGAATCGTAAAATTTCATGGCCCAACCGAAGCTGCGGTTGAACAAGTTTTTATGGCACAAAATCCTGATTCAGCACTTAAACTTGGACAGGCACGCGGTGCAGCCATTGCTGCGCTAGTGAATCTTGATCTGAAAGTTGCTGAATATACTGCGCGACAAATCAAACAGTCTGTGGTCGGTTATGGGGCTGCCGACAAAGAACAAGTTCAAATGATGGTCATGAAACTATTAAAACTGGAAATCCAACCTCAAGCCGATGCAGCTGATGCCCTTGCTGCTGCAATCTGTCATGCACACGCATCAGGCAGTATGAGTAAACTTGCGGTATTAAACGCATTAGGTGGTATGGCGCGCGGACGTAGCCGTTATAGCTCGCGCCGCCGCTAAAGATTTAAAATCAATTTGCATTCACAATCTGATAAACAGCCTGTGGCATGTGAGATGCTTGAATCCCTCGCATGCCCTGCTCAGCCAAGAGGTCTCCCGCTTGAGCATGTAAGGTCACAACTTGATGCAAGGCGATCTCTTGATGCAGTTGTGCTTTTAATCCTGCAACCATCCCTGCTAAAGTATCGCCCATTCCACCTGTTCCCATACCTGCATTACCTGCGGTACATACCCAAAGTTGCTGATTTTCCAGAATCAGACTGCCTGAGCCTTTGAGCACCCATTGCCCTGAAAATTTGGCAGCAAGCGCATGAATTGCCGCAACCCGATCTTGCTCAATCTCATGACTGGTGCATCCCAATAATCGAGCGGCTTCTCCCGAATGCGGAGTCAAATAAACATTTTCAGAAAATTGCACAGCTTGTTCTGCAAGAAACCATAAAGCATCTGCATCGAGCACAACTTCTAAATGTGAATGCTGCAAGATGGGTGATAACCATGTATCAAATGCTTGTTTTGACCAATCATCCCGTCCAAGCCCCATCCCAAAACATACGGCATCAACTGCCTGCAAAGTTTCACCTATCAACTCTGGCGTAAAAGTTTCAATATTTCGCACCATGACATTGGGCGAGCGTGCCAGTATTGCAGCATGATGTCGTTCATGGCAGACCACACTCACCTTTCCCGCTCCGACTGCAAAAGCTGCCTCGGCTGCCATAATCACAGCGCCGCCCATATCCGCATGACCACCAATCACCAATACATGACCATAACTCCCTTTATGACCAAAGGCTTGACGAGGTGGTAAAGAAATTGTGGTTGGCGATAGTCGCGCGAATGCCTTTAACTCAGCATCTTTAGGAATCAATGAAATAAGCTGAATCTGTCCTGAAAATTCTTTGCCTTGCCCTGTAAATAGTCCTATTTTATAACCTAATGCTGTTAAGGTCAGATCTGCTTTAATCGCACAAGGTAATGGCTGACCCGTATTGGCGTGTAACCCACTTGGAATATCAATACTGATTTTAAGCCCAGTAGATTGATTAAACTGCTGAATGATTTGCTGCCAATGTTGATTCAGTTCACGGTTTAAACCAATCCCAAATAAAGCATCAATATGAGCATCATACTGATCTACAATATTAAAATGTGGATATAAATGATCAATCTTATCTTTTGAATATTCAAAGGCTTGTTGTAATGCAATGGAACTGCCACGTTCAGCCGCATAGACATCCACCAGATACCCCTGCTCAGCCAAATATGCCGCAATAAAATAACCATCCCCTGCGTTATTGCCCGTCCCACACCACACAGCAATACGTTTTACCGATTTTGGAGATTCTGAAAAATATTCAATGAGTTTTAAATGACTCTGCCATGCAACCTGTTTCATTAAACCCAATCCGCTATTATTCTGAGCAAACCAACGCTGCTCCCATGCTTGAATTTCACGGCTATGGTACACTTGCTGCTGCATGTCTATTCCCCTTGTTGTTATGCCGTCCACCATACCACTTCAACAATTTGATCCACAAGAATTAAAAGCATGGATTAAGACCGAAGCTTTAGCGCTTGGTTTTGCAGATTGTGTAATCGCCAAACCTACTCGGCAAGACAAAGAAATGCCACGTTTCTTGAAATATCTGGACAGTGGCTATCATGGGGATATGCATTATTTAAAAGACAATTTAGACAAACGTGCCGATCCGACCTTACTGGTTCCAGGGACGCAAAGCATTATCTGTGTACGAATGAGCTATTTGGTGGAGACACCGAAACCTCGCTATGTGCCTTTTGCACCCAATAGCGCCATTATTGCCCGTTATGCGCGTGGACGTGACTATCACAAAGTCATGCGCGGTCGGCTTAAAACTTTAGCACAAAAAATCCGTGAGCGTGTCGGTGACTTTGAAGCCCGTCCCTTTGCAGATTCTGCCCCGATTTTTGAAAAAGCTATTCATGAAAGTGCGGGTATGGGCTGGACAGGCAAACATACGCTCCTTATTCAGAAAAAATCAGGTTCTTTCTTTGTATTAGGTGAATTATTCACCTCACTTGATTTGCCTGCTGACCCACCGACAACAGCGCATTGCGGTTCATGTTCAGCCTGTATCGACATTTGTCCAACACAAGCGATTGTTGAGCCTTATATGCTCGATGCACGTCGCTGTATTGCCTATTTAACCATTGAGTACAAAGGCATTATTCCTGAAGAATTCCGCGAAGGCATTGGTAACCGTATTTTTGGTTGCGATGACTGCCAACTGATTTGTCCTTGGAATAGTTTTGCTAAAATCACCCCGATTGAAGACTTTCATCCTCGGCATGGACTCGATCAGGCTTCATTACTCGATCTATGGGCATGGGATGAAGCAACATTTTTACACTCTACTGAAGGCAGCCCAATTCGACGCACAGGATTTCAAAGTTTCAAGCGTAATGTTGCCATTGGTTTAGGTAATGCACCTTATCATGCTGAAATTATTGAGGCTTTAGAACAAAGTAAAATGTTGCACGACGAGATTGTGAATACACATGTCGACTGGGCAATTCAGCAACAGCTGAAAAAAGCACATTCAGAGCAACTTTCTTAATTGCTATACATCGTGCTAACTCAATCAGAACAATCAGACCGATTAAATTTTGATTCAAACTTCAAAATTACGCTACTAAGTCTGAGGTTTTTGCAGCGATCTTGCAATTCAGAAGTTTAATTTAACAAAAGATAGGCAAACAAATATTTAGACATATTTTGGAAAGTTTTGCCCTGTTGTTTTTAATTGAACAAGTTAATATCATGCTATTAACTTGATGCACAATAGGGCGATTATGCACGTGAGAAACGATTGGACTCGTGAAGAAATCCAAAAGCTATATGACCAACCTTTTCTAGATTTGGTATTTGAAGCGCAGCGTGTTCACCGCGAGCATTTCCCAGCAAATACCATTCAAGTCAGTACTTTACTTTCAATTAAAACAGGTAAATGCCCTGAAGACTGTAAATACTGCTCTCAGTCTGCACACTACGATTCTAAATTAGAAGCTGAAAAGCGTATTGCAGTTGAAAAAGTCATTTCTGAAGCAAAAGAAGCAAAAGAAGCAGGTTCTTCACGTTTTTGTATGGGTGCTGCATGGCGTAACCCACATGAGCGCGACATGCCTTATGTGTTAGAAATGGTCAAAGAAGTTAAAGCGCTTGGCATGGAAACCTGTATGACATTGGGCATGCTCAACCAGTCACAAGCTGAGCGCTTACGAGATGCGGGTTTAGACTACTATAACCACAACCTTGACACCTCTCGCGAATACTATAGCAACATCATCAGTACACGTACTTTTGATGATCGTTTAAATACACTAGATCATGTCCGTAATGCAGGTTTAAAAGTGTGTAGTGGTGGTATTGTGGGCTTAGGCGAAGGGAAACAAGACCGTATTGGTTTGTTGCATGAATTGGCAACCCTGCCACTTCACCCAGAATCTGTACCAATCAACATGCTTGTTCCAATTGAAGGTACCCCACTTGAAGAAGTTGAAAAACTTGAAGTGACTGAGTGGCTTCGCACGATTGCTGTTGCACGTATTATTATGCCTAAAAGCTATATTCGTCTTTCAGCTGGTCGTGAATCACTTTCTGACACCGATCAAGCCATGGCATTTATGGCAGGTGCAAACTCACTATTCTCTGGTGAAAAATTACTGACCACACCAAATGCTGGCGAAGGTCGTGACAAAGTCTTGTTTAATAAACTTGGACTAACCGCTGAAAAACCAAAGCTGACTGCCGCACAACTCTCTGTCGATGCAATGGCTGAATCAGCTTAAGTTTAACTTCTGACTGATTCACATCAAAAAGGCGATTTATTTCAATAAATCGCCTTTTTCTTTGATTTAAGATGTCACTAAAATTCCATATTTGGCTGTTAAATACATACCCGCACGGATCTGATCTATACCCGCTGCATGTGTCACGGTGAGTTGCTGATTTTGCACATCAAAATGCAACTCATCAAAACAATCCTGATGATGTAATAGCCATGCAACGGTATCTGCCACCTGCTCATCCACAATATAAGTTTCTGCCTGAAAATTTTTAGTCATTGATCCAAAATCTTAAATAAATACATCATATTATTTTAACGGATGATTCATATAACAAATCAAAATTATTTTCCAATAATCACAGATAAAAAAACACCATCCGTAAAGATGGTGTTGGAAAACTGGTCAAAACTTCAAAATATATTTAATAAACTTTTATTTTAAATATATTTTTAATTTAAAATCTATAGACATAAAAATAACATGGGTTTCTTATAAACACAATACGACCAAATATAAAAGTCTGATACTGAATATCTAAACCTATCATTT